>JBEKSR010000015.1:0-55893 GCA_049516835.1 Bryobacteraceae bacterium | reverse complement strand
CCTCGCCGTCAAGGGAAGCTCCGCCATGATGAAAAGAATCATGCCCTTGACGGCTCCGGGCCATTCGCTAACTACCTTTTCCTGGGAAGAGGAAAAGGCCGCTCTGATCAGGCCCAAGGCGTATACTTCCCGGTTTCAGGTGTCACCCATCCCGCCGAACGTGTTGCCACCACTCATCCCGTCGGTTCAAGCCGTGCTTTTTCATGGAGTTTCGCGGGCCGAAGGCCCATCCCAACAGACCACGAAAGGCGATGGTCTGTCCCACTACGCCAGGTCGAATTTCTCCTGGTGAAGTTGCGCGTCGGTCTTGACGATTACGGTCCGGCCCAGAATCTCCTCCAGTTCCTGAAGATACGTGTTCCGGTTGGACTTGAGCAGCTTGGCCACCTCGGGCGCCACGCGCAGCAGCACGTCCTCGCCCTCGACGGAGCGGGCAATCTTGTGCGCCTCCTGCAGGATTTCGCCCACCACCGTCTGCGGGCTCTTGACGTAGCCCGCGCCCTCGCAGTACGGACACGGTGTGCACAGCGTGCGTTCCAGGCTCTGCTTCACCCGCTTGCGAGTAATGGCCACCAGCCCGAAATCGTTGAACTGGAGAATCTTGTAAGGCGCGCGGTCGGCCCGCATGGCTTCCTCCAGCGTTTGCATCACCTTCTGGCGGTTCTTGCGCTCGTCCATATCGATGAAGTCCACCACGATGATGCCGCCCAGGTCGCGCAGGCGGATCTGCCGCACGATCTCCTTGATGGCGTCGGTGTTGGTCTTGACGATGGTGTCCTCGAGCCGGTGCGATTTGCCCACGAACTTGCCCGTGTTGACGTCGATGGCCACCAGCGCTTCGGTCTGGTTGATCACAATGTAGCCGCCCGATTTCAGCCAGACTTTCGGCCGCAGCGCCTTTTCCATCTCCGCGGTGATGCCGAACTCGTCGAAGATCGGGTTCGAGCGCGTGTACAATTTCACGCGATTCACCAGGGCCGGCTGGAACCGCTCGACGAACCGCAGCACGCCCTCGTAAACCTCCTCGTTATCCACCCAGATGCTCTTGAAGTTGGAGGTGAGCTGGTCGCGCAGAATCCGCTCCACCACGTTCAGGTCATGGTGGATCAGCGCCGGCGCCGGCCGGCGTTCGGCTTTCTGCCGCATGTCCAGCCACAGGTTGTAGAGGAACATCATGTCGGCGCGAAGCTCCTCTTCCGAGCGCCCTTCGCCCGCCGTTCTCACGATGTAGCCGCCGGAAATCCCCGTGCGGTTGTTCTGCAGGATGCGCTTCAAACGGGCGCGCTCGTCGTCGCCCGGAATCTTGCGCGACACGCCCATGTGATCCACGGTCGGCATGTAGACCAGGAAACGGCCCGGCAGCGCGATGTGCGAAGTGATGCGCGCGCCCTTCTGACCGAGCGGCTCCTTGGCGATCTGAACGATGATTTCCTGGCCTTCTTTCAGCAAATCGCTGATGGATGGCCCGGGGGCTTTCTCCGGCCGTCCGGGGGGGGCGCCGGGCGGAGTACTCTCTGCACCCGGCACGCCGGCCGGCGCGGTGCGCTGCTCGGGGGCGCCTTCTTCCGGGCGCGGCTCGTACTGCGGAGCGCGGGGGCCTTCCGGTATGGGACGGCCATCCCGCCCCTTGCGCCGCAGGCGCCTGGAAACGCGGTGCAGATAGCGCGGTCCCTGCTCGCGCAGGGCGGCGGTCAGGCTGGTGGGAATGCGGGCCGGCTCGGGGCCCTCTTCCTCGACGACGGTCTCGGGCCCGGCGGCTTCCACGGGCTCCGCTGGTTCCGCCTGCGGCTCGACGCTCTCCGCCGGTTCCGGCTCGACAACGGCTTCCGCCGCGACCGGCTCGACGGCCGCTTCGGCCAGTGGTTCGGCGGGAGCCTGCATCTCAACCGGCTCTTCCTCGGGCTGGGCGGCTGGGAAAGCCGGCTCGCCGGATTCCGTTTCCTCCCAAGGCTGCGGCGTGTGCTTGGCCAAGGTTTCACCTGGAAGCACGAAGAACCCGTCTTCGTCGGTGAGGCTGGTTGCCGCCGGTTGCGGCTCGGAGGGTAATTCCGGGGCATCGGGCGGTACGCTCGCCGGACCCGGCGCCCCGCCGGGACGCGGCGAGAAGTACTTGGAGTCCGGCAGGCCACGGCCCCCGCCCTTTTGCCCGCGGCGCCGGCGCGAGCGGCGTCCTCGGCGGTCGCGGTCGTCGCGCCGCGGATCGGGTATCGGAACAGCGCTCGCGGGCGCGGGGCTCAGGGGGCCCCCCGCGGCCGGCTCGGCCACGGCTTCGGGCGCCTCCTCGTCAGGCGCGGCCGGGACGCTCGCCGGCGCCGGAGCGGCAGGCGGCGTGCCCGGCGCGGCGCCCGGCACTCCGCCCTGCGGAGCGCGGTCCAGCTTGAGGACCTTGTCCTCCACGCTGGTCACAATCTTGTCGTACTCCTCGTTGTCTTCGAAGAAATCCGAAACGTACAGAAACGCGTCGCGGTCCAGGCCGATATCGACGAATGCCGATTGCATGCCCGGCAGCACCCGCGTCACCCTGCCTTTGTGGATGCTCCCGGCGAGCGAATACTCGTTTTCGCGCTGATGATAAACTTCGACTGGTTGATCGTCTTCGATGATCGCCACCCGCGTCTCGTGGCGGGTTGCCGAGATCACTAATTCCTTTGACATCGACTGCCTCCCATGGGGCATGGAGAGGGTATACGGGAAGGCGGGCGCCCTGCGTGGTCTCGAATCCCCCGTGTCACCGGGGAACGAAAGTCAAACTCGTTACAAGCTCACGCTGGCCGGAGGCGGAGCGACATTCCTCATACACCGTCCGGCCGGGAACCGCTCCTCTTTGGGGAAAGCGTTTGCACGCCACCATCCCGAGGGTCTCTACAGGCTCCCCAACAATTTCTTTTTCCGGACGGGGTACCCGGTGGGCCCGCGCCCGGCTAGTTTACAAACCTTCTGAGGCGAACGTTATTGACCAGCCCCAGAGCCAAGAAATCTGTCCAGATACTGGAACCACCGTAACTCATGAAGGGAAGCGGAATGCCGGTAACCGGCATCAATCCCACCACCATCCCGACGTTCACCAACGCATGGTACAGGAGGAGGGACGCAACCCCCATGCAGATATACATACCGGCTCGATCAGGCGCGGTCTGCGCATTCTGGACGATGCGCATGATGAGCACAAAGAAGAACGCCAACAACACCACCACGCCCGCAAACCCATGCTCCTCGGCAAAGGCCGAGAAAATGAAATCCTTGTGAGGCACGGGCAGAAAGCGAAGCTGGGTCTGAGTTCCCTTGGTGACTCCCTTGCCGAACATCCCGCCCGACCCAACCGCTATCTGGGATTGGATCAACTGGTACCCTTTGCCTTGCGGGTCCCGCTCGGGATCCATAAAACTCACCAACCGCGCCTTCTGATAGTCCGTCAGGAAGTGCTGCCAACTCACCGGAACCACGATGACCGCCACTACGGCAATGGCGGCCACGTACTTCCAACGCAGTCCCGCCAGAAACGCGCCCGCAACTAGAATTGCGAGGTACGCTACTGAGGTGCCCAGGTCCGGCTGCTTCAAAACCAGAACCGTGGGAATCGCCACCAGGCCCGCCAGCTTGAGCACTTCCCGAATTTCCAGTACGTCCACTTTCACGTCAGCCAAGTAGCGGGCTACCAACAATATTATCACCAGTTTTGCGAATTCCGATACCTCCAGGTGGATTCCCGCTCCCAGCGGAATCCAGCGGCGCGCTCCGCCGGACCTCTGCCCGATTACATATGTAAGCAGGAGCCCCACCACCGAGCCGACGTACATCGCGGGAACCCAGTGCAGCAGGGTGTGGTAATCCACCGCCGCCGCGATCCACATCAGCAGCAGCCCGCCGAGCACATAAACGATCTGCTTCCACCAGGAGCTTTGGAACTCGGTGTCCCGAGTGGCACTGTAGATTTGCAGGGCGCCGACGGCGCATAAGAACAGCGCGATGATCAGCACCGTCCAGTCGATGTCGCGTGGTGAGAGGTAGCGGGACATAACTAGAACTGGGGCCGGGGACCGGGGGCCAGGGGCCGGGGAAAGCCCGCCGCCACTTGCTGCTGGCGCAGGGCGGCCAGTCTGTCCTTCTTATCGAAGTACGCTTTCAACACATCGCGCACAATGGGCGCCGCAAGCTGGCCATGCTCGCCATGCTCGAACAGCGCCACCACCACGATTTCCGGCGCCGGCCGCGGCGCAAAACCCACGAACCAGGCGTTATCCTTCATATTCTGGCTTTGTCCGGCGGCGGTGCCCTTCAGGAAATCGTTGGATGCGAGCTGCGCCGTTCCGGTTTTTCCGCAGACTTCGTCGTGCGGCAGTTGCGCACGCACGCCGGTTCCGCCGCCTTCGTTCACCACGCCGTACATCCCGTCGATAACATCCTTCCAGTTGTCCGTGGTGAAGCTCCACTCCACCGGCTTGTCGGCCGGGTCCAGCGTCTTCGTCAGGTGCGGCTTGCGCCACTTGCCGCCCATCGCAATCCCACCGTAGGCGCGGGCGAGTTGCAGCGGCGTTACCGTCAGCGCGCCCTGCCCGATGGCCACCGGAATCGTCTCACCCGCATACCACTTCGTCCGGAAGTTGCGCAGCTTCCACTGCTCCGAGGGAACTGTCCCCTCGGCTTCATGCGGCAGGTCGATGCCGGTTTTCTCCCCGAAACCCACCAGGTCCGCGTAAAAAGAGAGGTTGTCGATTCCGAGCTTGTTGCCAATGGTGTAGAAGTACACGTCGCACGAACGCACAATGGCGTTATGCAGCGCCAGGGTGCCGTGCCCGTGCTTCTCCACGCAGTGGTAGTAGTGGCCGTAGAGCGTCACGCCGCCCGAACAATGCACGGTGAACCGGTCATCGATGGTCCCCGTCTCGAGCGCCGCCAGAGCCACAATGGGCTTGAACGTCGACCCCGGCGCCAGTTGCGCCTGGATGGCGCGGTTGAGCATGGGGTTGTCCGGGTTGTCGCGGATCTCTTTCCAATCTTTCGTCTTGATCCGCACGGCGAACTTGTTGGGATCGAAAGCGGGCCGGCTCACCATGGCCAGCACTTCTCCGTTTCGCGGATCGAGAGCCACCACCGCGCCATTGCGTCCCTCCATGGCCAGCTCGGCGACGGCTTGCAGGTCCAGGTCGATGGTGATCTGGAGGTCCTTGCCGGCAATAGCCGGCTTGGTGGCGAGCACCTGCCGCACCTGTCCGCGGTTATCGACCACGACCTGCCGCTGGCCGTCCACGCCCATCAGCCAATCGTTGTACTGGCGCTCGATCCCGAACTTGCCGATCACGGCGCCGGGCTCGTACTTCGCGAACTCCGGCAAATCCAGTTCCGGCTCGCTGATTTCACCGGTGTAGCCGATGACGTGCGCCAGCATGCCGTTCTGCGGATAGAGGCGGGGCTGCGCGGAAATGACCACCAGCTCGGGGAAGAAATCGTGGTGCGAATCGACAAAGGCCAGGTCCGCCGGAGTCATCTCTTCCTTGAGTGCGATGGGCTCGTAGCGGGGCCGCGATCGGAAGCGCCGGACGCGCGCCTCGAGATCGTTGTAATCGAGGTCCAGCCCTTGCGCTATGGGCCTGAGATGCTCTTCTTTCAACGACTCCCTGGCCAAAAGCAAAGTAAAGGATGAATGGTTATCGACGATCACGCGGCCGTCGCGATCAAGGATGCGCCCGCGCGGCGCGAGGATCGGCACCGACTTGATGCTGTTTTGTTGGGCGCGCACGCCGTAGAAGTCCGGGTTCTGCACCTGGAGCCTCCAGAAGCCCGAAATCAGGAACAGAAAGACGGCCACCGTGACGTACTGAAAAACGGCGATCTTCCCCGCCGCGAACCGCGTGTCGTCGTGCAGGGGCGGCTTATCGGAGAGGCGCGTTTCGAGATTTGGGTCGGCCCGCGGCAGGATCACAAGGGTGCCTGAAAGGTTCGCTCACCTACGATTTTACCGGATTCCGCGCGGTTCACGTAGCCTTCCTCAGCTTGTCCAGGAAGTGGAACAGCGAAACCCCCACCACGGCGTTCAGCAGGCCCAGGACCAGCGTCTTCTGGGCTTCGAACGCCAGTTGTTGTCCGAGCAGCGCCCGAACCATCAACCAGTAGAACAACTGGTGAAAGAGAAAGAAGAAAAACGTCAGCGGCAGCCGGATCAGGGGGTGGTCCACATCCAGGCGCAGACCCACCGAGGCCGCGAAATAACCCACCAGCGTGTTCACAATGCCGAGCAGGCCGAGCGGGTTCTTGGAAAGCGAATCCTGCGCCAACCCCACCAGGGCGCCCAACAGCAAGCCGCCCACCTGGCTCCGCCGCGTCAGCGCGAAGTACACCACCACCAGCAACGGCATCTCCAGAAAGCTCAGAAACTGGAAGAACAGAGGAACGTACACCTGGAAGAGAATGGCGGCCAGAGGCACCATCAGCATGACCCAGGCGGGAAACCGCGATATCTGGCCTTCGCGCTGGCTGCTGAGCAGAATGTGCCCGCCGGAGTAGCTCACGGGTGGGACGCGCCTCCGGGCGGCCCGGCAGGCTTGGATGCCGGGGTGCCCACTGGGCCCGGCAACTTCAAGTTGAAATCCGGCGCCTTCGAACCCGGCGTTCCTTCTCCGAACTTGTGGCCCTGCGCATCGCCGATATCCTTGTACTGGGCGCGCAGCTTGTCCGCTTCAGTCCCCGCGGGCGCGCCGGGAGGGGCGTTCCCAGCGTTATCCGGCGGCTTCACGGTGTCGGCGGGCGGCGGCGGGCCGATGAAAACCGGCTGGTTCACCGGGGGCGCGTCCGGAATCGCCTGGTGCACGCCTTCCACCAGAATCAGGACGTCCTGGAGGCCCCGCGCCATGCCGCTGGGATCGACGAGAATCTCCTTGAACGGCTGCGCGCTGCGCACCACCTTCACCAGGCCCACGGGAAACCCGCGCGGGAAGATGCGGTCGTCACCGGAGGTGTAAAGCCATTCGCCGGGTTCCACCTTCTCCTCGAAAGGCACATAGTCTACCTTGCAGGTGGGCGTTCCCTGCCCCTTGAGCGTGCCGCGCACTTGCCCTTTCTGCGAGACCACCCCCGCCGCAAAATCCGGGTCGGTAATGAGCAGCACCGCCGATGCCATAGGGTATGCCGCAATCACCTTGCCGACGATTCCGTCCGGCGTCACCACCGCCATTCCCCGTTCGACGCCCGACGCCGTGCCGCGATCCACGAACACCACCTTGGAGTTCGTGCCCGCGCCGATCCCGATGACCGTGGCCGCTACCGTCCGGGAGGGCGTGTGCGACTGAAACACCGCCAGCACCTTGGCGCGATCCGTCATGTTGAGCTCGTTCTTCAGAAAATTGTTATCCAGCTTGAGGCGGCCGACTTCTTCCTGAAGCCGGCGGTTTTCCTCGTGCGCATCATGCAGCAGAACGTAATTGCGGATCAGGCCCGAGCTGCCGCCGCGCAGAGCTTCCACCATCCGCGCCACGGGCGTGACCGCCGTCACCGTCCAGACGCGGATCATGCGCACGTCCCGATCGTTCTTGACCTGAAAGGCGACCAGGACGAGCTGCGCCAAGATCGCCAGCAGCAGGATGGTGATGCTCCGGTACCGGTTGAGAAACGACTCCATGCTCCCGGGCCGCCTTCTGTTCCTAGTCTATCGAAATCTTCCGCAGCAGCCGGAAATCGCTGAGCATGCGGCCCGTCCCCAGCACCACTGAAGCCAGCGGATCGTCCGCGATGGACACCGGCAGGCCGGTCTCTTCCCGGATGCGCTTGTCCAGGTTCTTCAGCAGCGCTCCGCCACCCGTAAGCACGATGCCGCGGTCGCTGATGTCCGCGCTCAGCTCGGGCGGCGTGCGCTCGAGCGCCACGCGGATGGCGTTGATGATGGTGGCCACGCACTCCGAAAGCGACTCGCGAATCTCGCTGTCGTCGATGGTGATGGTGCGGGGCACGCCTTCGATCAGGTTGCGCCCCTTGATCTCCATGTGGAGGGGCTTGTCCAGCGGGAAGGCGGAGCCGACCTCGATCTTGATGGCCTCCGCCGTGCGCTCGCCGATCAGCAGGTTGTACTTGCGTTTGAGGAACTGCATGATGGCTTCGTCCATCTCGTTGCCCGCCACGCGCACGGAGCGCGAGTAGACGATGCCGGAGAGCGAGATCACGGCCACGTCCGTGGTGCCGCCGCCGATATCCACCACCATGTTGCCGGAAGGCTCGGTGATGGGCAGCCCCGCGCCGATGGCCGCCACCATGGACTGTTCCACCAGGTGCACTTCACTGGCCTTGGCGCGGTACGCCGAATCCATGACCGCGCGCTTTTCCACTTGCGTGATTTCGCTCGGCACCCCGATGACGATGCGCGGATGGACCAGCACCTTGCGCCCGTGCGCCTTCTGAATGAAGTAATTCAGCATGCGCTCGGTGACTTTGAAATCGGCGATGACGCCGTCTTTCATCGGCTTGATGGCGACGATATTGCCGGGCGTGCGCCCCAGCATTTCCTTGGCTTCCTTGCCGACGGCTTCGATCTCACCGTTATTCTTGTTGATGGCGACGATGGAGGGCTCGTTGACGACGATCCCTTTGCCTTTGGCGAAGACCAGGGTGTTGGCCGTTCCCAGGTCAATGGCCAGGTCCGACGAGAACAGGCTGAAAAGAGAGCGTAGATTCATGTAATAAAGCGGTTCATTTCGGGAAAGGACGAGCTTCCACAGCCGGAGCGTATCCCTTTGAATAGTAGCACGTTGTAGCGCCGGCGGTCTTGCCGCCGGTGTCCCCAATGCTAGGATGAAGCCATGCGGCGCGCGCTGTCGGTGTCATTACTGTCGATACCAACTCCGCTGCCGGCTTGCCAGTGTTTGTTGACGTTGTCGGCTTGCCATGAAGCAGCGGTGGCCGACCGGGTGTTCATCGGGACGGTCGAATCGGTCCAGCCGAACTTCCTGAATCGCTGGAACCCTTCGAAGTCCTCGTCTCTGCCGTTGAGCCAGCAGTTGGCGGGCATGGACCTCCCCGAATACTACAAGCGCCGGTTGGCCGCGGCCAAAACCAGCGACGACATCGCCAGACTCTTCTATTCGATTGTCGCCCAGGGACGACGCGTGCGCTTCCAGGTGAAGACCGCGTTTCGCGGCGAAAGAGAGGAGTCCGTGGAAGTCTGGACCGATTCCGGCGACTGCGGCTACGACTTCCAGGAAGGCGAGACGTACCTGGTGTATGCCGACGAGGACGAGGAAACGGACCGCATCAATACCAGCGTGTGCTACCGAAACCGCAGGTTGTCCGATGCCGGAGACGATCTGGCCTATCTTTTCTTCTATCGGAACGGCGGCGACGAATCGGCGCGGCTCGAAGGGTTCGTGACTTCCGACGAGTTCTACCAGCGCGATCTGGACAGGGCGCACGATCCGGAAAAAATAAAGTCTCCGGCGCCCGGCGTCGTCCTCGAACTGAACTCCGGCCAGGGCCGGCGCTACACGCAATCCGGCCGCGACGGCAGATTCGTCTTCGACGGCCTGGCCGGGGGAGAATATCGCGTCTCCGTTTTCGATGCCGGGTACCCCGAACAGGTCAAGCTGTTGGCGGGTCCGGCGCGCGTCCAGGTCGAAAAGAAGGGCTGCGCCAGCCAGATCCTCCTGGTGCCTAACCTTCCTCCGCCGTGAAGTACGCGCAATCCGGGTGGTGGAATACCAGCGCGCTCACGCTGGCCTCGGGATCCATCATCATGCCTTCGGTGAGCTGCACGTCGATGTCCTCTGGGCGCAGCAGAGCGAAGAGTCCCTGCTGGTCGTCCAGGTTGGGACAGGCCGGATAGCCGAAGCTGTAACGCCGGCCGCGGTATTTCGACGTGAACCGGTCGTGCATGGTGAGAGCCGGCCCGTCGGGGAAGCCCCAATCCTCGCGAATCCGACGGTGCAGCCACTCCGCCGCGCCTTCGGCCGTTTCGATGGCCAGCGCCTGGATGGCGTGCGCTTTGAAGAACTCGCCCGCCCGTTTCCATTCCTCGGACCGTTCCCGGATGCCCGCGCCGGCTGTGACTACGAAGAGCGCCAGGTGGTCGCGGCGGCCCTCTTCGGCATCCAGAATGTAATCGCTCAGGCACAGTCCGTTCTCGCGGGGCTGCCGTCCGAAACGGAAGGTATGGAGGGGCGCGCCGCCGCCCGGCGCGAACAACTGGATGGCGTTGCCGTCGCGTTCGGCTTCGAAGAATTGCCACACCACTTTCACTTTCATGAACCGCGCGGCTTCCCGCTTCACCTGCTCCACGTTGTGAAATAGCTCCAGCGCCTTGGCCTCGTGCTCCACCAGCGCCTTTTCAAAATTCCCCTTATAGCCCAGGTGCCGCCCATAGAGCATGAACGGATTGATGTAACTCCACACTTCGGCTAGGTGCGGAACGTCGCGCACTTTGCGCTCGAGATAAGGCGCCGCCGGAATGGGAATGGCGGTCCGCACCTTGGTGCTGCGCGTCAGTAACGCCGGGCCCAGAGGGCACCCCCTTGCCGCCGGTGTTTCCGCCGCAGCAGCAGTCTCTCCCGCCCTATGCCTCTCCAGCACCGCCGCGCGCTTCTCCGGGTCCATGATGGCGTTCATGAGGCTCAGCCCGGTCATGGCGTCTTTGGCGTAACACACGGCCTCGCCATAAGCCGGCGCGATCCTGGTGCGGGTGAACTTCTCCGACAGCGCCGCGCCACCCACGAGCAGCGGCACGGTGATGCCGGCAGTTTTGAAATCGCCCGCCGTGATCGCCATCTGCTGGGTGCTCTTCACCAGCAGGCCGGAAAGCCCGATGGCATCCGGCTGGTACTCCTGGCAGGCGCGGATCAGCGCCTCCGGCGGCACCTTGATCCCCAGGTTGATCACCTGGTAGCCGTTGTTGGCCAGGATAATCTCCACCAGGTTCTTGCCGATGTCGTGGACGTCGCCCTTCACTGTGGCCAGGATCACCTTGCCGCGCGCGGCCGTGTCCGCTCTTTCCATGAACTGTTCGAGATGGTTCACGGCGGCCTTCATGGCTTCCGCCGATTGCAGCACTTCGGCCACGATCAGCTCATTGTTGTTGAACAGGCGGCCGACTTCGGACATCCCGGCCATCAGCGGACCGTTGACGATGTCCAGGGGCGCGGTGCCCTCGGCGCGTTTGCGGTCGAGGTCCGCGATGAGCCCGTCCTTCGTCCCTTCGATGACATAATTTGCCAGGCGCTGGTCTAGCGGAAGGTCCGCGGCGCGCTGTTTGACGCGCTTGCCGGTCTTCCGAAAATGCTCCGTGACGGCGGCGATATGCCATTGGTTGATGGCGGCCTTCTGCTCCGCCGTCTGCGCGCGCCAGTCCTCGGGCGCGGTGCGCAGCGATTCGTCTTCGGCGTCCACCGGCGGCGTATTGAAGAGGAGGCTCTCCGCCAGGCGGCGCTCTTCTTCCGGAATCGACGCGAACCGCTCCAGCTTCTCCGCGTTGACGATGGCCAGATCCAGCCCCGCTTTGGTCGCGTAATAAAGAAAGACCGAGTTCACCACCTCGCGCGCCGCCGCCGGCAGGCCGAAAGAGACGTTGGAAATTCCCAGCACCGTCTTTATGTACGGCAGCCTCTCCTTGACCAGCCGCACGCCTTCGATGGTTTCCACCGCCGCGCCGATGTAGTTGGCGTCGCCCGTGGCGCAGGGGAACACCAGCGGATCGATGATGATGTCCTCGGGGGGAATGCCGTACTTCTCGGTGAGCAGCTTCACCGATCGCTCCGCCACCGCCAGCTTGCGCTCGCGCGTGAACGCCTGCGCCTGCTGCTTGTCCTCGTCGATCGAGCCCACGATCAGGGCCGCGCCGTAGCGCCTGGCGAGGGGGCAGATGCGCGCGAACTTCTCCTCGCCATCCTCCAGGTTGATGGAGTTGATGATGCTCTTGCCCTGGCAATACGTGAGCGCCAGCTCGACCGCTTTCGGATCGGTGGTATCGATCATGAGCGGCGCCTTGATCTTGCGGATGAGCTTCTCGTAGAACGGCGGGATGTCGGCGATCTCGTCGCGATCGGCGCTTTGCAGGCACACGTCCACAATGTGCGCGCCGTTGCGGACCTGCCAGCGCGCGATCTCGGTGGCCTCTTCCCACTTCTCCTCCGCCACCATGTTCTTGAACAGCCGGCTTCCGATGACGTTGGTGCGCTCACCCACGATCAGCGGCCGGTTGCTCTCTTCGGCCTCCACCAGCTCGATGCCCGAATAATAGGCGCGGTGCGAGCGCGTGGCCAGCCGCCGCGGCCGCTTGCCGTGCGCCATCTGCGCGATGGCCCGGATGTGCGCGTCGGTGGTGCCGCAGCAGCCGCCCACCATGTTGAGCCAGCCGTTCTCGATGAACCGTTCAAGCTGCGCCGCGAGCGTGGTGGGCGTTTCGAGATACTGGCCATCCTCGTTGGGCAGCCCCGCGTTGGGATAGCACGAGACGCGCACCGGGACCATCTCACTGATGGTGCGTATGTGGTCCGTCATGAACTCCGGCCCGGTAGCGCAGTTGAGGCCAATGGAAAGCAGGTCGGCATGCGCCACCGAAGCGCAGAACGCGTCCGCTGTCTGCCCCGCGAGCATGGTGCCCATTCGCTCGATGGTGCCCGAGACCATGGTGGGAATGGGCCGGCCCACTTCGCCGCGCAGACGTTCGATCGCAACCAGCGCCGCCTTGACGTTGCGCGTGTCCTGGCAGGTTTCGACCAGGAGGATATCCGCGCCGCCCGCCACCAGCGCCTTGGCCTGTTGGTAGAAGTTCTCGACCAGTTGCGGAAATGTGACGCCGCCGGTGACCGTGATGGCCTTGGTGGTTGGCCCCATGGACCCGGCGACGAACCGCGAGAATTCATCCGCCGCCTGCCGCGCCAGCTTCGCCGCGGTGAAATTCAATTCGTAGGCATCGTCCGCGAGCCCGTACTCGGCGAGCACGAGCTTCGCGCCCCCGAAGGAATTGGTCTCGACCACATCCGCCCCGGCTTCCAAGTAAGCGCGATGGATGCCGAGCACCACATCCGGCCGGGTGCGGACGAGGTTCTCGTTACACCCTTCGAGCGCCGCGCCGCCGAAGTCGTCGGCGGTCAGCCGCTGTTGTTGCAGCATGGTCCCCATGGCCCCGTCGAGGACGAGTACACGCTGCGCCAGGATGTCTTCGAGCGCCTTCCGGCGGTCGTCGGGTGTGGCCATAGGGGGTGTGCTTTCTTCAGTTTAACGTGGCGCACGCACTCATGCGACGCACTCATGCGTGCCGTGTCGAGACTTCCGGTTTGCGGACCCGTGCCGGGCGTCTCGACACTTGCTTGCGCGTGGGATACTTGTTGACGATTCCTAAGACCATGCCGATTCTCGCCAGGTCCATCGCGCCGACACCAGACGCGCTCACGATTACAACCGGCAGCGGCACATATAGCATCCCGTGGGAGAAGTGTTCCCCCACGCTAGGCCGAGCAAGTTGGCTCGAGCGAAGCCGCGCTGAACTGTCTCCATCCGGTTACGGAATTCACTGGCCGCTGCTCGACGAGGACCTGGCCGTTGGTCCGCTCCTGAAGTCCGTGGATCCAAAAGCGGCGTGACCAAACAGAGCGTCACAACGGGCGAATGGCGTGTGGCTTGGATTCAGCTGTTTTTTTTCGCCCCTGGACCGATAACTCAACGGGCCCCTGGACGGCGCAGCCCGTGCCGTGTTTCATAAGGGTCGTTTGTGCAACGGGCAAAGCCGCTTGAGCAGCTTTTGCCGCGCAACGGCGGGATTTATGAATAGGCTTCGCTCACTTTTAGAGCGTAATCGATCAGGAAGTCGATCATCTCAGTAAAGTCGCGTTCTGAAACTGCCTCGTAAGTGCTCAAAAGAATCGTCGTTGGTATACCTGAGGCACTCCACACGATATTCGGAGTGTTTCGGGCAAAGGAGGCGTAACGAACCGGATCGACACCAAGCATTATTGCGTTCGTTCGGAGGGCAGACTCCCCCAAAAAGGAATGGAGTTGGTCCAAGTATTGTCCCAATCCAGCCCTATCCATTTCGCTTGGGAGCCTAGGTTTAGCCGGCGCTTGCAGCAATGGTAGGTCCTTCCCGTTCGGGTGCTCCACTTTGCGAAGCGCAATTCTAAGGGTCTTGAGTGCCTCCGGTTTGTCTCCTGACGAGAATTTGTTCTGGGCGTCATGGAGCATGGAACACACCTCTGGATCCGGCACAAGGTCAATAAGCGACACGTCCGAATAGCTGAGTCCGCAATAATCTTTCAGCACATTCTCAAAAAACGCTCGCACCCTGGGGAGAAGATCACGTACAGTCTGTGAGTGCGGCAGGGTGCCGTAGTGTTTGAAGCCGACGCGAAGCTTGTTTAATTGCCCCATTTTGACGAGATCCGGCGGCTCGGGGTGCCCAGCCTCCTTGATTTCGGGCCAGAAAGCCATAAACTCACGCTGCTTCTTAGGAAGTTGTAGGTGATCGGAAACCGCGACCATCAGAAGTTCGACTGCATCGTGCATGAGTAACAGTGAGATGGATAAGCTCACCTCGTTGCTCTCCGCCTGAAGTTTGGCCGCTCGCTCCAAAATATATTTCGCTATTACAACAAGTCTGTGAATATCTGGATGCATAGCCCTGGCGGTCCTGCCGCTTGCCTTGGGGAGTGTCGCCACAGTCGGCAACTGAGCCTGAAATGTGGCATGCCCAACACTATACCACCTACGAGATGCAAATTACGCGACCAATAGCCCACCTTCCGGGCATGAGCCGGATATGCCCAATCACTCCGCGAGGGCGACACTGCATACGCCAGGCGTGGCCACCTCTCCAAATGAGCCCCGCTAGCGAACAGAGATTGTCACACCCCCCTGACTGAAGACGTTGCCAACCCGCAGTACGACTGGAACGCCATTGCCGGTCGGAATGCCAGTGGGGACCTGAACGTTTACCTGCATCAACCCGGCCACCATCCCCGGCGCGCCACCCGCGTATTTCACGGGTGCGTTCTGGCCGCCGACCGTGACCGTCACAGGCAGATTGGGGTAGGGGTATGGAACCGATGCGGGCTTGCCATCCACGCCGGTCGGTGTGGTTTGGCCCTCTCCGGTCGCATAGAGCGAAATAATGTCGCCGATCTTGGTGGGAGTCGCGGCGGTATTGACGGTGATGCCGTCCTGGTTGATGGCAGCCGCCGGCCCCTGGCCGGAAGAATCATACGTGAAGATCCCCGGCGCCGAGGAAGCGATGGACGTTGAGAAGGCCGCGCTTGTCTGGCCTTGGTACGTAACGGTCACTTGAGCGCTCGCACCGGTGATCCCGTACGGCACTATGGCGGCGGTCTGCGTGGTCCACGCGTAAATCATAGGAGCGGCTATGCCGTTGAACGACACGCTGGCGTTGGCAAGTTGCGTACCGTAGGAACCGCCGCTGTCCGGAGCGGCCTTCACAAGTTGCGCGGGACCGATGCCGGAACCGTAGAGAACCACGATCTCGCCGGGGACTATTGGACCGCTTGAATTACTGGCACCATTTTCAATGCCGGAAATGCCAGGAGCGTTTGTGGAAGGAATCTGAACGATACGGACGCGCTCCACGCCTGCGATGTACAGGTTCCCCTTCATATCGACACCTATGCCATCAGGGGTCAAATCGGCAGCGACTGCTGGTCCACCGTCACCGGAAAAGCCACCGCTGCCATTACCCGCTGCTGTTGTGATGATCCCGCTTGCTGAGACCTGTCTAACGCGCTCGCTGCCAGCTTCCGCGATATATAGATTCCCGGCGCCATCCACGGCTACCCCAGTCGGATTACTCAGTGTGGCGCTAGTTGCTGGTCCACCATCGCCGGAAAACCAACCCAAGTCCGGAGAGCCGTCGCCCGCAACCGTCGTAATGACCCCGCCAGATACTTTGCGGATGCGGTTGTTCTCGTAATCGGCGATGTATAAATTCCCCGCACTGTCAAGGGCTATGCCTTCGGGCCAGTGCAACTGGGCGCTAGTAGCCGGTACGCCCGCATCATCGGACCAAGAAAAGCCGGCAGTACCGCTGCCGGCGACTGTAGTGATGATCCCGCTAGTGGATACCTTGCGGATTCGTTGGTTGCCGTAATCCGAAATATAAAGGCTCCCGAGGCTATCGACGGCCACTTGCCAGGGGAACTGCAGCTCCGCGCTGGTTGCCGGTCCACCATCGCCAGAAAAGCCACGTGTACCGTTGCCGGCAACCGTGGTGATGGTCCCGTTCGTGGACACCTTGCGGATACGTTGGTTGCTGCTGTCGGCGATGTAAAGATTGCCTGCGCCATCGACTCCTATCGAACTCGGGGTGCCGAACGATCCGATATTCAACTGGGCGTCGGTTGCGGGCCCACCGTCACCGGAATAGCCAGCGATACCGGTGCCAGCGACCGTGGTTATAGTCCCGTTGGGAGACACCTTACGAATGCGGTTGTTGCTGTCGTCCGCAATGTAGATATTGCCTGCCCCGTCGATGGCCACCCCGCTCGGGTCGCTCAATTTGGCGCTCGTTGCGGGGCCGCCATCGCCCGTGAATCCCGCACTGCCATTTCCGGCCACCGTTGATATCACGCCGCCAACAATACCGCTGGATGTGGAAACGCGCTGACCGGACCATGTCCCTTTGTCGCCGTTCGTGCAACCGCCCGACGGTGCACTATACGTGCCGCTGGCAGAGTTTCCGTCTGACGCCAGCGTTCCGGAAAACACCACCACCTGCCCGTTTTCATTCAGGTTCATCGTCAGCACGCCACTGCTCGAAAGTGTTCCGGTGAAGGTCGCTGTGGTTGCGCAGGACGTTCCCGTAATTGAAAGTTGACCGGAGACGCTATTTCCCGTTTGGGCGATTTGTCCTGTCACGGAAAATGCAAGCCCGAACATGTTTGATCGCGCCGAGAACTGCCAGTTTCCAGCCATGTTTCCAGATCCGATCACGGCCCCACTCTGCTCCACGACAAACGGAAGCCCGGCGATAGTGAGGTTGCCAGATCGCGCACCCCCTGTGTTAGCCGCCACCTGATAGGTAACCGTGCCGTTGCCCATACCGGATGCGCCGCCGCTGAAAGTGATCCAAGTCACGTTACTGGTGGCGGTCCAAGAGCACCCACTCGTGGCACCACTTGTGGCCGTAACGGCGACGGACCCGGGTCCCCCAGCCGCCGGAAAAGCCTGATCGCCGGGGCTGACAGCGTAGCTGCAAGCCACGTAGCCGCCTTGCTGGTTGACCTGCACCGGGAGTCCAGCAACTGACACGGTGGCCGCGCGCGACGCCCCGGTATCCGCGGCCACAATGAGCGTAATGCTTCCACTACCGGTTCCAACGACGTTTCCGGAAAACGTAATCCAGTCCGGCAGGCTCTGAATTGCCCAAGCGCAGGACGACGTACTGGTCTGGATGGTCAGGGTGAGGTTCCCGCCCGAAGCAGCAGGGGACAAAGCGAGCGGAGCAACGGAAGCCGTGCAGGAGGGGCCGGATGGCGTCAAAACACGGATGCGCGAGTGAAACTCGTCGGCGATGTAAACTTTGCCGGCGACATCCACGGCCACGCCCTGCGGATAGTACAACCCGGCGCTGGTGGCCGGGCCGCCGTCGCCGCTGTCGCCGCTGAAGCCAATGCCAAACGTCCCGTTTCCGGCCACGGTGGTGATCACCCCGTTCGAAACCTTGCGGATACTGTTGTAGCCGTCGGCGATGTACAGGTTGCCACCGGAGTCTACCGCGACATCGATGGCACCCAACCCGGCGCTGGTGGCCGGGCTGTTGTCGCCACGGCCACCGCCTGCCACGGTGGTGATCACCCCGTTCGAGACTTTGCGAATGCGGCTGTTATTGCTGTCGGCGACGTACACGTTACCAGCGGAATCCGCAGCGACGCCCCCAGGACCCTGCAACTGCGCGCTGATGGCAGGGCCATTGTCGCCGCCGAAGCCTGCCGTCCCGTTTCCCGCCACGGTGCTGATCACCCCGTTTGAGACCTTGCGGATACGGTTGTTGCCAGTGTCGGCGATGTACAGGTTGCCGGCAGAGTCCACGGCCACGCCGAAGGGAAACAGCAACTGTGCGCTGGTGGCCGGGCCGCCGTCGCCACCGAAGCCTCCCACCCCGTTTCCCGCCACGGTGGTGATCACCCCATTCGAGACCTTGCGGACGCGGTTCTTACCTTCGTCGGCGATGTACAGGTTGCCGGCAGAGTCCACGGCTACGCCGAAGGGACTGCCCAACTGTGCGCTGGTGGCCGGGCCGCCGTCGCCGCTGAAGCCCTGCGTCCCATTTCCGGCCACGGTGGTGATCACCCCGTTCGCGACCTTGCGCACGCGGTAGTTGCCGGTGTCGGCGATGTACAGGTTTCCAAGGGCGTCCACGGCGACGCGCCAAGGATCGTTCAACTGGGCGCTGGTGGCCTGGCCGTTGTCGCCGAAGGACGAACCGCCCCCCGCCACGGTGCTAATCGTGTAGGTCTGGCCAAATGCCCAACACGAGACGACCAAGGTGAGAATCGCAACAGAGAACAGACGCACGGCAAGGCCTCTTGGCGTTACCAAACCCTGTAGTAAGCCCCCGCAGAAATTATTAGGGTAACCGCGTTAATCCTATGCCGTTTGCCGGGTGCTGTCAATCCCCGGCTCGACCTTCAGCGAGGTACGTGTCTAAAGGGATCGCCCACCTGAATCCTCGGCATCCGCCGCGGTACGCCCAAGAACCGAAGACCGTCAGGCGATACCGTCTTTGCATCCATCGGCCGGACCGGGACCCCTTGTGCCCAAGATACGTACTGAGGCCAGGCCGCGCATAGCTCCCGCAGGCAGGCCCCCATCTGCTGATCCTCCGGTTGGCGAGGACCGCTGAACCAAATCAGCGCCGGCCGCTTAGACTGAGGCATCTCAACCAGCATCCGCGGATTGAAGTATGCCAAACCGTGAATGTTCGAGTAGCAGGGTGCTCCGTTTTCGTGCTTCTTCTGGAGGATGCGCTTCAGAAGGAACCAAACGGCGTCGGGCTGGAGAGCCTCGTTGCCGTCGCTAGCCACCCACAAGAGGCCCTTAGCATCGGGCATACTGAGAATTTCTTTCGTGCTCTCGATCTGCTTGCTGGCAGAGTATACGACGTGATTCTTCAGCGGTGCCGCTATCACGTCGAACATTTCGTTCTGGCTCTCCGGCGAGAGGCGGCTGCTGTCGAACCGGGTTGTGCCATAAGGCAACAAACGGCTGTTCCTGAGCCAGTCGCCCATGCGGGCTCCCAGTTTTCTGCAAAGGGGAGCGCCGAAGCTGTCCGCTTGGAGTGCCTTCAGCTCCGCGATAACGTTGTAGCGCCGAAACAGATAGTCTGCGCTAAAAGGCGGGCTGTTATTGCCAACCAGCTTGGAAATCAGTTCCCCGCCGATGCCCTTTACAAAAGGATCGATGATCGATTGGAGTGGCGTCGAGGGTTTCATCTCCGGCCCCCCTGCGGGGTTTACTTCACACTACCATTGTACAAAGCCATTCAAACAAAAACAGCGCCTTGTTCCGCTCCTAAGTGAGCAGCGCAAAGCCGTTCCACCATTTCAACCGTCAATTTGGCCCTGCGAGAACTTTCCTGCCCCTGCTCGCCCATCCTCACGTGCTGCGCCCCGCTTGCGGCTTCGCCCTTGCCGATCAAGGCGCGGATATAAGGCTCATTCAGGCCTTGGCAATGGCGTCGCCGGAAATAGCGGACTTTTCTGTCCGGTTAATAGGCGGTCGCTCCTCTGACTCGCACGGTCTGCCATCTCGCGTCGCGTTTACCCGGTTCCTCGTTCCTCCAACGGCCGCACTAGCAAAATAGCGGCTGCTGCCCTAACAGCCCGTGGTAGAAGTCCAAAATCTTCGAAAAACGGCCTGCAACCCACTGATTCTACGTTCCGGTTTGGCGGCAAAACGACTTCTACCACGGGCTGCTAAGGCGCCGTACTGAGCCGCGAGGGTAAAGTAAGGGACCGGTCGCCCCGCAGGCAGTAAAGCCGCCACGTTTAACTAAGCCGCAAAATAAAACCGCTTCTAGCGGGTAATATAAGACATGCCCCGCATATTCCTTTGCCTCGCGCTTGCCGTCCTGGCCGCCGCCCCCGCCTTCTCCCAACCCCTTCCCCTCTCCGGCTTCTCCGACGAGGGAACGTTCGTTTTCTTCGTGAATGAAGAACGCGTCGTCACGCACACCTTCACCTGGAAGACCGACGGCACGTTTGAGAGCAAGACGGTGACCGCTGTCGCGGGGCAGGCCGCCGAATCCACCGTCACCATCACCCCGGACGCGGAGGGCCGCTGGATCGCGGCGGTGGTGGAAAGCGCGGCCGGCAAGGTGGTCATCAAGCGCGATGGCGCCGACGTTACCACGACCGTCCGGGACAAGCCAACGACGATCCACCTGAAGGAGGATGTGCTCACGCTCCAGGGCACGTCGCTGGCCCTCATCAGCCAGGCGCTGCGGCGGTATGACGCGGCCAAAGGCGGCAAGCAGGAATTCCCTTGCCTGGTTCTGGGCGGCGGAGCGGTCACCGTGACCGTAGAGCGCAAGGAGACCGTCGAGCGCACCGTGGGCGCGCGCGATCTTTCGCTCACCCAGTGGGTGTACACCATTCCCGGCATCGACATCAGCGTGCTGGCGGACAAGGACGGCCGCATCTACTCCGGCGAGGTCCCCGTGCAGCACGCCACGTTCGTGCGCGAGGGATACGAGGCGCTGCGCAAGCCGCCGGTGGAAGATCCGCTGGTGTCGGCCGCGAAATACGAAGTCAAGGTCGAGCATAACGTCATGATGCCGATGCGCGACGGCGTGAAGCTGGCCACCGATCTCTATCATCCAGTGAACGTCGAGAAAGCGCCGGTCATCCTGGTACGCACGCCTTACAAAAAAGAGATGTCCGAACTCCAGGGCCGGTATTACGCGCGGCGCGGTTATGCCTTCGCCATCCAGGACACCCGCGGGCGCTTCGGTTCCCAAGGCCAATGGGAGCCCTTCGTGAACGAGGCCAAGGACGGCTACGACACCATCGAGTGGCTGGCGGCGCAAGCGTGGTCGAACGGCAAGGTGGGGATGATCGGCGGTTCGTACCTGGGATGGGTGCAGTGGTGGGCTGCCAGCCAGCATCCGCCGCACTTGGTCACCATGATTCCCAACGTCTCGCCGCCGGATCCGTTCCATAACGTCCCGTACGAGAACGGAGTGCTGTTTCTTACCGGCAGCCTGCAGTGGGCCACCCTGGTGGAGACCGAGGCCACCGCGGACATTTCGGGCGCGGCGCTGGTGAACGCGCTCGACAAGAAATTCGGCAAACTGATGAACTCGCTGCCGGTGATTGATCTCGACAAGGCGGTGCTCGGCAAAGAGAGCAAGTACTGGCGAAACTGGATTGCCCATCCGTCCGCACAGGACAAGTACTGGGCCGACACCATGTTTCTGGACAAGCTGAAGGACCTCAACATCCCGGTGTTTCACCAATCCGGCTGGTACGACGGCGATGGTATCGGCACCAAGCTGAATTACCTCAAGATGGCGAGTTACGGCCACGCCAATCAGAAGCTGACCATCGGGCCGTGGCCGCACAGCGATACGGCCTCGCGGCGGTACGGGGACCACGATTTCGGTCCGCAGGCGATCATCGACTTGCAGCGCGACTATTTGCGGTGGTTCGACTATTGGCTGAAGGGCATCGACAACGGGATTATAGAGGAGCCGCTGGTGAGCGTCTTCGCCATGGGGTCGAACAAGTGGCTGCACGGGCCGAAATACCCCCTGCCGGAGACGCGCTTCGAGAAGCTGTACCTCACCAGCGGCGGCCATGCCAACACGTCGAAGGGCGACGGCAAATTGAGCTTCACGCCTCCGGCCGCCGCCGCGCCGCCCGACCGCTACGTCTACGATCCCGGCGATCCCACGCCCGATCCGGCGTTCCTGGAGCGCACTGCGGAGGAGGAGAAGATTGCGCGTCCGCAGGCGGAGTTGAAGAAAGAAGCCGAAGCACAGCGCGACAAGGTCACGGCGGCGCGCCAGGACATTCTGGTTTACGTTACCGAGCCGTTCGAGAAGCCGTACACCATCGTGGGGCCGGTTTCCGCGGTGATTTACGCTTCCAGTTCGGCGCGCGACACGGACTGGTTTGTGCACCTGATGGAGGTGGATGAGAAGGGCAAGTTCTGGCCGCTGTTCGTGCTGAGCGCCGGCAAGGTGCGAGCGCGCTACCGCAATTCCATCGGCAAGGCGGAGTTTCCGAAGCCGGGCCGGATCTACGCGTACACCATCGACCTCTGGCACACCGGGATGACGATTCAGCCGGGCCACCGCCTGCGGATCGAAGTGGCGTCGGCGCAGTTCCCCATATTTGAACGGAATCTGAACACCGGCGGGAACAACGAGACCGAAACCAAGTTCGTTCCGGCGAAGCAGGCGATTTACCACGACGCCAAACATCCATCGCACATTCTGTTGCCGATGATTCCGGAGAAGTGACGGCGCTATGCTAAATGGCATGAGTGATAGGAGACTTTTTCGTACCGGGATGGCGCTCCTCGCCCTGTGTGCGGCCCTGCCGGCCCTGGCAGATACCCAGTTTCGTATTAGCAGGATGACTCGCAACGACGTGCCGCCGGGTAAGGGCCAGTGCGACATCCGTTTGCAAGTGGATAACGAAGTGGAAGTCTCGGTGCGCCGCGACATGGTTCTGATTCACACCATCTCCGGCCGCGATCCCCGGGACGACGGGTCGGAATGCAACGCACCGCTTCCGGACCGCAATATCGAGGGATTCAACTTTGAAGTCAAGGACAGCCGCAATGAGATCCGGCTGGTGGCGGAACCGTCGCGCCGCAACGACTTCACCGCCATCGTGCACATCCGCGACAGCGCCGGCGGCGAAGGCCGCTACCACTTCCGGCTTTCGTGGGCGATCGGCGGCGGAGGATCCCCCACGGAGGAGCGGCGCGGCGGTGGGCCAGGGTTCAGTTGGAACAACACCATCGACTTTCACGGCCAAGGGCACGGCTCCTCGGCGCTGAACGACCTCGGCGAGCAACCGCTCTTCGATGTGAGCGTCAATGTCGATCGCGGCGGCAGGATCCTGGTGTCGTTCCGAAGGGAGCGGGGCCGGCCGTCGCTTTCGTTCACCGGCACGGTGATCGCATCGGAAGGAGGCAGGCTGAAAGCGGACGTCGTGACCGAAGACCGAAGACTGCACGGGCCGATGTACATCTCCGTGGACGGTCGCCAGAATGTCAACAGCATCACGCTCGACGCCACCGACGGCCGCGACCGCCTGCGGGTCAACTGGGATAGAAGGTAGCTGTGGGGCAGGATGGCATCCTGCGCGGCGGTTGGCAACCGCCGCCGTTCACTACACCAGCTTGCTCTCGCCCATCAGGTACAGGTCGATTCCGCGCGCGGCCTGGCGCCCTTCGGCAATCGCCCACACCACCAGGGACTGCCCCCGGCGCATGTCGCCGGCGGCGAACACCCCCGGAATCGAGGACATGTGGCGCTCATCCGTTGCCACGTTGCCGCGCGCGTCGAGCTTCACCCCGAGCTGCGCGATTGGCCCGTTCTTCACGGGGCCAAGGAAACCCATCGCCAGCAGCACCAGGTCGGCGTCCATGACAAACCCGGTCCCGGAGATGGGGTTGAGTTCCGCATCAACCCGCACGGCGTGCAACTGCCGCACCGAGCCGCGCTGGTCGCCGGTGAACTTCACGGTGGAGACGCTCCAATCGCGCGCGCCGCCCTCTTCGTGCGAGCTTTCCACGCGCAACTGCATCGGCCACAGCGGCCACGGCGTCGAAGGCGAACGCTCCTCGGGCGGCTTCGGCAGCAGCTCGAATTGCGTCACCGAAAGCGCTCTCTGACGGTGGCAGGTGCCCAGGCAGTCGGCGCCGGTGTCGCCGCCGCCGATGATCACGACGCGCTTGCCGGTGGCCAGGATCGCCTCGGCCTCCGGCGCCGGATCGCCTTCCGACCGGCGGTTCTGTTGCCGCAGGAACTCCATCGCGAAATGGATGCCCTGCAGTTCCCGGCCGGGAACTTTCAGATCGCGCGGCTGCTCGGCGCCGCCGGCCAGCAGCAGGGCGTCGAACTCTTTGACGAGGTCTTCCACGGGAACGTTGGCGCCCACATGGGCGTTGGTCTGGAACTTCACCCCTTCGGCCCGCAGTTGCTCCAGGCGGCGGTCGATGAGGCGCTTCTCCATCTTGAAACTGGGGATGCCGTAGCGCAGCAGGCCGCCGATGCGGTCGCTCTTCTCGAAGACCGTGACGTCGTGGCCGGCGCGCGCCAGTTGCTGCGCGGCGGCCAGTCCGGCGGGGCCGGAGCCGACGATGGCCACGCGCTTGCCCGTGCGGGTTCCAGCCGGCTCGGGCTTGATGAAGCCTGCCTCGAAAGCCCGGTCGACAATGCTCTTTTCGATCTGCTTGACGGTGACGGGCGGCTCGTTGATGCCCAGCACACATGCGGCCTCGCAGGGAGCCGGACAGAGGCGGCCGGTGAACTCGGGGAAATTGTTGGTGGCGTGCAACTGGCGGATGGCTTCCCGCCAGCGGCCGCGGTAGACCAGATCGTTCCAGTCGGGGATGATGTTGTTCAGCGGGCAGCCGGTATGGCAGAAGGGCACGCCGCAATCCATGCAGCGCGCGCCTTGCGAGCGGACCGTTTCTTCGGGAAACGGCTGGTAAATCTCGAACCAATCCCGGATGCGCTCGGCGGGAGGCCGGCGTTCGGGAAGTTCGCGGGTGTATTCGAGAAAGCCGCTGACTTTACCCATGGAGCACCTCTTGGGGGCGCGCCAGAACGCGCTTGTATTCGTGGGGGAAGACCTTCACGAAGCTGGGGAGCATCTGTTCCCAGCATTCGAGGATCCATTTGGCGCGCGGGCTTTGGGTGAGCTCGGCGTGCGTCGAAATCAGCCCGTGGAGCAACGCGATATCTTCATCCGCGAGTGGATCCAGGTCCACGCCGACGGTGTTGCAACGCCTCTCGGCGAAATCGCCGCGCTCGTCGAGCACGTAGGCGATGCCGCCGTTCATGCCGGCGGCGAAGTTGCGCCCGCACTTGCCGAGCACCACCACCACGCCGCGCGTCATGTACTCGCAGCCGTGGTCGCCGAGGCCCTCCACCACCGCCGTGGCGCCGGAATTGCGGACCGCGAACCGCTCGCCCGCCATGCCGTTGAAGTAGGCCTCGCCGCTGGTGGCGCCGTAGAGCGCCACGTTGCCGATGACGATGTTTTCTTCCGGCAGGAAGGTGGAAGCGCGCGGCGGGTACACGATCAGGCGGCCGCCGGAAAGCCCCTTGCCTACGTAGTCGTTGGCGTCCCCTTCCAGCTCCAGCGTCACGCCCCGGGCCAGAAACGCGCCGAAGCTCTGGCCGGCCGAGCCGCTGAAATGGAACTTGATGGTGCCGTCGGGCAGGCCGGCGGAACCGTAGCGGCGCGCGATCTCGCCCGAAAGCATGGCGCCCACGGTGCGATGAATGTTGCGGATGGGCAGTCTGATTTCGATGGGCGTGCGTTTTTCGATGGCTTCGCGCGCCTGCTCGATCAGCTCGTGGTCGAGCGCCTGGTCGAGCCCGTGGTCCTGCGGCTGTACACAGCGGCGCGCAATCCGGCCAGGCTCCTGCGGGCTGTACAGAATGGCGGAAAGGTCGATGCCTTTGGCCTTCCAATGGTCGAGGGCCTGGCGCGGGTCGAGCATGTCCACCCGGCCCACCATTTCGTCGAAGGTGCGGAAGCCCAGTTGGGCCATGTACCGGCGCACCTGTTCGGCGATGAAGAAGAAAAAGTTGACCACGTTCTCGGGCGTGCCCCGGAACTTGGCCCGCAGCGCCGGGTCCTGGGTGGCGATGCCCACGGGACAGGTGTTGAGGTGGCACTTGCGCATCATGATGCAGCCCATGGCCACCAGCGGCGCGGTGGAGAAGCCGAACTCCTCGGCGCCCAGCAGCGCGGCGATGGCGACATCTCGACCGGTTTGCAGCTTGCCATCGGTCTGCACGCGGATGCGGCCCCGCAGATCGTTCATCACCAGCACCTGGTGGGTTTCCGCCAGACCCAGCTCCCAGGGAGCGCCGGCGTGCTTGATCGAGCTGAGCGGCGAAGCGCCGGTGCCGCCGCTGTCTCCGCAGATCAGCACCACGTCGGCATGCGCCTTGGCAACGCCCGCGGCCACCGTGCCCACGCCCACCTCGGCCACCAGCTTCACCGAGATGCGCGCGCACGGGTTGACGTTCTTCAGATCGTAGATGAGTTGCGCCAGGTCCTCGATGGAGTAAATGTCATGGTGCGGCGGCGGCGAAACCAGGCCCACGCCGGGGATGGAGTGGCGCACACGCGCGATGGTCTCATCCACCTTGTGGCCGGGAAGCTGGCCGCCTTCCCCGGGCTTGGCGCCCTGCGCCATCTTGATCTGCAGCTCGTCGGCGTTCACCAGGTAGTTGGTGGTGACGCCGAAGCGCCCGGAGGCCACCTGCTTCACCGCGCTGCGGCGCTCCGTCCCGAAGCGCTCTTCGTCTTCCCCGCCCTCGC
This sequence comes from Bryobacteraceae bacterium, assembly GCA_049516835.1. Taxonomy (GTDB): domain Bacteria; phylum Acidobacteriota; class Terriglobia; order Bryobacterales; family Bryobacteraceae; genus Fen-178. Next base: position 29,401 of record JBEKSR010000015.1, on the reverse strand, counting down.
CGGTGTTGGACTTGCCGCCGATGCGGTTCATGGCGATGGCCAGAGTCTCGTGGGCTTCTTTCGAAATGGAGCCGAACGACATGGCGCCGGTGGCGAAGCGCTTGACGATCTCGCTCGCCGGCTCGACTTCTTCCACCGGAACCGGCTCCGCCGATTGCTTGATCTCCAGCAGGCCGCGCAGCGTCGAGAGCTGGCGGTTCTGGTGGTCGATCAGCCCGGTGTATTCCTCGAACGTCTGGAAGCTCTCCTGCCGCACGGCGTGCTGCAGCTTGGCGATGGTCTCGGGGTTGAACAGATGATACTCGCCGCGCGCGCGGTACTGATAGTTGCCGCCAACGGCCAACTCGGTATCGGAATCGGCTACCGGGCGAAAGGCGTGCTGGTGCTTGAGGATGGCTTCCTGCGCGAGCACCTCGAGATCCACCCCTTCGATCTGCGAAACCGTTCCCGTGAAGTACTTGTCGACCAGCTTCTTACTCAGGCCGATGGCCTCGAAGACCTGCGCGCCGCGATAGCTTTGGAGCGTCGATATACCCATTTTGGAGAAGGTCTTGAGCAGACCTTTATTAATAGACTTCTTGAAGTTCTCCACGGCCTTGTCGAAGGGCGCCTCAAGATACCCGCGCTTGACCAGGTCTTCGAGCGTTTCGATGGCCAGGTAGGGGTTGACGGCGCTGGCGCCGTAGCCGATCAGCAGCGCGAAATGCATGACCTCGCGCGGCTCGCCCGATTCGATGATGAGCGCCACCTGCGTGCGCGTCTCCTCACGCACCAGGTGATTGTGCACCGCGGTGAGCGCCAACAGGCTGGGGATGGGAGCAGTATCCGGGTCGATGCCCCGGTCGGAGAGGATCAGCAGGGTGTACCCGGACTGGATGGCCAGCGAAGCGCGGCGGCAGAGCCCCGCCAGCGCGCGCTCCAGGCCCTTGGCGCCGTCCTCCACCGAAAAGAACATGGGCAACGTAGTGGCCAGGAAATCGCCTTGCGAGACGCGCCGCAGTTTCTCCAGGTCGCGGTTGGTCAGGATGGGTTGCGGCAGCTTGAGAGTGTGGCAGTGTTGCGGAGTCTCGTCCAGAATGTTGCGCTCGGTGCCGATGTAGCTGGTGAGCGACATCACCATCTCTTCTCTGATGGGATCGATAGGCGGGTTGGTGACCTGCGCGAAGAGCTGCTTGAAGTAGTGGAACAGCGGTTGCGGCTTATCGGACAGGCACGCCAGGGGTGTATCGGTCCCCATCGAGCCGATCGGCTCCTCGCCCTTCTCGGCCATGGGGCCGAGGATCATCTTGATGTCCTCGTCGGTGTAGCCGAAGGCCCGCTGCCGGCTGAGGATGGTCTCGTGATCGGTGCCATGCTCGCGCGGCGGCTCGGCAAGTTGTTCGAGGGTGACCTGGTTTTCCTTCAGCCAGAGCTGGTAGGGATTGCGGCCATAGAGCCGGGCTTTGAGCTCCCGGTCGGAGATAATGCGGCCCTCGACCGTATCCACCAGCAGCATCTTGCCGGGCTGCAGGCGGCCCTTCAGCTTGACGTTTTCGGGTTCGACGGGAAGCACGCCGGTCTCGGAAGCCATGATGACTAGGTCGTCATGCGTCACCAGGTACCGGGCGGGCCGCAGGCCGTTGCGATCGAGGGTTGCGCCGATCGAGCGGCCATCGGTGAAAGCCATCGCGGCGGGGCCGTCCCAGGGCTCCATCAGAGAGGCGTGGTATTCGTAGAAGGCCCGCTTCTGCGGGTTCATGTGCGGGTTCTTGGACCATGCTTCGGGAATGAGCATGGCCATGGCGTGGGCGATGCCGCGGCCGGTCATGACCAGCAGCTCGAGCGCGTTGTCGAAAGCGGCGGAGTCGCTGCCGCCGGGCTGGATGACGGGAAACAGCTTCTGAATATCGTCGCCGTAGAGCGGGGAGGCCAGCACCGATTGGCGCGCGTGCATCCAGTTCACGTTGCCGCGCAGCGTGTTGATTTCGCCATTGTGCGCGACGTAGCGAAACGGGTGCGCCAGCGGCCAGGTGGGGAAGGTGTTGGTGGAAAAGCGCTGATGCACCAGGCACAGCGCGCTGACCACATCGGGATCGCTCAGCTCGGGATAAAAGTGGGCGATCTGGGGCGCCAGCAGCAGACCTTTGTAAACGATGGTGCGCGCGGAGAACGAAGGGATGTAAAAGAAACCCTTGTCGGGCAGGTCGGAGGCGGCCACCTCGTTCTCAGCGCGTTTGCGGACGATGTAGAGCTTGCGTTCGAGCTGGTCTTCGGCCATGCCCCTGGCGCGCCCCACGAAGATCTGCTGGATGTAGGGCTGCGAAGCGCGCGCCACGCGGCCAATGGCCGCCCCATCGATGGGAGTGTCGCGCCAACCGAGCACCGTGAGACCCTCTTCCCGCACCATGCGCTCGATGATGCCTTCGCACTGCCAGCGGACGTGCGGCTCCACGGGAAGGAAGGTCATGCCGACGCCGTATTCTCCCGCCGGAGGCAGGGTGAAACCGAGCTTGGCGCACTCGCGCGCGAAGAACTTGTGGGGAATCTGAATCAGCACGCCGGCGCCATCGCCGGTGCGGGGATCGCAGCCGCACGCGCCCCGGTGCGTCAGGTTGATCAGCACCTGGATGCCTTTGAGGATGATGTCGTGCGACCTCTGGCCCTTGAGATTCGCGACAAAGCCAATGCCGCAGGCATCGTGCTCGTGGCGCGGGTCGTAAAGGCCCTGCGCCGTGGGTAGACCGTTATTTACAGTGATGTCACTCATGGTGGTCCCTTGGAATCCGCTGACCTGGAGGGTAATCCGGTCGCGGCTTCTTTCGACAGCGGTCGCCTTGGTTCTTAGTGTACCAGCCTTCTTAATATAAGGCAAGCTGAAAAGAGTTGGCCGGGATCATTAGGACAGCTTATGTTACACCATGCTGCTGCCATTCTGGGAGCTCCGCCTTTCAGACTGAGGAGTTAACATTCGGGTAGGAGGCGCGGAGCGCATGGTTCGCGCAATCACAATTGCCCGCGAATACGGGAGCGGCGGCGCGGCGGTCGCGCGGCTGCTGGCAGACCGGCTGGGATGGCGGCTGCTGGACCGGGACCTGTTGAACGAAGTGGCGCGCGCGGCCAACGTGGCGCCCGCGGTGGCGGAACGGTTCGACGAGCGCATCGACCCATGGTTTCACCGCCTGGTGAAGCACGCGCTGTGGCGCGGCGGCGTGGATGCGCCCATCAGCGTCGAGCAATTCGACCTGTTCGATGCCGAGGTGATGGTGGTGGTGGCGCGGAAGGTCATCGAAGAGGCGGCGCGCATGGGCAACTGCGTGGTAGTAGGCCGCGGCGCGCAGTGCATCCTGCACGGCTGGCCTGAGGTCTTTCACGTGTTTCTGTACGCGCCCATCGAGATCCGCAAGAAGCGCGTCGCGGAACGGCGCGGAGCGGGCCCAGGGGGCGCCCCCGACCTGGAGGCGGTGATTCGGGAGTACGATCGTCAGCGCGCGGCGGGCGTCCGGCAGTATTTCGAGCAGGAGTGGTGCAACCCCAATCTGTACGATCTCATGCTCAACACCAAACGCGGCTATGAGAACGCCATGGAGACGATCCTCTGCGCGGCCGGGATGAAGGCTGAGGTGACGGCGCACTAGGGCGACGACGGTTAGGTCCCCACCTTCTTCAGCAGCCAAGCCATGTTCCGACCCAGGGTCTTCATGGTCTGGATGCCTTCCTCGTCCTTTTCGACATCTCCGGGCTCCCAGCCGATGCCGATGTTCCAGTAGGACGAACCCGGAATGATCATTTCGCTGATCAGGAAGAAGTGATTCAGGGCGTCAAGGGCGTGGATGGCGCCGGCCCGGCGCACGGCCACCACGGCGGTGCCCACCTTGCGGCGAAACATGCCGCCGTTAGCCCTGCCCACCAGGCAGGCGCGGTCGATGAGCGCTTTGATCTCCGGCGAGATGTCGGCGACGTAGGTGGGCGAGCCCAGGAGGATACCGTCCGCGGCGGCCATCTTGTCGATACAGGCATTGCCCATATCGTCGGTCTGCGAGCAGCGCCGGTCCTTTCTCGCGGAACACTTGCGGCAGGCCAGACATCCGTGGATGGTGGCGCCGGCGAGTTCCACCAATTCGGTTTCGATGCCTTCCTTGGCCAGCTCGCCGAGCACGTGGCCGAGCAGAATGGCAGTGTTCCCGCCTTTGCGGGCGCTGCCGTTGAATGCGACGACTTTCATAGAGCGCTCACTCCGAGATTCCCATTGTCGCTCACGGCGCGCCGGCCGGAACTCCCGAGGTGATAATATTCATCCAGTGGGCTGAGAGCCGCCGCGCCATATTGAAGCCGAAAATCAAGGTAGCCTTTGCGTCGGGAACCGACGATCTGAACGCGCGCTTCATCGCGCGTATGCGCGAGATCTTTCCCGAACTGCCGCTTTACGTGGTTTCGGATTTCCGCCCCGCGGATAACGACCTGCACTGGGTGCGCTACCAGGGAGGCATCCTGGAGAACTGGGCGCGCTGCCGCAGCGCGTTTCGCGGGAAGTCCATCCGCCTGGCGGGTGTCCTGCTGGTTCCCAACGTTCCGTTTCGCCGGATGCGGCTGCTGGCGCTGATCCTGGCGCCGTTGTACTTTCTGGCCGTCAATGAGAACCTGAACGACTTCATGCTTCGGCCGGGCAGCCTCCGGGCAATGGCGCGCCACTTCGCCTGGCGGGCCCGCAACTTCCTGCGCTGGCACTTCGGGGCGGACAGGATGCTGCGGCCGCGGCACGGCCGCGTGAAGCCTCTGCCGGAGGGACCGGCGGCGGTCTTTCCCGGCAAGGCTGCCTCGGGGAAACCACGCGTGCTGGTGGCCAGCGCCTACCTGCCGTTTCCGCTCTCCCACGGCGGCGCGGTGCGGATACACAACCTGACGGCGCGGGCGGCCGCCGAGTGGGACCAGATCCTGGTGGCTTTCACCGAAACCGATGCGCCGCCCGCGGTCGAGTTGCTGGACCGTTTCGTGGAAGTCGTGCTGGTGCGGCGCACCGGGACACATGCTGCGCCGAGCACGGGCCGGCCGGAAGTGGTGGAGCAGTTCGCGTCCGCGTCCTTCCGCGCGGCCCTGCGGGAGACCGTGCGCAAGTGGCGGCCCGCCATCGCGCAACTGGAGTTCACGCAGATGGCCCAGTACACCGCCGATTGCGCGCCCGCCCGCCCCATCCTGGTGGAACACGATATTACCTTCGATCTCTACCAGCAACTGCGCCAGACCAGCGACGATTGGGACCTGCGGCGCCAGTTGAAGCTGTGGCGGCGCTTCGAAACCGCCGCGTGGCGCGAGATGGCCTGCGTCGTCACCATGTCCGAAAAGGACCGGGCACTGGTCAGCGGAACCCGCGCGGTGGCCTTGCCGAACGGCGTCGACCTGGACCGGTTTCGTGTTGCGCCGCAAGCGCCGGAGCCGCGCCGGCTGTTGTTCGTGGGTTCCTTCTCCCACTTGCCCAACCTCATGGCCGTCGGTTTCTTTCTCGACCAGGTGTGGCCCCGGTTGCGGGACGCCCGGCTGCACATCATTGCCGGCGCGCGGCACGAGTACTTCCTGGACTACCACGGTTCCCAGGTGAAGGTGCATCTGGACCAGCCCGGGGTGGAGGTGGAGGGATTCGTTTCCGACGTACGCGGCGCATACGAGCGCGCCGCCATCGTGGTAGCGCCCCTGGTGGTATCGGCGGGAACCAATCTCAAGATTCTGGAAGCCATGGCCTGCGGCAGACCGGTGGTCGCCACGCCCGCCGGCGTCAACGGGCTCGACCTGGTTCCGGGCGAGGACTTCATCCTGGTTCACACCGCCGCGGAAATGGCGGACGCCATCGAGACACTGCTGGCCTCGCCCGCCGAGTGCCATCGTCTGGCCGCCGCCGGCCGGCGCCGCGTGGAAGCCTCGTACGGCTGGGACGAGATCGCCCGCCGCCAGACGGAGTTGTACCGCGAGCTGATAGCCGGCTGATCACGCCGCCGTGGCGCAGGCACTCGTGCCTGCCGCGCCACGTCGGCGCTGCGAGTTCATTCTTGCGTGGGTCCATAGCATGAAACCCAATACGGGATGGTGATAGACTCCAAGCATGAGCCGAGTTGAGGAGATCGAGGCCGCCATCGATGGCCTGCCCCCGGAAGAATACCGGCGCATCGTCCAATGGTTTCGCGTGCGCGAACAAAGGCGGTGGGACGAGCAGATGGATGCCGACTCCGTCGCGGGCAAGCTCGATTTCCTTTTTGACGAAGCTGAAAGTGAATCGGCGAGGGGCCTTCTTCGTGAGTGGCCGTCTCAAAAGTGAAATCCGCCGCGATCAGGTCCCGTACGCTGGGATCACTTCAATTGTGAAACCAAGCGGTCGTATTCAGCGTGAGGACCGATCCAGTACCACACCAAGGTCTCATCGAATCTAATGCCCAGGGCGCGATAGCCCAGACCAATCCTAATGGAATACGTCTGCCGGTCGGCGCGCAGACGTTTGAACTGGAGCCTGGGGTGTGCGGGATCGCGCCGGAATAGGACGTACGCCCGTTGCGCGCTCTGTTGGACCTCGGCGGGCAATTCTTCAAACAGGCTCTTGAATCGGGCGGTGCGCCGGGACCGCATACGCTTAGAAACTCATCGGCTCGGTCTTGCCAGCGAGATACTCCAGCCGTGCTTCTTCTTCCAGTGCCTCGATGCTCAACAGCGGATGGCTGGGACCCTGCTCGCAGGCGATCTCTTCAAGAACCATCGCCGCCAAAACGTCTTGTTTCTCGGGAGGCAACTCCGAAAGCGTGGCCACTGCCTTCCGCAGCAGTTCAGTCATAGCCCGATGTTAGCACGGCCATACTCGTCACTCACTCGTTTGCCGACGGATCTGATCGAGCCGCACGGCATCGAAGAACGGTTGTTGCTGCGGTTCGGCCAGCCACCGCGCCAGGCCGTCGCTGTCCGGCCAAACCAGTGCCACGCCGCCGGACATCCCCTGGCGCGCGGCCCAACTCTTCCAGGCCTCATGGATGGCGCGCCGTTCCTCGGGCGTTCTGGAATCGAGGCTCCCGGCGAGCGAAACTACCGTCACCCGGACGTCCTGGATGTCGATATGCGCGAGCGCGGCCGATTCGATGCCGGGAGGGCCGGCAGGCATCGCGCCGGCGGGACGGCCGGCATCCGACAGCAGGTAGTCGACCAGGGGGTTCGTGCCTTGGGCGGCGGCGTCGGGATGGGCGTCCAGGTAGGCTTCGCAATCGAAGAGCGGGTGGGGACTGGCGGCTCCCGCGCCGCTCTCCAGAAAGTGCGCGAGCAGGCGCGCACTGCCGCCGGGGGCCTCGGCGCAGGAGTTCCGGTAGTGGCTGGGTTCGAATAGCGGATGCGGCTTGCGGTCTTCCGCGGCTCCGTGACGCACGTAGTGGACCAGCGGATTCACCCCAGCGCCGCGGATGTCGGGATTGCGGTCGAGGTAGAAGCCGGCATCGAACAGCGGGTGCGGCTGGCGCAACTCCGCGGCGCCGTGCTTCAAGTAATGGCACAGCGGGTTGACGCCGGCGGCTGCCACGTCGGGGCATTTCCGAAGATAGAACGCGGGGTCGAACAGGGGATGCGGCTGGCGGCCCTGGTAAGCGCCCTCGACCAGAAAGTGGAGCAGCGGGTGGCGGCGGCCCGCGCTTTCTTCCGGAGCAGAAGTCCGGTAATAGTCCGCGTCGAACAGCGTCTTCCGCGCGCTCCCGCTCAGTTGCCGCCAATACGGAACCAGGCTCGCAACGCGCCGCGCCGTGGTGAAAAATCCGCCCGACGCCTGGGCGCGGCGCTGCTCCCGCCGCATCGGCCGGGCGGTTCGCCGCGGCGGGATCTGCCGAAAGCGGCGCAGCACCTCCGCGCGGGCCCGATCCACAAGCTGGCGGTCGAGCGAATTCAGCCGCAGCAACTCCTCGAACACCTCCTGGCTGCACGCTTGCCGGAGCTTCTCGGTGCGGCTGGCAACGGTGCCCTGCAGCCCATCCGAAACGTTGACCGCCGGCCGGTCGCAATCCAATTCGGGGAAGGCGCGGCGCAGAGCGTGCGCGCCCGCGGCGACGCTCTGGTCGAAACAATCCACCACGCCTAGAAAAGACGTCGCCAGCATGCGCTGGATGGCCAGGTCGAGATCGCGCGGCTCCGGCTCGTCGGAGTCGCCGGCGCAGGCCAGCAGGTTCACCTGGACATTCTTCACGAAGAGCGGAAAGTCCTGGATCATGCTGGCGATGAAATCGCCCAGCGCGGTGCGGTTGGCCAGGTCGCTCAGGGGATCGGCGGGGTTCGGTCTCTGACGGAAGTAAGTGTAGATGGACCGGATCCGGTCTATGGGGTCGCGTAGGAAGCAGATGTCGAAAAACACGTAGCCGCGCGCTTCCGGCAGCGGGTGGCGGACCTGGTGGCTGGAAAACGCGCGCAGGTCGGGCCGGGCATCGAAGAAGCGCACCAAGTCCGGATTTGAGATCAATCCTTCACCGGCAGGCGTGTCCACTTTCGCGAACCGCTCGCCGAAGCTATGGTCCAGAATGTCTTCGATGGTCGAGCCGGCATTCTTGAAAATGTGATAGTGCAGAATGACCAACCGCATGAGGGCCGGACCGATCATGCGATAATAGCACGTTTGACATTCCTGCTCGGATTTCTCATCGCCGCGGCGGTCGGTCTGACGGGAGTGGGAGCGGGATCGCTGACGGCGCCGCTGCTCATTCTGGTCTTCAACCAGCCGCCCGCCGCGGCGGTGGGAACGGCGCTGGTGTTCACCATGGCGATCAAGGTGGTCGTGGCGCCGGTGTACATGAAACGCCGGCAGGTGAATGCGCGCACGCTGGGAGCGATGTGCGGCGGCGGCGTCCCGGGCGTGCTGGCGGGGACACTGCTGCTCTCCTATCTCGATGTGCACCGCTATCAGCGCGCGGTGCTGCTGCTGGTGGGGACCATGGTGGCGGGCATGGCGCTCTACAACCTCTACCGGCTGGTGCGGCGCAGCGGCGCGGTCTCTGGAAACAACCGCCTCGGATGGGTGGCGGCGGTGGCCGTGCCGATCGGAGCGGAAGTGGGGTTCTCCTCGGCCGGCGCGGGCGCGCTGGGGTCGCTGGTGCTGATGAATCTCACCAGCCTGACGCCGGCGCAGGTGGTGGGGACGGACCTGTGCTTTGGACTGGTGGTTTCGAGTATCGGCGGAGCGTGGCACCTTTCCGCCGGCGACTACAATTCTGTTCTTCTGCGGGGGCTGGTGGTGGGCGGGCTGGCCGGAGTGCTGCTGGGCGCCTGGCTGTCCTCCGTTCTGCCGGCGCGGCCGCTGCGCGCGGCGCTTTCGGTGGCGCTATTCGGGCTGGGGCTCGGACTCTGCTGGAAGGCTTGTTTTTGACTTACTGAGGCTCGCAAAATATGGTGACTGACGAGAGTGTCCCAAGGCGCCGGGGTGCGGGGTGCCCTTTGGGCCCGGCCCTGCGCCGCGTGGACACCCCGGTCTGTCACCGTATTTTGCGAGCCTCAGTAGGAGGTGAAAAATGAGGCAGGAAATATACACGTTCCGCGTGGGAGAGGCAGCATGCACGGCGCTCTGCGATGGAACGCTGGCCTACCCGGTGGCAATAGTCACGCAGGGCCTGTCCGAAGAGGAACAGGCACATCTAACGAGCCAGTACGATGCGGCCGGCGGGCACGTCAAGATCCCTTACACGGCGCTGCTGGTGGAAACTGCGCGAGAACGCATTCTTCTGGACACAGGCGCGGGGCCGCTCGGGCCGGACACCGGACGCCTCCCGTCGCTGCTGGAATCACGCTGGATCGCAGCCGAATCCATCGCCGTTGTAATACTCACGCACGGCCACCCGGACCATATCGGCGGGGTGACGGACGCGAGCGGGCAGCCCAGGTTTCCCAATGCGCGCTATATCATGGGCGCCGGAGAATGGCGATTCTGGACCGATGAGGCGACGCTCGAAAAATGCGCCCGGAAGGAACTGTACGGCTTGGGTCTGTTCGACCAGCTCATCGGTGAAGGCGCCCGTAAGTATCTTCCACCATTGGCGAGCCGGCTGGAACTGGTCGAATCCGAGGTTGAGATTTCTCCCGGCATGCGCGTGGCGCCGGCGCCTGGTCACACACCCGGACACCTTGCCGTAATCATCGCGTCCGGCAGGGAGCAGTGCCTGTTCGTCGGCGACGCGCTCGTTCTACCGCTTCAGGCCGAACGCCCCGAATGGAACCTTCCGTTCGATCTTTCGCCGGACCAGGCCACGGCTACGCGACGTGCGTGGTTCGACCGGGCAGCCTCGGAAGAGATGCTGGTGTTCGCCTATCACTGTCCGTTTCCGCCGTTGGGTCGAATCGAACCGCGGGGCGCGGCCTGGCACTGGGTTGGTGGCGCAGGAGTGAACCATGGCTTCTCCCGAATTGCTGCGAAAGATGAAACGCGATTGGGATAATCGTGCGCGCGAAAACTTCCAGTATTATATTGTCAATTCCCGCAAGGATTGGTCCCACGAAGACTTCATGGCTTCCGGGGATCAGACCGTCGAGCGCCATGTTTTGACGGATATGGAGGACGTGTGTCAGGGCAAGCGGCCATGCGACATGAAGGTGCTGGACTTCGGATGTGGAGCCGGGCGTGTGACCCGCTCGCTCGGGAAGCTGTTCGGCGAAGTTCACGGTGTCGATATCAGCGGCGAGATGCTGAAACGGGCGCGAAAAGCGCTTAAGGACTTTCCCAATATCCGGCTCTATGAGACGAACGGACAGGACTTGGACATTCTAGGCGACGTGTTGTTCGATTTTGCGTGCTCATTCTCCGTCTTTCATCACATTCCGGGCAAGGCCATCATTGAGAACTGCATCGGGCAAGTCGGCCGGCATCTTCGCTCCGGCTGCCTGTTCAAGTTTGAAGTTCAAGGCCATCCATTTGAGGCCCCGGAAGGCGATACGTGGCTAGGCACGCCGCTGAGTGAACGGGACATGCTTGAGATTGCGGACCGGACTGGCTTTGAATCCCGCTACAGAGTAGGGGAAGGTAAAGAGTCCTACTGGCACTGGTTCTTCAAGAAATAAGCCGGTTTTACGATCCGCTGGGTCCCTGGAAGATGTCGTGTATACGGAGAAGCCCGAGCGCCAGGCCGTCCTCATCGATCACCGGCAGAACGGAAATCTGCGAAGGGCGGCGCTCCATGCGTTCCAGCGCCTCCCCCAGGGTGGCCTCCGGGCCGATGGTCACGGGCGTGCGCGTCATCGCGTCTCGGGCGCGCAGGCCGCGGATGTCGTCGTGGCTGGTGAGCGCGCGGCGCAGGTCGCCATCGGTGATGACGCCGGCCAGCGCGCCGCCGGGCCCCACCACGCAAGCCGCGCCCAGCGGCCGGCGCGTCATGGCGATAATGACTTCTTTGAGTGACGCGTCCGGCGCCACCGAGGCCACCTCCTCGCCGCTGTGCATGGCCTGGCGCACCGTGAGCCGCAGGTTGCGGCCGAGCTGCCCGCCGGGGTGGAAACGCCCGAACTCCTCCGGCGTGAAATTGCGCGCCCGCATCAGCGCGATGGCCAGCGCGTCCCCCAGGGCGAGCGCGGTGACGGCGCTGGCCGTGGGCGCCAGATTGTGGGGGTCGGCCTCGCGCTCCACCGAGGCGTCCAGCAGCACGTCCAACTGCGCCGCCAGAGGCGACGCGACGTTGCCTAGTATGCCGATCAGCGGCGAGTGGAATTCGCGCAGCAGCGGCACCAGCGCCAGCAGCTCGGCCGAGGCGCCGTTCTTGGAGATCAGGACGGTGGGATCGCCCGGCGTGTAGATGCCCAGATCGCCGTGGACCGCTTCGGCCGGATGCAGGAACACGGCGGCCGTGCCGGTGCTGCAAAACGTGGCCACGACCTTGCGCCCAATGTGGCCCGATTTCCCGATTCCCGTCACCACCACCTTGCCCGGATGCGCCAGAATCAGGTCCACCGCGCGGATCAGCTCGCCGCCCAGCCGGCCGGCGGTGCGCTCGAGCGAAGCCGCTTCGATTTCCATGGCCGAGCGCGCGGCGGCGAGCCACTCCTCCTTGGGATTGCCGGAAGACATGAGCTAAGCCCTTCGGGAGATCGTTACGAAGAAATCCTGAGCGATGTCCTGGACTTCGACATCGACCCCCGTAAACGGAAGAAACAATTCTTCAATTTGGCGGCGCGTGTACAAAAACAGATCGCAGCGCCTCCGATAGCGCAGCTTTCGTTGCCACGCGATGAAGCCTCCGTCCACCGGGAAAGACAAAAAGGCCTTGGAACGGACCAACGTCAAGACCTTTTCTATGACCTTTCTTGGCTCCGCCATATAGTCCATGAATCCCATAAGTATGACGTAATCGAAGGACTCACGTTCGTCGAAAGAGAATAAGTCCTGGTTGCGAAACTCACACCGGTCCGCAACCCCGGCTAAGCTGGCGCGCTCCCTTGCGAGCTTCAACATACCCTCCGCGAAGTCCAAGCCGACAACACGCCGCGCGCCGCGCTCGGCCAGAGCTACTGAGTAGTGGCCGGGGCCACAGCCTATATCCAGCACCGTCTTGCCCTGAACCGGCGCACATCCCTCCAAAGTCTTGGCGTACCGCAGCATCATGCTGGCGCGGAAGGTGCGGTTGATCCAGTTCTTGAAAACGCTCGTGCTTGTGCTGTAGATGCCTCCGAAGTCGGCGGCGTAGCCATCGAAGAAACTCCGTGTTCGATCAGAGGACATAATCGGACTCCAGCGACGGCGTCGAGCTGAAGACCGCAAGGTGGTCGCAAACCCGCGACAATGGAAGCTTTGCCGCCAGCAGGTAGCGGAGCCTGGCTTCGCAACCGCCGACCCCCCAGTAGTGTATCAGGGCTTGCAGCCGTGGCATGGGGAGCCGCGGCTGCCCGGGGTCGATCTCTCTTGGATGGAGGTACAACATTACCGACTCGCCCCGCTGGTTCCGCGTGCGGACCAGTCGAGTAAGCAGCCTGGCTGGAAACAGCCTCATGTAAAACGGAATGCTGGACCACAGGACATCCACCCTGGAGATCGGATACTCCGCCAAACCCACGTCGTACCCATTTAGCACGGGCCGATGCGGTTGGTCGGCAAAGCCGGGGATTCCATAAAGATAAGTCTTCCCCGGAAAAATCGACGATGAATAGCGAAAGCCGGCAGCGCTTAGAACACGGTAGTACCACTCGATATTCGACCTCGAGACCGAGAACGAGGCCGCCCGGTATCCAATCACTTCGGATCCGATGGTCGACTGGAGTATATTGCGCGCCTTCAGAGTATCCTCCAGGAATTCGGGTTCCGTCATGGCTGACAAGCTGCGGTGCGAGTAACCGTGAGACGCCACCTCGTGCCCTCTGGCGTGGATGCTTCGCACCAGCAAGGGGTGGGTTTCCGCGACCGTCGCCAGCACGAAGAAGGTGCACCGGGCGCCATGTTCGTCACACAGGTCCAGCAATTTGTAAACCAGCCGTTCCAGATTCATGTCCCGCGCTCCCACCGGAATCCGGCAATTCCGATAGTTCACCCGGAACCATTCTTCGATGTCGAAGGTGAGAAAATTCGTCACCACCACGACTATATCACTCCGGCCACGCGCCGCGATTGCCTTCCGGAGCGGTTGCATTTCGTTTTGCGCGCATGGTGTAGTTGAAGAGTCCACAGACCCGAATATGAATGGTGACCAGCCCCCTCGATTTGCCGTATTGATACCTGCATACCGGCCTGCCGCGTCCCTGCCGGACCTGGTCCGGGCGCTCGTGGCCAAGGCCGTACCCGCCATCGTGATCGTGGACGATGGCAGCGGGCCGGAATATCAGGAGTTGTTCTCCCGCGCCACGGCATTTCCCCATGTTCACCTGGTCCGGCACGCTGCCAATCTGGGCAAAGGCGCCGCTCTGAAGACCGGCATCAATTATGCGCTGTGCGCCTTCCCGGAACTGGTGGGAATCGTCACCGCGGACGCCGACGGCCAGCACCACCCGGACGACATCCTGCACATCGCCGGCACTCTGCTGGCGCACCCGGACTGCCTGGTGGTCGGAAGCCGCGGCTTCGATGGCGCTGTCCCATTGCGCAGCCGCTTTGGCAATACCCTCACCAGCATGGTGGTGCATGCCCTGATCGGCCAGAAGCTGACCGACACCCAGACCGGCTTGCGCGGCATCCCCACCAGCCTGCTGCTGCGCATCCTGCGCATCGAATCGACCGGCTACGAGTATGAGCTGGAGATGCTCATCGCCGCGCACCACTCGTCGGTCCCCGTGATCGAAGAACCCATCCGCACCATATATGAGGATGGCAACAAGTATTCGCACTTCAATCCCATCGTCGATTCGATGAAGATCTACTTTGTCCTGGCGCGGTTCGGCTCCGTCTCGCTGATGACCGCCCTGCTGGACAACCTGGTCTTCTATCTGGCCTTCCGGCATTCGGGCCATGTCCTCGGATCGCAGATCCTGGGCAGGCTGTTTGCCGTGGGCTTCAATTATTCGATGGTGCGAAGCTCCGTCTTCTATTCCAAGCAGCGCCACAAGACGGTTTTGCCGAAATATCTTCTGGCGGTGCTGGTGAGCGGAGCTGTCTCCTATGCCGGCATTCGACTTCTTTCCGCGAATCTGCGCATCAACCCCGTCTCCGCCAAGCTGATCGTCGAGACGATTCTCTTCTTCGCCAATTTTGCGGTCCAGCGCATGTTCATCTTCAAGCCGCAATCCGAGCCGCGATCGTCGGAAGCCGTGAAAGAATCCAGCTACGCAGGCGGAACCGCCTGCGCCACCACAACGGAGGTGGGGCAGGCGGTTCCGCCTGCCTCGCCCGCTTTCTCAAAGAGCGGTGCGCCCAGGCCGGCCGCCCGCCGGCAGTGGGGTGCGTGGCTCGTCCTTCTCGTGTTTCTGGGCGCGCTGGGCCTTGAAGTGTACGGATTCCGCACCGGACATTTGTTCTCCCAGCACATCTGGGAGCCCGTTGGACTGGCCAGGCTGGCCAGGTTCGGCGGAGTGTTTCTGGCGGTCGCCGCGCCGCTTCTTCTGATCGTTCCTTGGACGTTCGCCGCGCTGATCTTCGGGCTCACCATCCTCGGCACGGTCATTGCGGTTGGTCCGCAAGCTGTGCTGGCCACCGCCTTTTTTCTCATTGCATCGTGCGCGCTGGGCTCGAAACTTCTGGGCCGTACCAACCCGGACTCCCTGGAGACCCATCTCTGCGCAACCCTGCTGGGAATGAGCGTCTGCATTTTTCTGATGACCTTCCTGGCCCGGCTGCCGGTCAATTATCCGGCCTTCTGGGCGGTGTTGCTGGCGCTCCCGGTAGCATGGGACTTGCGCGGCGTCTGGCGGCGGCTGGCGTACTGGGGCAAGCGGATCGGCTCCGCCGAGCTGCGGCCCCCGGGCGAGCGCGCGGCCTTCGCGCTGCTGATCTTCGTGCTCCTGATGCATTGGTTGGTGGTGCTCAAGCCGGAAGCCAGCGCGGATGGCCTGGCCATGCACCTGGCCATCCCCGCCAACATCGCCGCCAATCACGTCATGACCTTCGAGCCCAGCCGGTTCCTTTGGTCGGTCATGCCCATGGGCGCGGATTGGTCGTACTCCATCGTGTATCTGTTCGGCGGCGAGTATGCGGCGCGCTTCCTGAACTTCGCCATGCTGCTGGTGGTGGAGGCATTGCTGTACTGCGCGGTTCGCCGCTGGGTGGCGCCGTCCACCGGCTTCCTCATCCTGGCTTTGTTCGCGACTACGCCCATGGTCCAACTGGTCACCGGAGAACTTTTTGTCGAGAACCTGGTGGCCGCCATGGTGCTTGGGATGATGACGGCCATCTGGCGCTTCGGCGAGGATCGTGAAAAGCGATTCCTCTACCTGGCGGCGGTGCTTGCCGGAACGGCCATCGCCACCAAGGTGGGGGGCTTGGCATTCCTGGCGGTGGTGATACCGTTTGCGGTGGTGGAAGCGCGCCGGAACTGGAAGTCGCTGGGAGGGAAGCCGGCGGCCGCTTGCGCGGTGGCGGTCCTGCTCTTGCTGTTGACGGCGCTGCCGACCTATGCGATCGCCTGGCGCAAGACCGGTAACCCCGTGTTCCCCTTCATGAACCAGAGATTTCCATCGCCTCTGCTGGATCGGGCGGCGGACATCGTTTTCGACCAATATCGCAGGCCCCTGAGCTGGCGCGTTCCGTTCGATCTGACGTTTCACACGAACGAGAGTTACGAAGGGCAGGACGGCTCCTTCGGTTTTCAATATCTGCTTTTGGCGCCGCTGGCAGTGGTGGCGCTCGTGGTGGTGCGGCGCAGGCCCGCCGTGAGTGGCGCGGTGGTGGCGCTGGGCGCCGCGATTGCGATCATGCGATCCGAACCGAACGCCCGCTACGTCTATGCCGCGCTGCCTCTTCTATCGGTCCCGTTCGCGGCGCTGCTGGGGTGGCTGGACGGCCGCCAGCGCTGGCTGGCGCGCGTGCTCGTCTGCTACGTCATCGCGTGCACGGCGTTGAACGCTTACTTTCTTCCGTCTTCGAGTTACTACCATAAAGACTTCAGCATGCGATCGCCGCTCTCCCGCGCCGGCAGGGAGCAATACACGGCGTACACCGCTCCCGTCCGGCTGGTGATCGCCTACTTCAACCGGGCGCACCCGCGTGCCGCGGTGCTGCTCACCTCGGGCAGCGACATCGCCGGCCTCACAGGCGAAGTTTACGAGAATCACTGGCATCAATTCGGGAGCATCGATCGGATTCGCAAAACGCCCGACAGGGCGGCGATGCTCAAGCTGGTGGAAGGCTGGGGAGTCCGGTACTTCATCGCGCGCAAGCCCGCCGCCGGCGAGTACGCGCAGCCCCTGGCCTTGCGGCAATTGCTGGAGGCTTGCACGACGCCGGAATACGAGGCCGGCGATTTTTATCTGGCCCGGCTGGAGCCGGACTGTGCCCAGCGAGTCAAAGACGAGATAGTCGTTCCACCAGGCTACTACGACGACTTCGATCCGGCCATCCGTTATCGCGGCGACTGGACCCACAGCGACACATTCGATGGCCCGTTCCAGCATACCATCAGCTTCAGTGATATCCCGGGAGCCGAGGCCGCTTTCGCGTTTGAAGGGAGTTCACTGGTCTACATGTACACCAAAGCGCCCAATCGAGGTCTGGCGGCGATTACCATCGATGGCGCGAGCAAGGGGACCATCGATCTGTATTCTCCAACAGTCGAATGGCAAGCCTCGTCCCGGTTCTGCTGTCTGGGACCCGGCAAACACGTGGTGGTGATCCGGGTGCTGGGCCAGAACAGTCCTGGTTCGACGGGGCGGTTCGTGGATTTGGATTCATTCCGAGTGGAATAGTGCCGTGCCCGCCGAATTACGATGCCGGCCGCGCTCCAGACGCACGTCTGCGCGGTTGTTATGAGAGCGCGTCCCGGCAGAACTGGACGCACTTCTTGACCTCGGCCAGCACGTCGGAACCTTCCGGCGTGTCGTACTCGTACTCGATGCTGGCCGGGAACTTGTACTGGTTCTTCTTCATGGTCTGCAGGACTTCCTTGAGTGGCGTCTCGCCCTGCCCCCACGGCATGTTCGGTCCGCCACCACCCGGTCCCTGGTTTTCGCCGGCGCTGCCCGGGCCCTTGCGATCTTTCAGGTGAAGGCTGGCGATCCGGTCGTGATACTCAACCATGACCGGGACCGGGGACTTGCCGTTGACGCCGTAGTAGTGGCCCACATCCAGATTGAGCGCGGTGAACGCGGATGCGGCCAGCGCCTTCTGAAAACCGGATTCCCCGCCCTGTCCGTGGGTGTGGAACGCAATCCGCAGTTTGCGCGTAGCGGCGTACTCCCCGACGCGTTGCAGCAGGGCATCGTCGGTGGGCAGTTCCGTGGTGATCTGGTTGGCGCCCAATGTTTCCGCCACGTTCCAGATGTAATCGTATTCCTGGTCGGACATCGCCATCGTGGGGGGCAGCTTGAAAGCGTAGATCTTGACGCCCGCGTCCTCATACATCTTGCGAAAGGCCTTGTACTTGTCCATGGAGACCGACAGGCGCCAGTTCTTCATCTCCTCGGCTGCTTTCTCCATCGCCGCCTGCTGTTCCGGCGTTAACGGCGCCCGTCCGCCACCCGGCCCGCGGCCCTGTCCGCCAGGACCGCGTCCCCGGCCTCCGCCCGGACCGCCCGGTCCGCGGCCAGGACCGAATCCGCGCCCCGCCTGCGCCGGCGCGCCGGCGTAGCTCTCGGCCGTGTTGCTCATCAGCTCGATGCCGCTAATCCCGCACTCGAGGCAATACTTGAGCACCTCCTCGGCGCTGCTGGGCAGCGCGCGGAAGCTGTATGTAATGGTCCCGATCTGAACGCCGCCGAATACCGAGTTGGGCTTGGCCCCCAGCAGTCTCGAGGCCGTACCGGCCGCGAGCGCAATCTTCCCGATATCTCGTCTGGTATAGAGCACGAGTCCTCTCCTCGATGTCTATAGCTTCGCTTCCCATCCCTTGCGATAAGTGGGCTTGATCCACTTCGTCGCGTTTTTATTGTTGGTGAACTCGCCCTTGTTGTTGTCCCAAAGCAGCTTGCCGTCATAGTGGACGGCAGCGGACCCGAGTACCAGCCACTCCGTGTATCGTCCGGCGATGCTGAAGTTGGAGCAGGCCGGCGCTCCGCCTTTGCAGGCGCGGACCCAATCGCGCGCATGCGCGGCGTGGTTCGAGCCGGTGCTCGCGCCTGGCGAACGTTGCAGATATGGATCGGGCAGCTTGTATTCCGCCCAACGGGATCCGGGAAGCAGGCCCACGCCTTCACCGCGTCCGCTCGTGCCCATGTAGCCTTTGGAGCCGGCGAAGATGCAGTTGTATCCGCTCCCTTGACCACCGCCAGGCCCACGACCGCCGCCGCCACCTCCGGGACCGCCTCGGCCCGCGCCGGCGCCGGCGGCTCCGCCGGCCTGCGCTGGCGCTCCACCGCCGGCGGCTCCGCCGGCCTGCGCCGGCGCTCCACCGCCGGAACCCGCGAAGAAA
Organism: Bryobacteraceae bacterium; assembly: GCA_049516835.1. GTDB lineage: Bacteria > Acidobacteriota > Terriglobia > Bryobacterales > Bryobacteraceae > Fen-178. The sequence continues at coordinate 10,463 of JBEKSR010000015.1, read as the reverse complement.
CCGCCTTGTCCCTGTGCCGGACCGACCTGCGGTCCCTTCCCGGGAATCTTGCGCGCTTCTTCGATCGTCATGCCCGGCGGTGTGTACGCGTCACCACCCGCATGGTGATACCAGTAGATCGTCACCGGAGGCATGCCCGGACGCGCGGCGAACTCAAACTTGATCGCCAGCTCATCGGGGAACGTAAACGGCGGAAGCGAATTCTTCTTAATGCACTCGACGCTGATCAAGTACTTCGGATCCAACTGCAGCGCCCAATTCGCGGGACCCAGGATGTGCACGCCCCAGTCGCCGATCAGGCTGCTGCCGAAATCGTAAAAACCGCGCCAGTTGAAGGGCAGGTAGAAGCCGAAATTCTGCTGGCCGCCAAATCCGCGGCCGCCGGGCCCAGCGGGCGCCGCTCCCGGCGGCGGCGCGCCGGGGCCTGCGGGAGCGCCTGCCGGTCCGCCGCGGCCCGGTCCACCGCGGCCGCTGCGCGCATTCCGCTCCTGAACGAAGGCCTTGTATTCGTCGTCGCCCGCCGTAAACGGCCGGGCCGCCGCGCCGCCGAGCCACAGGTCCCAATCGAGCGTATCGGGCACGGGCGTCGGCGCGGGGATCTTGGTCATCTCCTGCGGCCAGCTCGCACGGCCGGTCCAGGCGTGGACCTCCTGCACCTCGCCGATTTCGCCCGACCAGAAGATCTCGCACGCGACGCGCGTCGCATCGTGCGAGTAGCCCTGATTGCCCATCTGCGTCGCGACTTTGTACTTTTCCGCTGCCTGCGTCAGTAGCCGGGCCTCCCCCGAGATCCGCGTTAGCGGCTTCTCGACATAGACGTGTTTCCCGAGCTGCATGCACGCCATGGCGCAGATGGTGTGCATGTGGTCGGGAGGTCCGACGACCACAGCGTCTATCTCCTTGCCCTGCTTGTCGAGCATCTGGCGGAAGTCCTTATGCCGGCTCGCCTTGGGAAAGCGCTCGAAGGACTCTTGTCCGCGCGCCCAATCCACGTCCGCCAGCGCGACGACGTTCTCGACGCCGGCGTGCGCCTGGCGCAAGTCGGCCGCGGGTTGCCCGCCCGCTCCGATCGCGGCAAGGTTGAGTTTCTCGTTGGGTGATTTGTACCCCAGCGCCTTCAGCGATGGCGTACTGCCGAATCCGCCGCGCGGAACAGCGCCCGCCAGCAGTGTTCCATAGAAGAAATACCGTCTCGAAAATCGATTATCGGACATTCCAGCGTTCCTTGCCTTTCCATTCGCATTTCTTGTGCCCATGCCGCATTGCCAGCCGAAGATCGTGCATATTGCATGGTATCCACATTCAACATCCGACGCACCCGGTTGCAGGCCCGCTAGTCTCCCCGAGCGGCAGCCGCTCGCACCGTGAAGCGCTGGCGGCCGTTCGTGTCGCCGATCTCAAGCGATTCATCGACAGCGCCGCAATCGCCGTTAGAGGTTCGCTGCCAGCCTGCAAGAGCAGCGCCTTCAGATACTTTTCGACGCACTGCTGGGCGTGAAAGCAGACGGTGTCGAAGGGGCAGTCCTCTTGGAGCGTCAGGGTCTATTCCGCACTCCGGAAATCGTGGTCGGCCTTGGAGGCCCACTGAGTCACCGACCTCGCGAGGTCAGGCCGGCCGCTCATACACCACACGCCCTTCCTGAAGGGCCGGCTTGATGATCGATCCGGGCACCCCTTGCAAGCGCGCAACCTCGCCCGGAGCAGCCACGATCACATCCGTGGGCAAATCGACGCCCACCAGCGCCAGCTCGATCGCCGCTGCCTGCCTGCGTCGCGAGCCGGTCACGGGCATGACCACCAGCAAATCCAGGTCACTCTCGCGTGTCTGTTCCCCCCGCGCGTGTGACCCAAACACAACGATTCTGTCCGGAGAAAAGCCGGCGACAATGCGCCGGACCACTTCCTCGACTTGAACGCGCGCCGATTCTTGTTGCGTCATTTCTGACCATTACGATTATCACAAATAGGAAGGCGCCGGGCATGCCCGGCGGTAGTGCCTGACAGGGAGATTGAAGAGCTTTGCCACGAGATTCGAAAGCGCCTGCCTTGAAGGGAAGAGTCGGTTAATCGGCCAGTTTCAATTTTCGACTCGTTGTGTTACACTGATAGCATATTGTAGTTAAACTTAAGCCTACCAGTTGGATTTTCTCCTTATTGTCTACAGTACAGTGGCAGAACCACCACGAAGGGGGAGAGCCATGGGATTCGTCATGGCCGTCTTCTGGATCGCAACCAGTGAGCAGACAGTTGCCCTAGTTGCATTCTGGGAAGGCGATGTCGGCTGGATCTAGACGAAAGCAAAAGCGGCTTTGGCGATCTTGTCGGGGCCGCTTTCCCCGTGTGGATCAGTTCTATTGCAATCTGCAATCAACGCACTTTTCGGGCACTGCCTGCCCGGCCTCTACAACTGGGACGTGGCAAACACGTGGTGGTGATCCGGCTGCTCGGCCAGAACAGCCCTGGTTCGACGGGGCAGTTTGTGGATCTGGATGGGCTCCGGGTGGGGAATTGACGGACCACACCAGGCGATGGCCCGTCCAGACTACCAACGCTTAGTGTGAGGAATGAGTTTTTCGAGAGCTTGAGCCGCATCACAAGCCGGATCGGAGACTATGCTGTTTGCGTACTCCTTAAGAGTCTTCCCCTCTCGTGCATGGCGGTTGAAATCCTTCCGCTCCCGAACGATTAGGACCATCTCTTTGCCGTCCATAGTGAAGTAGACGAGACCACCCTGCTCGTAGCCATCGGGGCCACAGCCATCTGGGGCCGTTCTGATCGCAAGACCGCTGAGTTTGAATCCTTCCGGTTTCAGAATGGGCATATCGTGATCGCTCCTTAGCGCCGCACCGCCTTGCGCCACCTCAGCCGGAAATGTAGCCGCGCACCGCCGGGGTTCGCTTTACTCAGTCAGCCTCCGGGCGTGCTCAATCTCCTCGGGCCGACAGTCTCGGTTCCCGTCCGAATTATAGCGCCCGCCGCCCCCAAGGCCAAGGCCCGTTTTTACTGGCCCGTTTTTACTGACTCATTTTCGGCGCCCACTCCCGCGCCCGGCGTTGCGCCTCAACAACCTGCTGAGGGGTCATCATTTTGGCGACCAACTCCCGCGCATCTGCGTATTTCTTTTGGTCGTCGCCGTTAGCGCGCGAAGCCGCGACGTTCATCCACATATGGGATTGCACGTAGTCTTGCGTCACCCCCCGGCCCTTGGCGTACATGACGCCGAGGTTGAACTGCGCTGCGGCGAGACCCTGGTCGGCGGCCTTACGGTACCAGCGCGCCGCCTCGGCGTAGTCCTGGGTCGTCCCCTGGCCACCGTCGTACATGAGGCCGAGGTTGAACTGCGCTGCGGCGAGGCCCTGGTCGGCGGCCTTGCGGTACCAGCGGGCCGCTTCGGCGTAGTCTTGCGTCACGCCTTGGCCGTCGTGGTACATGTCGCCGAGGTTGAACTGCGCTGCAGCGAGGCCCTGGTCGGCCGCCTTGCGGCGCCAGCGGGCCGCTTCGGCGTAGTCTTGCGTCACCCCCTGGCCGCTGTCGTACATGTCGCCGAGGTTGAACTGCGCTGCAGCGAGACCCTGGTCGGCCGCCTTGCGGAACCAGCGGACGGCTTCAGCGTGGTCTTGCGCCACCCCCTGGCCGCTGCCGTACATAACGCCGAGGTTGAACTGCGCTGCGGCGACGCCCTGGTCGGCGGCCTTGCGGTACCAGCGGGCCGCTTCGGCGTAGTCCCGGGTCGTCCCCTCGCCCTTGTCGTACATGAGGCCGAGGTTGAACTGCGCTGCGGCGACGCCCTGGTCGGCGGCCCTCCGGTACCAGCGGGCCGCTTCGGCGTAGTCTTCCGTCATCCCCAGGCCGGCGTAGTACATGTCGCCGAGGTTGAGTTGCGCTGTAGCGAGACCCTGGTCGGCGGCCTTGCGGAACCAGCGGACGGCTTCAGAGTGGTCTTGCGCCACCCCCTGGCCGCTGTCGTACATGTCGCCGAGGTTGAGCTGCGCTGCAGCGAGACCCTGGTCGGCGGCCCTGCGGAACCAGCGGACGGCTTCAGCGTGGTCTCGCGCCACCCCCTGGCCGCTGCCATACATAACGCCGAGGTTGAACTGCGCTTCAGCGAGACCCTGGTCGGCGGCCTTGCGCAGCCAGCGGGCCGCCTCGGCGTAGTCTTGCGTCACGCCTTGGCCGTTGAGGTACATGTCGCCGAGGCCGGACTGCGCTTCAGCGACACCCTGGTCGGCGGCCTTGCGGTGCCAGCGGGCCGCTTCGGCGTAGTCTTGCGTCACCCCTCGGCCGTCGTGGTACATGTCGCCGAGGTTCAACTGCGCTCCAGCGTCACCCTGGTCGGCGGCCTTGCGGAACCAGCGGGCCGCCTCGGGGTAGTCTTGCGTCACCCCCTGGCCGTTGAGGTACAGGACGCCGAGGCAGAACTGCGCTCCAGCGACACCCTGGTCGGCAGCCTTGCGGTACCAGCGGGCCGCTTCGGCGTAGTCTTGCGTCACCCCCAGGCCGCCGTAGTACACGACGCCGAGGCGGAACTGCGCTTCACCGACGCCCCCGTCGGCCCGTGTCCGTAATTCCTCCAGCGGCTCCTGAGCCTTGTTCTGGCCGGAGATGGAAAAAGCAAAACACGACAGACCAAGCGCCGCCGCAATCGCTAGTCTCCGCCGTTTGCCCACGCGGGAAATCATTACTCCTCTATTGGGGGAGTATACCGCCAAAGCGGTGGCCGCGCGCACGGGTGCGGCTGCTGGACACGCCCCGATGCTGCAGGGATCTCACCCCCTCATTCCTGGTGGGTTTCGCAATAGATGTCGGCCCAGCCCTTAACGTAACGCCAATGCGCGGGCCAGAGGACCCGCCCCACGAAATCGGCGCTGTAATACTCCAAGTCACACAACTTCCAGGATTAAACACTTCAAATAGTGCGTCTCTGGAACCGTGAGCAGAATGGGGTGGTCCTGCGCCTGCGTCCGCCGCTCCAGTACCCGCACGGTCCGGCCGGCGTCGAGCGAGGCCTGGGCGATCAATTCCAGGAACATCGCCTCGCCGAGGTGGTGCGAGCAAGAGCAGGTGACCAGGATTCCGCCCGGCCCCAGCAGGCGCAAGGCGCGCAGATTGATCTCGCGATAGCCTGTCACTGCCGCTTCCAGGTTGTGGCGAGACTTGGCGAAGGCCGGAGGGTCCAGCACCACGAAGGAATACTGGCGGCGCGCGGCGGCGTAACCGGCCAGCAGCTCGAAGACATCCGCTTCCTGGAAATGAATGTTGGCGATGCCGTTGGCTTCGGCGTTCTGGCGCGCCGTGGTCAAAGCCGGGCCGGAGCTGTCCACCGCCTCGACGGTTTCGCACTTGCCGGCCAGGTGCAGGGCGAAGCCGCCGGTGGAGGTGAAGCAATCGAGGGCCTTGCCGGGGCGCCCTCTGGGCCCGGCATAGCGGGCCGCGGCGCAGTAATTCTCGCGCTGATCCAGAAAGATGCCGGTCTTCTGGCCGCCTAGCAAATCGGCGCGCAGGTTGAAACCGTTCATGTGGACGGCCACCGATTCCGGTACTTCGCCCGCGAGCACGGCGGTTTCGAGCGGCAACTGTTCCTTGCTACGGACGGGCGCGTCATTGCGGGCGACCATGCCGCGAGGCTGGAAGATTTCACCCAGGCAAGACGCGATTTCGCTCTTGGCGGCGTCCATACCCTGATCGAGCGTCTGCATCACCAGGTACTCGCCATAGCGGTCCACGATGAGCGCCGGCAGCAGATCGGCTTCGCCATGCACCACGCGATAGGCGTCGGTGTGACGCACAACCGCGCGGCGGTGTTCCTCGGCGGCGCGCAGACGGCGCAAATAGAAATCGCGGCCGATCTCCTCGACCCGCAACGAGAGCATGCGGAGCGCGATTTGCGACGCGGAGCTGTAATGCGCCGTGCCCAGCGGGCGGCCGCGGAAGTCCGCCACCTTTACGGCTTCACCGGGCTGGGCGCCATTGCGATCGGCGACGTCGCTCGAAAAAATCCACGGATGGCCGGAGGCAATGCGGCCGGCTGCCTTCCGGTTGACGCGGACTTCGTTCATCGCATGGCCTGCAAACGGGCGATCCGGTCCGCGGTCGCGGGGTGCGTCGAAAACAGGCGCATCATGCTCTGGCCCGTGAACGGTTTGATGATGAACATATGGGCCGTGGCCGGCGATGCGTCCATGGGGATGCGCTTGGACCAGGTTTCGAGCTTCTGCAAGCCCCCGATCAGCGGGTAGGGAGATCCGACGTACTTGGCGGAAGCGGCGTCGGCGTCGTACTCGCGCGAGCGCGAGATGGCCATCTGGATGAGCATGGCGGCGATCGGCGCGAGAATCATCATGAGGAGCGCGCCAAACATGCCGCCGCCGCGATTGTCGTCGTCGCGGGGTGCCCCCAGGGCACCGCCGAACCAGAAGGCCATGCGCGCCAGCATGGTGATGGCCGCCGCCAACATGCCGGCCACCGAGCTGATGAGGATGTCGCGGTGCAGCACGTGGCCCAGCTCGTGCGCCACTACGCCCTCGATTTCCGTGTCGCTCATGAGATTGAGGATGCCGGCGGTGACGGCCACCGAGGCGTGCGCCGGGTTGCGGCCCGTGGCGAAGGCGTTAGGGGAATCCTGCGGGATGAGCCAGAGTTTGGGCATGGGCAGACCCATGCGCTGGCAAAGATTCCGCACGATAGGCGCTACCCGGCGATACACGTCGGGGTTCTCGGTCTCGGTGACCGGCTGCGCGGCATACGACGCCAGCGCAATTTTGTCGGAGAAGAAATAACCGGCGAAGTTCATGACGAACGCGAAGAACAGGCCGATGTAGAGGCCCTGGCGTCCATACAGCGCCTCCCCGGCGACGAGCAGCACGGCGCTGAGCAGGCCCAGCAGCACGGCGGTTTTGAGGGTGTTGGTGGTCATGTCCGGTTACACCTCCACGAGCGTTAGTTTGGCGAATTCGAGCTCGCCCGCCCCCGCGGCGGCATCCACTTTCACGGTGTCGCCTTCTTTGAATTCACCGTTGATGAGCTTCAGCGCCAGCGGGTCCTGGATCAACCGCTGGATGGCCCGCTTCATGGGTCGCGCGCCGTATTGCGGATCGTAGCCGTCGGCAATGAGCAGGTCTTTGGCCGCCTCCGTGACTTCCAATTCGATCTTGCGGTCCTTCAGAAGCTTGCCAACTTTGTGCAACTGGATGTCCACAATCTGCCTGAGGTTCTCCCGCGTCAACGAATTAAATACGATGATATCGTCCACGCGGTTCAGGAATTCGGGGCGGAACAGCTTGCGCAGTTCGTCCAGCAGGCGGCGGCGGGCGTCCTCGGTGCGCTTGTCCTTTCCATGCACCGAAAAGCCGATGGAATTCTTCTCCAGCGTTCCGGTGCCCACGTTGGAAGTCATCACGATCACGGCGTTCTTGAAGCTCACCGTGCGGCCCTGGCCGTCGGTCAGACGCCCGTCGTCCAGAATCTGGAGCAACATGTTGAAGACGTCGGGATGCGCCTTTTCGATTTCATCCAACAGCACCACGGAGTAGGGCCGGCGGCGGATCTGCTCGGTAAGCTGGCCGCCCTCCTCGAAACCGATGTATCCGGGCGGCGCGCCAACCATGCGGGCCACCGCGTGCTTCTCCATATACTCGGACATATCCACGCGGATCATGGCCTTTTCGTCGTCGAACAGGTCTTCGGCCAGAGCGCGCACCAGCTCGGTCTTGCCGACGCCGGTGGGGCCCAGAAAGATGAAGCTGCCGATGGGCCGGTTGGGGTCGCCCAGGCCGGCGCGGTTGCGCAGAATGGCGTTCGCCACCAGCCGTACGGCTTCATCCTGGCCCACCACGCGGTCTTTCAGCCGCTCGGGCATGTGGACCAGCTTTTGGACTTCGCCTTCCATCATGCGCGCCACCGGAATGCCGGTCCACTTGGCCACGATGCGGGCGATATCGTCTTCGCCGATCTCCTCTTTGAGCAGGGCGTTTTCCTTGACCGCTTCCATCTCCTGCTCGGCCGTCTGGATGTCCTTCTCGATCTGTGTGAGGCGGCCGTAGCGTAGCTCCGCGGCCTTCTCCCACTCGCCCGCGCGGCTGGCCTTTTCCACTTCCTGGCGGAGCGCGTCCTGCTCCTCTTTGAGCTGGCGCACGCGCATAATGGCGCCCTTTTCGCGGTTCCAGCGTTCTCTTAAGGTCGCCGATTCGCCGCGCAGGCGCTCCAGTTCGTTTTCCACGTGGCGCAGCCGCTCGCGCGATGCGGAGTCGGTTTCCTTGCCGAGGGCCTGGCGCTCGATCTCCAGGTGCGAAATGCGCCGGTCGAGGTCGTCGAGTTCGATGGGCACGGAGCCGATTTGCAGCCGCAGGGCCGAGCCCGCTTCGTCGATCAGGTCGATGGCCTTGTCGGGCAGAAAGCGGTCGGCGATGTAGCGCTGCGAGAGCACCGCCGCGGCGATGATGGCGGAATCCTTGATGCGCACGCCGTGGTGGATCTCGAACTTTTCCTTCAGGCCGCGCAGAATGGCGATGGTGTCGTCGACCGATGGCTCGCCCACCATCACCGTGCGGAAGCGGCGGGCCAGGGCGGCGTCCTTCTCCACGTACTTCTTGTACTCGTTGAGGGTGGTGGCGCCGATGCAGCGCAGATCGCCGCGCGCCAGTGCGGGCTTCAACAGGTTGGCGGCGTCGATAGCGCCCTCGGCGGACCCGGCGCCCACCAGCGTGTGCAGCTCGTCGATGAAGCAGATGATCTCGCCGTTGGAATCGATGATTTCCTTGACCACGGCCTTCAACCGGTCTTCGAATTCGCCGCGGAACTTGGTGCCCGCGATCATCGAGCCCAGGTCGAGGGCCACCAGCTTCTTGTTCTTGAGCTGGTCGGGGACGTCGCCGCGCACAATGCGTTGCGCCAGGCCTTCGACGATGGCGGTCTTGCCCACGCCAGGCTCGCCGATCAGCACGGGGTTGTTCTTGGTGCGGCGGCTCAGCACCTGCATGACGCGGCGGATTTCCTCTTCGCGGCCAATCACCGGGTCGAGCTTGCCCTGGCGGGCCGACTCCGTCAGGTCGTGCGCGTAGCGCTCCAGGGCCTGGTACTTCGATTCGGGATTCTGGTCCGTGACACGCTGGCTGCCGCGCACCGAGACCAGGGCTTTGAGGATGGCGTCATGCGTGGCGCCGGCGCGGTCGAGCAATTGGGCCGCCGGGTCGCCGCGCTGCTCGGCCATCGAGAGCAGCAGGTGTTCGGTGGACACGAACTCGTCTTTGAAACGGCCGGCTTCGTCGAAGGCGCGCTCCAGGATCTCGTTCAGCGGCTGTGAGAGGTACGTTCCGGGCTGCATACCGGCGGTCTTAGGCAGGTTGCCGAGCAGACGCCGGCCTTCCGCCACAATGGCATCGGGCTGCACATCGCACTTGGCCAGCACCGGCCGCACGATTCCTTCCTTTTCTTCCGCCAGGGCGATGAGCAAGTGCAGCGGGAAGATCACCTGGTTTTGGCTCCGTTCGGCGATCGCCTGCGCCTGCTGCAAGGCCTCCTGGGCTTTCTGAGTGAGCTTGTCCAACCGAAACATTGTGGCCCCCTATAAACAAATATAGGGCCGGGCGCCCCTCAAGGCATCCCGGCCCGTGTGACATACAGCCTGTACCGTTCCCTCCGTGGTGGGGCATGCTTGAGCTTGCCCATTCCTCCACGGCTTCCTACGGTCGCGGCTTCGGCACTGCGAGAGGTCAGGCCTTGACTTCGACTTTCACCTGGCGCGGCTTGGCGGCTTCCTTCTTGGGGAGAGTCACGCTCAGCACGCCGTTCTTGAACTCGGCGGCGATGTTCTCGGTGTCGAAGGTGTTGGGCACCGAGAAGCTGCGCACAAAGGTGCCGTAGTTGCGCTCGATGCGGTGGTAGCCCTTGCCGGAGTCCTGCTTTTCGAAGTTGCGCTCGCCGGCGATGGTGAGCGTCTGGTTCTCCACGCGCACGTCGATGTCCTTCAGGTCGACATCCGGCAAATCGGCTTTCAGGACCAGTTCGTTTTCGGTTTCGTAAATATCGACCGCCGGCGCCCACGGGCGGTTGGTTTGGGGTTCGGTCAGCATCCGGGAAAAGGCGTCTTCGAACAGGCGCAGATTGGCTAACGGGTCGAAATGGCTGAGAGACATGGTGTTGAAACTCCTCTTAAGTTTAGTTTAGAGGCCGCATAGCGACCTCATCCAATCACAATAATATAATATGAGCGGAATAATGTCAAGTTCCATTTAGTCGGGTTCTAGAAGGAGACGCCGTCGCTGCCAGCCCACGCGCCGTGGTCACCCACGGGATCTCCGCGGCGCTAGACTGAGAAGCGTGACCAATCCTCTCTCCTATCTTCATGACCAGCTCGAACAGTGGCGGCGGGAAGGCGCCTACCAGCGCCTGCGCGTGCTCGAATCGGAAAGCGCCGCGGTGTCGCGCTTCGACGGTAAACAGGTCATCAACCTCGCCTCCAACAACTA
>JBEKSR010000014.1:0-56207 GCA_049516835.1 Bryobacteraceae bacterium | reverse complement strand
CCCGAGGAGACCCCCAAAACAGGCTGGCAACCCTCTGCCAAACGGCGAGCTGAAGACAAGCCTGCGGATTCCGCGCCGGCCCTTACCCCAGGGCTGCTCGCCCTCGGCCAGGCTCTCGATCAGTGCGGACGGGGGCAATCGCCTGGTACCACGGCAAAGACCCGGGAAGTACCCAATCCTCAAGCGGATAGAGTATGATACTTGAATGCCCGGGCGGACCGTAGTCAAGCTGCACTGTTTGCCCGATGGCGGCTTTCCGCTCTTGGTAAGTTCCTGATGCTGGCCGCGGTTCTGCTTGCCGTCGCTTCCGCAATCGTGTTTTACATTATTGCAGGCTACCCCATTCTCCTGGCGTTTTTCACCCGGCGCGCGGCTCCCCCAGTGCGAAAGGACAAGGATTTCCGCACCACGGTTTCGGTGCTGATGGCGGTTCGCAATGGAGAGGAGTTCATCCGCGGGAAGTTGGAGTGCCTCCTGGGGCTCGATTACCCGGCGCAGTTGATGGAGATTCTGGTGGTATCGGATGGATCGACCGATGCCACCGAGGCGATCGCCGAATCGTTCGCCGATCGCGGCGTGCGCCTGATCCGCGCACCCCGCGCCGGGAAGGCGGCGGCGATCAACGTGGCGCTACGGCACGCTTCCGGGGAGATCCTGTTCTTCACGGATGTCCGGCAAGCGCTGAATTCGGACGCCCTTTCCCAGTTGGTGGCGAATTTCGCCGATCCGTCCATCGGCGCCGTCACCGGCGAGCTCCGCATGCTCAAGCCGGAGAGCACGGGCGAAGAGGCGGACATGGAATTGTACTGGCGGTATGAACTCTTCGCGCGCCGCCGCCATTCCGGAATCGACTCGACCTTCAGCGCCACCGGTTGCATCTACGCGATTCGCCGCAGTCTGGCCGCGCCGATTCCCCCCGACACGCTGTCCGATGACGTCGTGATTCCCCTGCGAGCCTTTTTCCGCGGTTACCGGGTGATCTTCGACCCGGAAGCCATCGCCTTCGATCACCCCACGTCCGAAGGCGGGGAGTTCCGGCGTAAGCTGAGGACCCTGGCGGGCCTTTGGCAGGTGCACGCGCGCCTGCCCGAGTTGTTCACCAGCGCCAATCGGATGCGCCTCGATTTCCTGTCGCACAGGTTCGCCCGGCTGGCGCTTCCCTGGGCCATTCTGCTGGTGTGGGCCGCGACGCTGGCGCTTCCAACTTCACCGTTTCGCCGCTTCCTGTTGATCGACGAACTGGCCCTGGTGGCTCTTGCAGCTCTGGATTACCTGGTGCCTAAGGGCCTTTTCCTGAAGCGTGTTTCTTCTCCGGCCAGAACTTTTTTCGCCATGAACCTGGCGTCGCTGCTCGCTATCGCGGTGTTCGTGGTTCCACCCGGGACTTTGTGGCGGCCCACCCGGGTGAAAGTGCGGCGCCGATGATCCGCATTCTCTGCATCTTCGGAACGCGCCCGGAGGGCATCAAGCTGTGTCCGCTGGTTCACCGGTTGCGCGCGCGGCCAGATCAATTTGCGGTGAAAGTCTGCGTGACGGCGCAGCACCGCGACATGCTGGACTAGGTTCTCGCGGCCTTTTCCGTCACGCCCGATTACGATCTCGATCTGATGGAACCGGGCCAGTCGCTGGCCGGTCTTACCGCGCAGATTCTGGCCGCGATCGAACCCGTCATGGAAACCGAGCATCCGGACTTGGTCCTGGTTCAGGGCGACACCACCACCACGCTGGCGGGAGCGGTCGGGGCTTTCTACGAGCAGATTGCCGTGGCGCACGTCGAGGCCGGGCTGCGCACCGGCGACATGATGCAGCCATTCCCGGAGGAAATGAACCGCGTTCTGACTTCGCGCATCGCGACGTGGCACTTCGCCCCCACGGCCAGGGCCGAGGCGGCGCTGCTCGGCGAGGGCGTCGCCCGTGAAAGAATCTTCGTCACGGGGAACACCGGCATCGATGCCGTGCTGTACGTTCGCGATGCGCTGGACCGGGGTGCCCTGCGCGCGCCCGAATGGCCATGGATGGATCCGGGCAAGCGGCTGGTGCTGGTCACCAGCCATCGCCGCGAGAATTTCGGGCCGGGATTCGACCGGGTGATGTGCGCGCTCTCGCTGGTGGCGTCGCGCCCCGACGTCCAGATCGTCTACCCGGTCCACCGTAATCCCAACGTGCTCGGCCCCGCGCACCGAATACTCTCCGGCTTTTCCAACGTGGTGCTGCTCGATCCCCTGCCCTACACCGCGTTTGTGGATCTGATGCGCCGTTGCTGGCTGATCGTTACGGACTCCGGCGGCATCCAGGAAGAAGCGCCCTCGCTGGGCAAGCCGGTGCTGGTCTTGCGTGAAAAGACGGAACGCCCCGAAGCGCTGGGTTCGACTGCTGCGATTCCAGTCCATCGCGGAGCCACTGGCTCCCTTGTCCGGGCGGTGGAGCTAATCCGGCCGAGCCGCTAGCGGGCTGGCGCCGCTGGCGCGCGACCGCGGTCCGCGCAGGTGGTGCAGCATGCGCCGGTATGCGGCGTCGCCCAGCTTCTGGTGGGGGGCGCCGCCGAGCCAGGCCTTGGTATCGCGAGCCAGTCGCCGGTCGGCCGCCCGTCCAGTCGCCCGGAGCGCGCCGACGTACTCTTGCACGTCGATGCCGGGCGCCGCCACCACCGCGCCCCGCATCTCGTCTGCCAGCTTGTCATCGAGTGCCGTCATGTGCGCCTGCGGCGCCTGGCGGTCGCGGGCCGCGAGCGTTTGATGTAGCGCACCGGCCAGATACCGCATCGGCTCCGCCGACCCATCCAGACCGTACACGAGCGACGGCGGCCGCAGGTACAGGATCTCGGCGAGGGCATCCCGCTCGCGGATGGTGGGGATGCCGGCATACGCACTGAGCACGGCGAGGTAGTCCTGCTCGCCGAGGAGCACGCCGAGCACGCCGATGTGGATCGCTACCTGCTTGACCAGCGCAATCGGCGCATCACATGCGGGCCTCATAGGACGAGGCAGCGAGTATAGCCGCTGACCGCACCACATCGCCAGCCCCAGGTACTGCTGGCGATAGTAGGGGTCGGAAGAGTGGCGCAGAGCATACTCCACGACCTCCAGGGTGCCGCGCGGGTCGTGCACGTGGAGCACGCCGTCGGTGTAGGTGACGACTTGGCCGCGCTCCGCGAGCGTGGCCGGCGGGGCAGCGGACGGGGAGACTGGCGGCCCGGAGATGTCGGTGTGGTCTACGGGTTACCCCAGTCCGGGGATCTGAGCCCGAGGGATCAGGAGCGAGTGCCCGCGGCGCTCGACCGCGATGTCCCCCCGGTGGATCATCGCATAGACCGACGGCACCGGAAGCCCGGTCAACTGGGCATACTCGCGGACGCGCACCGCAGTGCGATATTTCAGGTTCTCGGGGGCTAGGGGAACTGGATCAATCTTCCTTCTCGTGGCGACAGTATGCCTTGCATTACCCCTCAGTGGGCGCTTGCTCCCGGATGTTTGCCCTGGCGTGCCCACTGGGAGATCAGTGGGGAAAACTTCGTTGGGTGCCGGCCAGATCGATCACGGGCTTGCCGGCAAGCGCAATCTTCGCCGCCGCCTCAATCGCCGGCTTCTGCGTTACCACCAGGCAGTCGCACCAGGCGAGGACTTCCTTCAGGTCGGACGCCATCAGCCTGCCGATGTGCGGTAAAGCGTTCAAAACGAAGTTCCGATTGCTGCCATAGATCAGGTCTAGCCGGATGTGCGGATCGTAAATCTTAACGTCCTTCCCCTTGCCCATCCAGTGCTCGATGGCGGCAACCACCGGGCTTTCCCGAAGATCGTCGGTGTCTTCCTTGAAAGCTAACCCGAAAATGCCTATGCGGCTGCCAGGGGAATCGAGCACCTGATCGACAGCCCTCTCCAGGTGCCGTTGATTGCTCGGCAGAATCGACTCCAGCAGCGGCAGCTTAAGGTCCAGGCGCATGGCGCGATAGGTCAAAGCTCGCAGATCCTTGGGCAGGCAGGAGCCCCCGAACGCAAAGCCCGGTTTCAGGTAGGCGGCGGAAATATTCAGGCGCTCGTCGCGACAGAGAGTCTCCATCACCTCGAAGGGGGACACACACAGACGCGCGGCCAACGCGCCGACTTCGTTGGCGAAGGCGATCTTGAGAGCGTGAAACGCGTTGCAGCAGTACTTAATCATTTCCGCTGTGCGCAACGAAACCAGGCACGGATCCACGCCCAGAGGAGCGTAAATCTCTGCCACCGTCCGAACGGCTTGCGGATCGCTTCCGCCCACCACGACCAGCGAGGGATCCATGAAGTCGCGCATGGCGACGCCTTCCCGCAGGAATTCGGGGTTTGACACCACCGAGAGCAGCGGGTTTTCCGCCAGCAGCGCGCCGGTCAACTCCTCGGTTGTCCCTGGAAAAACCGTGCTGCGGATCGCCAGAATCAGGGGGCGGCTGCGTCCGCTGAGATGCTGGCGGATCTCGCCGAGCACCCGCTCCAGTTGTTCCACCGAAAGATTGCCGTTGCGGGCTGACGGCGTTCCCACGCAAATGAGCGCGATATCGGAGAGGGCCAAGCCCGAGGCGAACTCGGTGCTGGCGGAGAGACTCCCCGCGGCGACCGTTTCCCGGATCGCCCCTTCCAGTCCCGGCTCGTAGAATGGCGCTCTTGCGGCCAGGATGCTGGCGATCTTGGCCTCGTCTTTGTCTATGCCATATACGCGATGGCCCAGTTTTGCCAGGCAGGCCGCGGTCACGCAACCGACGTATCCCAACCCCAGCACGGCGATGGACTGGCTTTGTCCCGAATTGAGCACGAGCCTAGTATCCCACGGCGCGAATAGCGTTTTCAGATTGTGTTGCGGACGGCGCGGTCAGATCCACCCGCGGACGAAATAATAGATGATCTTCGCGCTTTCGGTCGCTTCGTCCAGGAATGCCGGCCAGCGAAGTAACCACTGGGTGGCGCGCTTGCGTGCGTCGGGGATAGGCCGGGGCAAGACGTTCATTCCCACTTTTCGAAAGGCCAGCAGACGCGCCGTACGGAGAGCGTTCTCATGCGTCGATTGGGACGCGTCCTCCGTTACGAAGATATCGGCGGGCACGCCCTCGGCCATCAACAGGCGGCGCATATGTTCGCTGGTTTGGGATCCTACCAGCACGATTTTCCGGAAACCGCCGGTCTGGTACGCGCGGACGGCGTACAGGCAGCGCAGGAGGGTGCCTTCGGCCGGGAATCCGCCAGCCAGATCGCCGGCGGCGAGCACGATGAGGGTATCTGCGTTCGGATCGGTCCACGGGCCGGCCAACTTTCCCCCGTACCAGGACACGCAAGGTGTGAATGTCGAGAAAAGATAGAGGAATCCCATGGATGCGCAAATCGCCACCAGGGCCCGCCACAGCCGTTTCATCGTAATGACTCGGGAAGGGACGCCGGATTCAGCAGGACCCGATCCGGGCCGATGACGCTCCACTGCTTGCCGTGCTTTCGGCACTCCAGGCGCGGCAATCGCTCCCGGCATTCCACGACTTTCTTGCCAGCGTATTCCACATAACTCCCGCCTGCGAAGAACAACTCCTCGGAAGAGAAACACAGCACGGCGGCGTCGCTCGCCCAGCTGAGGGAACTCCACGCTCCCTGGCGTGCGGCGAAGAAAAACCAACGGCGTTCGCCTGCGGCGGCGTACTCGTAGGCCACCGCTCCATTCGCGCCCGGGTCCATCAGCTCCAGCCGGGCTTCCGCGATCCCCCGTCCGAAGCCGATCACGGCCGCAAATTCGGCTGGACACTCCCCGCCTGTGCTCCAGCGGGCTACCGGCGCCGGGACCGTTAATCCGTAGGCGGGGGAATACTCGCCCATTTCCACGGCGCACTCCCAGCGGGGCAGCCCCGCCGGAAGAATCACCAGCGATTCACCCCCCAGGCAGGAGACCAGCGCCGGCCCTTCGGCCGCCACCGAAACCTCCGGCGCGAAATGCCAATAAATATCGAACCAGTGCGTCCCGCATCCCTCCGCCAGGTCGCGCACCAGCCACAACCCCGCGCCCCATCGCAATACCCAGCGGCGATGCCTCACCGGATCGGCGAGCCGCTCGTATCCCGAATGGCAGCCCTCAAAGAGATCGAAAGTCTCCCCGGCCACCCACCTGCGGACCTGCGCGCGGGGCAGGCGTCCCCAGGAGAACGGCCCCCGCGGGTTGGCCTGGTGGCGCCCATCGATGGCCATGGTATTGTGCGCGGACGTGCCGCGGAACCTCTCTCTCGCGGAGCCCTCCGCATAGGCGCAAGTCCCCGGGTCGGTCAGCCATAGGCGGCGCTGCCTGGCGAGCTGCACGCTGAGCGTATCGGCGTGGCCGTGCCCGGCGGAGAGCGCCCCCAACTCGCCGCCGTCGATAAAAAGCTGGCTCACCGGCGGACCGGGCGACGTCATGGCGTAGATGCCGGAGGCCGGCAATGCCACGGACCGCACCGGTAGCGCCGCCCGCGGGAGGGCGTCAAAAGCTTCGGCGCTCTCGGGTCCCAGCAGCCAGAACGTCTCTTCGCACAAACCCGGGGCCGCGGCCTTGAATTTGCCATCGCGAAAGAGCGCGGCGCCCGTCGAAAGCGGATCGAGCATGTGCTCGGGGCGGTTCCGCGAGGGGTCGAACAACCGGCCGCCGTCGTCGTCCCCAAACCGCGGCAAGGCTCCCGCCTGCGAAAGCTGTGCCAGCGCCGCCAGCATCCCGCGAATTGTATCATCTAGTTCCGGCGGGACGGCCACCCCGTTGCGTGACGCCATCAGCCGCGCGTGCAGGAAGAAATCGAGAGCGTAGACGTGGTAATAGATGGACTGCTCGAAATGCAGCCCGTCGGCGCGCACTTGCCGGCGGGCTTCTTTGCAAACGATGCGCCAGCCGGTCTTGCGCCATTGGCCCGCATCCGCCAACCCCGGATAGCGCAGTCCGATGAGAAAGAGGGCCGTGCCTTCGCCCAGCAGGTGCGTGTTGGGAGAGAAGTACGTAGAGAGGAAACGGCTGATGTACCAGGCGGAGCGGGCGATCTCCCGCGTCGTATCCCGCTGGAGTGCTTCTGAATCCGCTGGAGTCCCTTCCAGCAGAAACGCCGCCCACATCAACGACAACGCCCGGAATGCGACCTCCAGCGTGCTGGCCCAGTTCACTCCCATGGGGTAGGGGTTCTTTCGCCGCCAGTCGTGCCAGAGATCTTTCAGGCCTGCCGCGAAACGCTCGTCGCCGGTCAACCGATAGGCTTTCGCCAACGTAACCAAAGACTGAAGCCGGTTCAGTTCCCAGATTACCTTGTGGTCGCCCATTTCGGCGAAGTCCAGAAAGCCAATGGCCGGCCAGGGGATGAACGGCGCCCGTTTTCCGTGGACGGGATCGAGGCTCCAATCGATGTCGTGCCCGAAATCGAGGCCATGGTACCCCAATAGGTCGAAGCGGCCGTCCAGGATGCGCTCGGCGCCGGCCAGGATCGTGTCCGCCTGTTCCGGCATGCGACGGCGCAACATCTCGATCACGCGGGGCACATCCCCGGGATCGCAATAGAAGTGGCCGCGGGATTCGCCGCCCGAGCGTGCTCCGCGATAGGGATCCAGGCCCAAGCGATACAGCAGGACGTCCCACCGTTTGCCGGCCTCCTGGCGGATACGGCCATGAATCTCATCCCAACCCATGCGGGAGAGCCGGGCGATGGTTGACGGTGCGTTCACGCCTGGGCCGCCCGTGTCGTCACGGTAAACTGCGGCGCTTCATCCAGGACGCGCTCGAAGCATCCGGCTACGTGCTCCCAGGAACAGCGCGCGGCCACCATGTCCCAGGCGGCGGCCGCCTGACGCTGGCGCAACCCGGCGTTGGCCAGCAATTCGGAACAGGCGGCGGCGAACGCCTGCGCCGAGTCTGCCAGGCGGATATCATTCGGGTGGTGGACCTCCAGCCCTTCGGCGCCAATCGTAGTCGAGACCACCGGCACGCGGGCGGCCATGGCTTCGTAGATCTTCAGCCGGGTGCCGCCGCCGATGCGCAAGGGAACAATGGAAACGGCTGCGCTCCAGAGGAACGGGCGAATATCCGGAACTGTGCCTGTTACACGAATCCGCTCATCGCCGCGCCCCAAGGCGGCTATCGAAGGCGGGGGCGTGCGCCCCACGATCGCCAGTGAGCAATTCGGGCGCTGGCGGCGAATGAGAGGCAGCACTTCTAGCGCAAACCACTGGATCCCATCTACGTTTGGCAGCCAGTCCATAGATCCCACAAACACCAGATCGATGGTCTGGTCCGGGAACGGGCCGGGTGGCGTGAGGCCTTCGATATCCACGCCAGTGGGAATGGCGGTAACCCGTGTCACGCCGAAAAGCTCCCGCATGGTGCGAGCGTCCTGCTCCGAAACGGCCACCACGCGAGCGGCCGCGCGGCACGCCTGCCGCTCGAACCGGAACATGCGGCTGGCCTGAAGCCGGTAATACCACCGCCCGAGCGGATCGGAGGCATGTTGCGCGCGTCGCCTCCAGATCATGGTCTCCACGTTGTGCTGGAAGAGTACACCGCGCTCCAGGTCCGGGAAATAGGATGCCGGATTCAAGAAGTCGACCACCGCGCGATCGAACCGCTCGTTTGCGATCAGGCGCTGCAAAAACGCGCCCATGGCGGGAGCGTGGTACCGGCGGATGGCGAGAGGCATGGGGTCGAACAGGCTCTCCGCCAGTTCGAGGGCAAACCCAGCCGAGCGCTTGTCCCGGACGCGATGCTGGAATGGATAGGCCCGCGCGCAGTACTCCTTGGCCCGGGCCGGCCCCTCCGGATGTAGCGGGTCCTCGATGGCTACGTAGTGGATCTCATGCCGCCGGTGGAGTTGGCGAAGCATTTCGAGGGTCCGGATCTGCCCGCCCTTGGTGGTGGGGTGCATGAAATTGGTATTGACCCAAAGAAGCTTCATAAGGTGGAGCGGGCACCGGCGGGCGAAAGCAGTCCGCCCCATCGCTCCTCGCGTTTGCCGGTGAGGAACAGGTCGCCCCAGAGTTGCAGGTTGAGCAGTCTCCAGAGCCGGTCGGTAACATCGTACCGGCCGCCTTTCTGCCGCTCCACGAGAGATTCCACCTGTTGGCGGTCGAGGTAAGCCGCTAACAGGCCGTCGCGGGCGGTGAGCAGGCCGAAAAGGCGGTCGGCCCGGGGATCCCGCAACCACTGCCGCAGCGGGGTGGGGAACCCCATCTTCTTGCGGTAGACGATCTCCGCCGGTAGCAGATCCTCCACGGCCTTTTTGACGATGTACTTGCCTTCCCCATGCCGCAATTTCAAATCGCCGGGCACCCGCGTCGAGAATTCCACAAACTCGTGATCCAGAAACGGAACGCGGCTTTCGAGCGAGGTCGCCATGCTCATCTGGTCCTGCTTCATGAGCAACTCGACCAGGTACGTTTTCTGATCCGCGAACAGCATCCGCGAGAGAAGCAGCCCGGCGCCTCTCTGGTCCCAGTACCGGCGGAAATTCGCGTATGCCGGCTCTCCATCGGCCGCCAGGAGGAGCGCGGCGCGCTCGGCGCCGGGAAACGCGCTGTAAAAGTTGTCCAGGTAAAGAGATTCAAGATCCTCGCCCAGTCCCACGAAGGTATGCTGAAGCTTGCGGCGAACGCCGGCGGAGAGCAGACGGGAGGATGCCACGGCGGCCCGGATCGCCCGCCGCAGGGGTCCAGGAACCGCCATCCGGTAGCGGCGCAGCCACTGCTCGTTCCAAAGGTAGAACCGGTACCGGCCGTAGCCGGCGAACATCTCATCGCTGCCTTCCCCGGTGAGCGCAACCTTGACCTGCTCCACCGCCAGCTTCGAGACGAAGTACAGCGAGACGCTCGAGGGCCACACGAGGGGTTCATCCTCATGCCATACCAGCTTGGGCAGGGCATTGAAGAAATCCTCCATGCCGATGACCACCTCGTGGTGCTCCGTGCCGATGGTCTCGGCCACGCGCCGGGCGTAGGAAAGCTCGCTGTAGGGCGCCTCATGGTAGCCCACCGAGAACGTTTTGACCGGACCGGTGAACATGCGCCGCATGAGCGCGGCGATGGCGCTGGAATCGAGGCCGCCGCTGAGAAACATGCCCAGCGGGACGTCGCTCATCAAGCGCATGCGCACGGTTTCCTCGAGCCGCTGGCGGCATTCGCGGATCCACGATTGGTCGTCGCGCTCTTCAGCCGGAGCGGCCTCCGGAATCTCCCAGTACTGGCGGATTTCGAGCGCCGGCCGTTCGCCGCTAACGTCCAGGGTCAAATGATGGCCCGGCATGAGCTTGCGGATGCGCGAAAACAGCGTGCGCTCCTCGCTCACATAACCGAAGGCCAGGTATTCCGGCAGCAGCGATTCTTCGAATGAAGCTGAGATACCCGGGTGTTCCAGCAGGGCCTTGATTTCCGAAGCGAAGGCGAACAGGCTGCCGTCCCAGTAGTAGTAGAAGGGCTTCTTGCCCAAGCGGTCCCGCGCGCAGAATAGCCGCCGCGCGTTCTTGTCCCAAATGGCGAACGAGAACATACCGCGGAAATGGTCCAGGCACCGGGGGCCGTACTCTTCAAAAGCGTGGAGGATGGCCTCGGTATCGCTGCGGGTGGCGTAGCGATGCCCCGCCTGCTCGAGTATGGGCCGCAGGTCCGCGTGGTTGAAGATCTCGCCGTTATAGGTGATCCATAAGCTGCCGTCCTCGTTCGACATCGGCTGCTGACCCGTGGCCAGATCCACGATACTGAGCCGCCGGTGGCCGAGGGAGGCCCAGTTGTCTTGGTAGAAACCGGAATCGTCGGGCCCGCGGTGGCGGATGATCTCCGTCATCCGCTCGATCAAGGGCCGATTCGGTTCCGTCGGCCGGACGGTTACAAAGCCAGCGATTCCGCACATGCTACTATCGCTTCAGCAGGTAACTCAAGCCGGTCTGGGTGCGACCAAGGCGCCGCCAGTCAGTCATAATACAAAGACTCTCGACGAACTGACAATCAAGTGAATTTTGCCCGCTGATTAGAATCCTAACATAACTAGCAGCCTGTGGTGAAAGTCGCTCCGCCGCGAGTTGGTCAGGTGGGAGTAAACCCTCCTCCCCGCGGGGGCTGCGCCCCTGCGACGTTCTGAAGACCCAAACAAAAACCTTTCTAAGAAGGAAAAACAGGAGGCTTCTGCGCCGGGTGTGCGACACGCAGTGGGCAATCAGTCTCGGCGGTGCTCCCAATAGTCGTCAACAAGTCGACTGTAGCGAGAACATCGAAGCGCAATCATAGCGTTGGCGCCGCGGACGGTCCAGAACATGCCGGAGCGCTTGAGACCTCAATGGCGCCGTACGCTATCATCTTTGTTCCATGCCGGGAATGCACGCACATGGCTGAGCGCTGGCCCGTATTGCTGATGGCGCGCGCGCTGGACCTGGGAGGCAGCGAGCGGCAACTGGCCGCCACCGCCAGAACGCTGGACCGGGAACGGTTCGAACCGCATGTCGGCTGCTACCACCCGGAGGGAATCCGCGCGGCCGAGTTGCGGGCGGCCGGAATTCCGATCGTCTCCTTCGGCATCCGATCCTTTCGATCGCCCTCTCTTCTAACGGGGGCCTGGCAGATGAGCGCCTACCTGCGCCGTCACCGCATCGCGCTGGTCCATCCATTCGACTACCCCACGGTGATCTTCGGGGTTCCAGTGGCTCGGCTTTCCGGCACGCCCGTGGTGCTTTCCAGCCAGCGGGGGGAGCGCGCTTTCTTCTCACGAGCCTGGCAGCGCGTCTTCCAATGGACGGACCGGCTGGTAGACGGCGTGGTGGTCAACTCCGATTTCATACGCCGTGAACTGATCGAATCCCAAGGCGTTCCGGCGCATCGGGTGCATCTTTGCTACAACGGGCTGGATACCGGAACGTTTCACGCCGAAGACCGGCGTCGAATGCCGGGTTTGGCGGAGGCCGCCTGCGTAATAGGGTCGGTTTCCGTGTTGCGGCCCGAGAAATCCCTCGACACGCTGATCGCCGCGTTCGCCAGGTTGAGGCCGGACCACCCAGGCCTGAAACTGGCCATAGTGGGTTCTGGAGAGAGCCGGGATGTGCTCGTGGCGGAAGCCAAACGGCTCGGCATCCTCGACGATTGCGTCTTCCAGCCGGCTACTGCAAATGTGGCCGACTGGTACCGCAGCATGGACATCTACGTGCTTCCCTCGCTCTCCGAGGCGTTCTCGAACGCGTTGATGGAAGCCATCGCTTGCGGTTGCTGCCCGGTAGCTTCGAACGTCGGCGGCAACCCGGAGATGGTGCGGGACGGGGACAACGGGCTGCTCTTTGAACCGGGCAACGCAGTTGAGCTGGCAGCCAAACTAAGCCTGCTGATTGGCCGCCCTGAATTACGGGCGGAGATGAAAGCAGTGGGGCGCCGCACGATCCAGGAGACTTTCACATTGGATCGAGCGGCGGCCAGGATGGGTGCGATTTACCAGCAGTTCCTTACCAGGAACGCGGGTTGATCTATACCGAAGGGGCCGCGCCAGCCTCCGCCACCGCGGCTTTACTGCCAAAGAGGCGCATCCAGATGCCCAGCGTAAGCAGCACCCAGACGGCCTCCGTCTCCGAGTCGCCGCCGCCGTAGTTCCGGATCAGTTCCTGAACCGCGCCGCGGTCCAGGCAGGCGTCTAACGGGCAGGAGGCATCCAGCAGCCATTGGTATCGCTCGCGCCCCACCGGCGTTCGGAACCACTTCGCCAAGGGTATTCCGAAGCCCGCCTTTTTCCGGTACACGATCTCCCTCGGAACATACCGGCAGAGCAGTTTTTTCAAGACCACTTTCTGCTCGCCGCGCGTGGCGCGCCAGGATTGCGCCAGGCCGAGTCCCAAGGCGGCCATGCCCGGCGTGACGAACGGGACGCGGTTCTCGATGGATGCCGCCATGCTCATCTTGTCTTGCCGCACTAGCAGCGCGGGGAGATAGGTGGCGAGGTCGAACAACTGGCAGCGCGTGAGGACGTCGCATGCGCGGAAGTCCGCCAGTAGATTCCAGCGAGCCTCCTCACTGAAGCCCACGCTGCCGGGACCCAGCAGCCGCTCCACAACCGCCGGTGGGACGAACTGCATGCCGGCAATAATTTCGCCATCGGTGGACAGCGCCGCCCACTGGCCGGCTTTGCGCAAGGCCCGATAGTATTTCAGATCGAGCGGGGGCAACCCCTTCAGCACAGCCGGTGCGCCGGGAATCCGCCGAAGGCGATCATGTCGCAATAGGGCGGAATACCGGGGATACCCCGCAAAGACTTCGTCCGCGCCCTCTCCGGAAATCAAGACTGTAACCTGCGGGCGGGCCAGCGCGGAAACCAGGTGGACGCCGATAGCATTCGGATGCCCGAGCGGTTCATCCATGTGCCAGGTCAGCTTCTCCATGATCGAGGAGAAGAAGCGATCTGCGTTCAGACTGACGCTTTCCATGCGGACGTCGAGATGTTCCGCCACCGCCCGCGCGTAGCCGGTTTCGTTGCAGGTCTGTTCTTCCACGCTGCAATGGAAGCCCTGCATGCGCCGGCCGAGGTCCTTCTGCGCCACCGCCAGGCTGAGGCTGCTGTCGACCCCCCCCGACAATTGCGCACCCACCGGGACATCGGCCAGGAGGTGCCGGTCCACCGTGGCGCGGAAAAGATCCTGTAAATGGTCCACCGGGTCGCGGCCTGCCGGAACCGCAGCCTCGCCCGGAGCGGGCCTCCAGTAGCGCCGGGCGGTCAAGCGGTCCGAAGCGGGAGCGTAGCGCAGGGTTTCGCCCGGCTGCACCTGGGAAACTCCCTTCAGGAGCGTGGCCTGGCTCGTCACGCAGCGGAAACGCACGTACTCGGGCAGGACGGCGGCATTGATCTCCGGTTGAAAATCGCCGAGCGCGTAGAACGCTTTGATTTCCGAAGCGACGCACACGCCGCCGGAAGGCGGCCGCCAGAGGTACAGCGGCTTGATGCCGAAGAAGTCGCGCCCGATGAGCGCTTCGCGCCGGCGCGCATCCCAGAAGAGAAACGCGAACATGCCCTCGAGGCGGTGAAGCGCTTCCTCTCCCCAGGTCTCCAAGGCGCGCAGCAGAACCTCGGTATCGCCGGTGGTGCGGAACCGGCAGCCACGGGATTCCAATTGCGGCTTCAGATCGCGGTAGTTGTAGATCTCCCCGTTGAAAATCAGGAGATTCCCGTCCGCTCCCGCCATCGGCTGGTTGGCTGCCTCCGACAGGTCCAGAATCGACAGGCGACGGAAGCCGAGATACATGTCGCCGGCCCCACTCACCCATTCGCCGTGCGCGTCGGGGCCTCTATGAACGAGAAGGCGGGTTGCGTGGCGGCATTCCTTCAGGTCGGCGGGAAAGCCAATGGGATTGATGCGGGCGAAGATTCCACACATACGATCAGCTCCGGCCGCTGGCCGCCGTAGTCCCCTCCGCGCCCACGTCGGAACGGGTGAAGCGGTGTTTCCCGGCGGACGAGAGCGGAATCTGCGCAGTCTCACGGACTTCCACGTGGACACCCGGCGAGAGCGCTTCAACCTGGCGCACGGCCTCCCGAATCGAGCGTTGCCGCCCTTCGGGATGGCCCGCGCCGGGCACGATCCAAAGAACAATGTGGTCCCGCGCGGTCTGGTGGAATTGAAAGCTCGCGACGCCCTCGCTGCCGTACATCAAGTGAGTGAAGAACAGACCATGCATCACGCGGCCGTTCGGCAGAACAAAGCTATCATTGATACGCGCGATATCCAGGCGCATAAGGGGAAACCGATTGGCGCAAGAGCAGGTCTCGTCGAGCAAATAACCGCAGTCTTCATTGAAGTAACGAATAAAAGGCGTGGTCCAGTTCCGCAACGAGGTGAGCACAAACGGGCAAGGCCCCCCGGGAAACGCCGGTCTGGCGATCTCCAGGACCACGAAGTCCGCATTGATATGCATTCTTCCGTGCGGGCATTCGGCGGCGATATTGCGGATCTCCGCCGACCCGTAACAGTCGAAGACATGGCATCCGAAGACCCGTTCCAGCGTTTTCCGCTGTGGATCGTAGAGTTTTTCGGCCGTGGTATAGACGCCGCACAAGGGAGGAACATGCAGATTCTCCGCCTCCAGAAACTCAGCGAAACGGACAACCGTGGATGCATAGCCAAGCGCCACAGCCGGCCGCAGCCGGCGAAAACGCGCGGCCCATCGCGCCATCTCCTCCGGACCGGAATGAAATGTGTCGAAATAGTAACTCCGGCGTAGGAATTGACGGATTTCGAATTCTATTTTTGGCATGGCCGCCGCACGCTCGTCGCCCCAGAAGAAGGCGACCATTTCGCCCGGGCGCCAGCCGCACTGTTTCAGGTTGCGGTACGTCCCTGCATCGCTGGCATCCACGTAGTCGCGGCTCTGGTAAAACTCAAGCGGGATCCCGGTGGAGCCCCCCGTGCGGTGCAGCATCAGGCTCGCGAGGGGCACGTCATCGCGGACAAAGTCTCGCAGCCTTGCCTTGACCACGTCCTTGCTAAGCGTCGGCAAGCGAGCAAAGTCGGCGAGGCTCCGGATATCCCGGCTGGCGATCCCCATACCCCGAAACAGTTCGCGGTAGTAGGGCACTTTAACCTCCGCGTGCGCAAGTAGGGCAGAGAGCTGGCGGAATTGGTTGGAGCGCACCTCTTCGACCGGCGCAAATGGCGCGCGCTCGATCTCGGCCAGGATTTCCAGGCTGCGCGATCCCCGCAGCCGCGCGGCGAGCCGGAAGAGAAATCGCCCGAGAGTCGGCCGGCCACTGGAAGAGGACTTCATGCGGTTACCGATCCCATTGTCTGGAACTCAGTCTAGCATGCGGCACCCGACGCCCCCTCCGGTTCGGCGGAGGGCAGCCAGGGCCGCCCCAACAGGCGGTGATATGTCCCCGTCCACCGGTCGCGGATGTGGACCCAGCGGTACTGCTCGCATTCCCGGCGTGCGTTGGCGGTCAGCCGCGCGACCAGTTCCGGATCCTTGAGTAGGCGGAACGCGGCCTCCGCCAGCGCCTCGTGATCGTCGATTGGAATCAACAGCCCGGTTTGTCCGTCCGCCAGAATGTACGGAATGCCGCCGGCCTTGGTGGCCACAATAGGAAGGCCGGAAGCATAGCACTCGAGCAGGGAGCCGGGCATACAGTCGGTATTGGGGGTGGTCAGATAGATATCGGCTTGATCGTAGAGCGCCGGCATGCGGTCATGCGGAACCCGGCCCAGGAAGGTTACGTTGCGCAATTCAAGGTCCCGCGCCAGACGCTCGAGCCCCGGGCGGCAGACTCCATCGTGAGCCACCGCGAGGGTCGCATTGGGGTAGCGCCGCTGAATGACGGCGAAGCCGCGGAGAATGCAGCCGACGTTGTACAACGGTTCAAGAATGCGGTTGGTCATAAAGATCGGCCGCAGCTTCTCCCGCCGCCGGTAGTGAAAGCGGTTCAGGTCCAGAATGTTGGGGATGCACCGCGCGTTGAACCCGAACTTCGCCATGACATCCACGATGAAATCGGTCGGCGCAATAATCTCGTGGACCAGCCGCAGCGGTGGTTTGGCGGTTTTCCAGTTGCGGAGATGGTCTTCGCATTGGCCGTCGCGATAGTTCAGGATGATCTTCTTGCCATAGAGCCGGCCGACATAAATGGCCGGAACGCTCCAGAGCAGGTAGGAAGAGCATCCGGCGGAAAAGATGTGCAGGAGATCGCAGCGCGCAGCCGCCGCCAGCAGCTTGAAAAGATACAGAAGCCAAGTTGAGAAGGTCCGCACGTACCTGATTTGCTGTAATCCCCTCAAAAGCCCGGGGAGCCGGGGGTTGATAGGCAGGAATTTCATGCGGACGGAATCCACCTGCCGCATCCCATCCATCAACCGCGTCGCCTGGACAGCCTGACCCCCAAGGATGTCGAGAGATGGAGCGATCAGCAGAACGCGAATCGGGGGAGCCGGCATCAAACGGGAGTCGCCCTGGCCGCGGCCGGATCGGGTATCGCCACGGGCATCTGCGTACGAGCGGATTCCAACATTCGCAGGCATCCAATGGTAGCCTGGCTGCCATCGAAAACCGTGACGGCCGGCTGCCGGCTGGCGCGTATGGCTTCGATAAACTCTTTCATCTGGGCGTCATAGCCTTTCTCCGCCCAGAATCGTTTCGCCGAGCGGCGAATTCCCCTTTCGATCGTCAGAGTCTTGAAATCTTGGATTTTGAGGCCCAGGCCCGGCGCAAACGCCTCCACCCGCTCACCCCCGGATGTTTTGCTGCCCACCGTGCAGTATGTCAGATTGCCGACCGATCCATCGGAAAACAAAAAACTTGCCGCCAGGTTGTTTTCACCGATCGGATCCTTGGCGCCGGTGGGAAGACTGAAAGCCGAAACGTTCACCAACTCGGCGTTCAGCATCCAACGCATCAGGTCGATAAAGTGGCAGGCCTCGCCCAGAATGGCGCCGCCGATCGCTGGGTCGGCCATCCAGTAAGAACCGGAAATGCCCGGCGAATTGATGCGGCAATTCAACAGGGCCGGCCCCGATCGCCGCATCAACTCTTCCCGAAAGCGGCGGTAGTACGGGGCGAATCGCCGGTTAAAGCCCACCGTGAGTATCTTGCCGGTTTCGGCGACCGCTCGCTCGAGGTCCAGGCATTCCTGTTCCGTGATCGCCATGGGCTTTTCGACGAATACATGCTTGCCCGCGCGCAAGGCCGCCACGGCTTGCGACGCGTGATATTGATTGCGCGTGGTGATGAGAACGGCGTCGATTCCGGGGTGGCGGAGAACTTCTTCGTAATCCGTGGCGCAGAAATCGGCCCCAAAACGCGACGCGTATCCCTTGGCGCGCACTCCGCTCGAGGAGTAGACGGCCAGCAATCTGGCTCCTCCCGCTTTCTTCAGCGCGGGCAGGTGACTCCAGCGGGCGATGTTGCTGCCCCCGAGGAGCGCCACGCCGAGGAGCCCCGATGCGGGTGCCACTCCCGGATGCGCCGTCTCCACGCGCCGCTGCGGTTGAAAAACCGGAACAGCGGCCGATGCCGGTTCATATCGAAGGAGCACGGCGAGGCTGCCCGCAGCGGGGTTCATGATGGTTTCGTACGCACGGGCGCCCTCTTCGAGCGAGAACCGGTGCGTAATCAGCGGATCCACGAGCAGTCGGCCCGTCGAAATGAGTCTCAGGACCTCCTCCATATTGCGCGTTTCCGTCCAGCGCACATATGGCAGGGGATAGTCGCGTCCCTTCTTCTCGAACTCAGCGTCATAACTGCCCGGCCCGTAGGCGCGCGACATGAGAAGCTGGATTTCCTTCATGTACATGTCGTTCCACGGGAGGGTCATGTCCACGGCGCCGAGCACCACGATGCGCCCGCGGTCGCGGCAGATCTGGATGGCCTGGCGGCAGGGAGCGGGGGATTTCGCCGCCGCGGCGATGATGACGCAGTCCACGCCGCGCCCGTCCGTAATCGCGCCGACCGCCTCGGCGGCCGCTTCAGCCTCGAACGCATAATGCGCGCCGCACTGGCGCGCCCGGGAAACTCGATCGGCTTTCAGGTCGATGCCGATGACCACCGCCCCCTGCAAACGCGCCAATTGAGCGGCCAGTTGACCGACCAATCCCAATCCGATCACGGCCACCGTATCGCCCAAGCCGCATTGCGAAATCCTCACCGCGTTCATGGCGATACTGCCGAGGGTGGCAAAACAGGCTTGCTCAAAAGGGACGTCATCGGGCACGCGAGCCACCAGGTTTCGGCCAGTCAGGATGGTTTCGCCATGGCCGGTCCCTTCTCCGCCGTAGGCGACCCGGTCGCCGGGTTCGAAGCCGGCGACGGTCGGATGTTTCTCGACGAGAATGCCCGCGCCGGAATAGCCGAGAACGGCGTATTCGGACGTCAGCTTGGCGGCGACCTCCCGCATGGTGCGGATGGGCCCATTCACCTTGACCACTTCCCAGACTTTCCGGAGGTGCGAGGGATTGTCCGCAACCTCGCGGATAACGCCTTCCTGGTGGATGCTGGCTGTTTCCGTGCCGCTGCTGATGAGCGAAAACACCGGCCTGATGAGCACGTGGTGCGGCAACGCGACCGGGTCGGGAACTTCATCGACGATGATGTCCCGAATGCCTTTGCGAATAATCTGCTTCATGCGCCCCGAACCGGAACCAGGGACTTCACATCCAAAACACTGGAATCAGTATAACGGATGGCTCTCCAAGGCTGCACGGCCGCGATGTCCATCTGTTACGTTGAAATGAAATGGCGCCCGCTTCGGAACCCAGCACCCAAGGAAGACATTTCTTCCATAACGTCTTGTGGGGCTGGGCCGGAGTCATTTTCAGCCTCATTGCAGGGATTTTTCTTTCGGCGTACCTCATCCACCACTTGGGCGACGAACGGTATGGCATCTGGGCTCTGGCCTTCTCACTGGCGGAATATTTCGGGCTGGTCGATCTCGGCTTCCGGTCGGCGGTCGTCAAGTACACGGCGCACTACCGCGCGACGGGTGACCTGGCCCGGTTGGAGGAGTTGATCAGTACGGGGCTGACGTACTTCACAATTGCCGGGGCAGCGGTGTTTGTAGCTTCGTTGGCCGTAGCGCGGAATATCACGTGGCTTTTCCCTCATGTTTTGCCCCGCGACCTGGCGCCGTTCCGGTTCCTGACGGTCACGGTCGGGATCGGGTTCGCCCTGGCCGTCGTGTTCAGTGCCTGCACGGCCGTGCTGGAGGCCTACCAGCGCTTCGATATGGTCAGCCGGATCATGATCGTCACAAACGGCTTGCGCGTGGCGGGGTGTTTTTCGGTGGTCTACATGGGCTATGGTCTCCGGGCGTTGGGAATATGCGTTCTGGCCAGCCAGATCGTCGGCTATGCGCTTACATACCGCGCCATGCGCACCGTACTGCCGGGAAGGACCTTCACGCCTCGCAAGGCCAGCCTCTCGGAGGCCCGCCAAATGATGAGATACGGCGCCCATTCCTTCCTGGCGGGCACGTCGTTGATGGTGTTGAATCAGGATGCGATGGTGTTGATCGGGCATTTTCTGTCGGAAGCGCTGGTCGCCTATTACTCCTTTCCGTTGCGGCTGTTGAGCTATTCGGTCGATCTGATCGGGCGGGTCGGAGTGGTTACGGGATCCAAGGCGGCGGAGCTTACCGCTTACGGCGATCTGAGCGGGATTTCGCGGATGGCCGTGCTGGCGAATCGCTATTCGCTGATGATGTTCTTTCCGCTGGCGGCTTATCTCTCCATCTTCGGGCGGCAGTTGCTGCAAGTCTGGATTAATCCCGGCTTTGCGGCTAACAGCGCGCCGCTGCTGCCGGTGCTGGGAGCCGGTGTGGTGATCGCCGTGGCCGCGCAATTCAATTCCAGCGCCGTCCTGTACGGACTCGCCAAACACGATTCCCTGGCGCGCGCGCAGTTCATCGAGGCGGTTCTCAGCGTGGCCGGTTTGTGGTATGTGATTCCACGCCATGGCATACTCGGCGCGGCCTACGTGGTTACCGGTTTGATGATCGTATCACGGGGATTATATGTTCCCTACGTCGTCAGCCGCCACGTTGGCCTGAGTTTTGCGGCCTACTTGCGGGGTATCTATGCGAAACCGGCCGCCATTCTGGCGCCCGTCGCGGCTGTCGCCTGGCTGGCAAATCGGGTTCTGGGTGAACCGGCCAGTTGGCTGGTGGCGCTCGGCGGCGGGGCGGCCATGGCGGCTTGCTATTACGCGATAGTCTTCTTCTGGGGGATCGAAGCCGGACACCGGAAGATGGTGAGGAACTGGGCCATCGACGGGTTGAGAGCGATCAAGTTGGCGCACTGATCCTGACCGCTCGAGGCCGCTTCCACAAGCGCGTTGGAATCGACCAGGGTCAGATCCGGAATGACAAGCGGACCGCCCGTACACGCAAGTGACTCGCGCAGACAGTGCCCGATGGCCAGCGGTATCGACGCGGAACTGGTGTTGCCATCGCCAAACAACATCGCTACCGACCGATCCTTTGGGGCCGATATCCGGGTAATCGTGTCGCCCTCCAGGAGTAACACCACGCAATTCGTACCCCTGAATTCGTGCCGATTGCCTTTTACCGTTTCCCTTCCAGCGACTCGGATCGAATTCTCATGTCAGATACGGATCCGAAGGATTGAAAGCAAGAAAACTGTCGGAATCCAACGCTTGAATGTGCAGCGGAGCGGCGCCGTTCATTAGGCCGGAGGGATCGTGCAGCCAGATCGGCTCGTCGTGGGAGAAGCGGAATCCATTCGCCAGTAACGCGCTTTTCACCAGCGGCGTCGAGCAGCGGACCGTCAGCTCACAGCAGCGCGGATCCATCCCGGCGACTTCGATAGCCAGCGCATACGCCGCCGCCCAATCGCCCGGTTCCCCGGAGGCGATCCAAAGGTCGGCGACCCGGGTCTGTCCCGCCTGCTGGGAGAGCAGTAGGCGCCCCGCCAATTCGCCATTCCGAAACAATAGAAAACCCCTGCACCCGGCCGGGCAGGCGAGGACGTAATTGAGAAAAGCAGGCGTGCGCTGGACAAAGGTCCAGCGCGAGCGGTCGTGCCTTTCCCACAGCCGGGTGACCGATTCCGAAAACGAATCGACCGCCTTGGCCGACCACCCAGCAGCGGCGCCTTTCGCGGCCAAACTCCAGACGGTGTTCCGCAGGAGCTTGAGCGCCTTCTTCCACGACGGGCCCAAGGCTCCGCGAGTACGGTGCTGCCGCCAGGGCCGAATCACCCGAACGTATGTCTCGCATCGGCCGGGCTCGGGGAAGCCCAACATGCGCACGACCTTTCGGGCGATTCGCGAGCCTCCGACCCCCAACAGGGTACTGGCCTGCCGGGCCACTTCCCGGTACAGCACAACGCCGGCCCCGGCGGCGTCTGGCTTGCCCGCCCAATCGATAATGTGCATGCTGCGCACTTCTTTTCCGGGCAGAAGAAATGAGAGCGGCCATATCCCGGCGTGCGCGAGAATATGGCCGTCTTCCTTCAGAACCCAGCTTCTCGGACCGCTCCAATCGGATCTGGGTAGAAAGTACTTCCAATGGAAAAGCAGCGGATCGATAAAAGGGAAGTCCGGCGAAACAGCGAAGACCGACGCCAAGAAGTGAGCCGCGATCTCCTGCTCTTCCGGTTGGAGGGCGACGATTTCTGTAGCCATAAACTCTGAGCCGACAGAGCCGCGACGTACGCCGCGCAATTCAGCGATACGGGCCTGAAGAAGTCTTTATCCTTAACTCTTGAGGAAAAATGGTAACATAAGGCGTACTATCGGATCAAACCGTATTGGTGACAGAACCACTATGAACAAGGACGCTTTCTATCTGAAAATGGACGAGTTGCTGGAGGCCGCCGCCGGCACTGTTCAGGGCTCGAGCGCGCTGGCCAATCTGGAGGATTGGAATTCGCTGGCAGTTATCGGTTTCATTGCGATGGTCGACACCGAGTACGGCGTTTCATTACCGGCCAAAGCGATTCTATCCTGTCGTACCGTGGACGACCTCGCCGCGCTCGTGGCGGAAGCCCCGCGCGCATGACAAACCCTCTCCAGATGGAGAGCAAGACCGTGCTGGTCACCGGCGCTTCGTCCGGTATTGGTCAAAGCGCCGCGATCCTGCTCAGTCAGTTGGGCGCCCGGGTCATTCTGACGGCTCGCAACCAGGAACGCCTCCGCGAAACCCTCGGCGCCATGGAGGGCGAAGGGCACCGCCTGGCGCCGTTCGATTTGGGGCGCGTGGAAGAGATCCCGCTTTGGCTACGCCAGTTGGTTCAAGAAACTGGTCCGTTGGACGGGTTGGTGTGCTCTGCGGGTATCTCATCCTTACGCCCTCTGCGTATGGTGGACACGGCGCACGCCGAAGAAGTTATGCGGATCAATTATCACGCGGCTGTCGCGCTGGCCTCCACCTTCTGCCGGAAAGAGGTGCGGCGGCCGGAGAGCAGCGTGGTGCTGGTGGCATCGGTCGCCGGTTTGTTGGGGGTTGCGGCTCGATCCGCCTACAGCGGCAGTAAAGGCGCCCTCATCGCGTTTGCGCGATCCGCGGCGGTGGAGTTGGCGCCGGCGGGAGTACGGATCAACTGCGTGGCGCCCGGCTACGTCAAGACGGAGATGCACGATTCCGCCATGCGGGAACTATCGCCCGAAAAGATGGAGGCGTTGGTTCGTGCAACCCAGCCGTTGGGCCTGGGAAAGCCGCTCGACGTGGCGCACGCCATCGCCTTCCTGTTGTCCGGCGCCAGTCGCTGGATCACCGGCAGCGTGCTGGCGGTAGATGGCGGTTACACCGCCCAGTAGGAGGCTCGAAATGAGAGTAGCAATCCGCGCGATCGAGCATTACCTCCCGGAAACGGTAGTCACCAACGCAGACCTGGCCTCGCAGTTTCCCGGTTGGTCCGTCGAAAAAATAGAAGGTAAGACGGGTATCCTGGAGCGGCATGTGACCAGGCCAGGGGAGTGCGCCTCCGACCTGGCGTATAGGGCGACGCAGTCCCTGTTTGAGAGCGGAGCCTGTTCGCCCGGGGACATCGACTACTTACTGCTGTGCACCCAGAGTCCCGATTACTTCCTTCCAACCACAGCCTGCCTCTTGCAGGATCGGCTGGGAATCCCGACGACCGCCGGAGCGCTCGATTTCAATCTTGGCTGCTCCGGCTTCATATACGGGTTGGGGCTGGCTCAAGGTTTGATCGAGACAGGCCAGGCTTCCCGCGTCCTCCTGATTACAGCCGAAACGTACAGTAAATTCATTCATCCACAAGACAAGAGCGTGCGCACCCTGTTCGGAGACGCGGCGGCGGTCACGCTTCTCGAGGCAGTTCCTGGCGACGGCGACTCGCGGCCGGCGCCATACGTTTTCGGCACCGACGGCAAGGGTGGGTCGAACTTGATCGTGCCCGCCGGCGGGCTGCGTACCCCCGCATCGCCGGGGAGTGAACGGCCCGTTTGCGACGAG
This sequence comes from Bryobacteraceae bacterium, assembly GCA_049516835.1. Classification (GTDB taxonomy): domain Bacteria; phylum Acidobacteriota; class Terriglobia; order Bryobacterales; family Bryobacteraceae; genus Fen-178. The sequence continues at coordinate 32,333 of JBEKSR010000014.1, read as the reverse complement.
AACGGCAACTGGCGGAGCCAGGACAATCTCTTCATGAATGGCGCCGAAATCTTCAATTTCACCATTCGGGCCATCCCCGGATGCGTGAACCAATTGCTGCGGCGCGCCAATCGACGGATCGAAGAGGTCGATTTCTTCGTGTTTCATCAGGCAAATCAGTACATGCTGGAACACCTGCGCAAGAAACTGGCGATTCCCCGTGAGAAGTTCTGTCTTTGCCTGAGTCATTGCGGGAATACAGTCTCATCTACTATTCCGATTGCCCTCAAACATGCCGCCTGCGAAGGGCGGCTGCAGCCGGGCGGACTCGTGATGCTGGTTGGTTTTGGCGTGGGCTATTCCTGGGGTGCTACTTTCCTTCGATGGCCCATGTTGGGAACGCAGGAGAACCCAGTAGCCCCCGCCTTCTTCGCATCCTGAACCGCGTCCGTCGGTGAGAGATTTTGTCCCTGAGTTTTTCCGATGCCTTCGTTCCGGAAGGTCCCGTAAGTCTTGCGAATGGGCCTGCCTTCGGCGCCCACTGGCGGCAGGGGCTTTCCACCTTGCGGCGGGAGCCTCACTGCTCTGTTCCCCTAATTAACACGTTCCGGACCACATTCACAAACGGCCTCGCATTGCCTGACCGTACTCAGCCTCAATCGCGCAGAGCGTACCTGTAATGTCCCTCGTGCCGAGCCCGCTTTCATCCCCCTCTGTGGCCGAGCGTAGCGACCGCCATTCTCGTTCACAACAAATGTGAGTTTATTTCTGCCTGAATAATCAACTACTTAGCGAAGCGCTGCACGGGAACCCGCTGGCCTCGTTGCTACTCTGAAGGCGGGAGTAAGCCAATTCCGGCACTAGTTCGGAGGCGGAAAAATCAAGATATGAGATGCCTTACATGGGCCAGATGGCTGCTCGGGACAGCCGCGGTGATGGGATCTAGCGCACAGACCCAGTTGGATTTGAGAACTCAGACCAGAAACGTGGATTTTTCGGGAGTCCCGACGAAGACCTTCCGGACGGGTTCGGTTCTGCCGGCTACGTGCTCGGTGGGCGAGACATTTTTTAGGCTTGGAGCGCCGGCAGGGAAGAGTTTTTATGGCTGCACGGCGCAGAACGTGTGGACGCTCCAAGGGCCTCCAGATCTGCCGGACACGGCGGGGCAATCGGGGAAGGTGCTTTCGACCGATGGCTCTACGGCAGCCTGGACCGGGATAGCGGGCGATGTTTTCGGGACGTTGGGGTCGCTTCTTGTACAGGGTTTGCAGGGACGGGCGGTATCCAATACGGCGCCAGCCGACGGCCAGGCGCTGGAGTGGAACCGGACCGCACAACACTGGGAGCCAGGAACTCCCAGTACAACCCTGTCGGGAGACGCCAACGGGCCGTCGGGCAGCACGGTGGTGAAGGGTCTGCAGGGGCGTGGCGTATCCGTGGCCGCGCCTTCCGACGGGCAGGGATTGAAGTGGAGCGCCGCATCGAACCAATGGGAGCCGGGCAGTTGGAGCGTTACGTTGGCGGGGGACGCGAACGGGCCGTCGGGCAGCACGACGGTAAACGGCTTGCGAGGGCGCTGGCTTTCGGTTAACACCCCGGTGGATGGGCAGGCGCTGAAATGGAACGGCGCGTTGAACCAATGGGAGCCGGGCACGCCCAACACAACGTTGGCGGGAGATGCCAGCGGGCCGGCCAGCGCGACGGTGGTGAGCGGGCTGTATGGGCGGGGAATTGCCTCGTCGCTTCCGGCGAACGGGCAGGCCTTGACGTGGAACGCGACGGCGAACCAGTGGGAACCGGGGGTTCCGAGCACCAGCTTGAACGGCGACGCTAACGGGCCGGCGAACAATACAGTGGTGCGGGCGTTGCAGGGGCTTCCGGTATCGACAAATTTCCCCACGAACGGGCAGGCCCTCAAATGGAACGGCACGTTGAACCAGTGGGAGCCGGGTACGCCCAGCACAACGCTGACAGGCGATGCTAACGGTCCGGCCGGCGCGACCGCGGTGACAGGGCTGCAAAGGCGCGCGGTTTCGGCAGCGGCTCCGGCGCACGGACAGGCACTGGAGTGGAACGGGAATACCAACCAATGGGAACCCACGCCGGTTAGCAGTACCGTTTCCGGCGATGCCACGGGACCGCTTTCGAACACGGTAGTGCAGGCTGTTCAGGGGCGCTCGGTGTCGCCTGCCAAGCCCACAGACGGGCAAGCGCTGACGTGGAACGCCGCCGTGAACCAGTGGCAGCCAGGGACGGTGACCAACACTCTTGCGGGCGATGCCAGCGGGCCTGCGGCCTCCACGGTGGTGAAAGGCATCCAGGGACGGACGGTGTCCACGGCGGCTCCGGCGGACGGGCAAAGCTTAGAGTGGAACGCTGCGGCGAGCCAATGGGCGCCGGGCAGCCCGAGCGTCACCTTAGCCGGCGATGCCGGCGGGCCTGCGGCGTCCACGGTGGTGAAAGGCATCCAGGGACGGACGGTGTCCACGGCGGCTCCGGCGGACGGGCAAAGCTTAAAGTGGAACGCTACGGCGAGCCAATGGGCGCCGGGCAGCCCGAGCGTCACCTTAGCCGGCGATGCCGGCGGGCCTGCGGCGTCCACGGTGGTGAGAGGCGTTCAGGGCCGGACGGTGTCCTCGGCGGCTCCAACGGACGGGCAGAGCTTAAAGTGGAACGCTACGGCGAGCCAATGGGAGCCGGGCAGCCCGAGCGTCACCTTAGCCGGCGATGCCGGCGGAGCCGCCAGCGCCACAGTTGTGAAAGGCCTCCAGGGACGCCCATTATCCACTGCGGCCCCGGCGGACGGACAGAACTTAAGGTGGAACGCCACGCTGAACCAGTGGGAGCCGGGCAGCACCGCGGCCAATTACTCGGCGTCTTTCACTTCGCAGACGAGTGTTACCATTCCTGGAAGCTCTCACGGATATCCGAGCGCGAACCTGCTGGTGTCGTGTTACGACTCCACGGAAACGCTTGTGGAACCGAGCCGGGTGTCTGTCGATAGCACGACCTACGACGTCACTGTAAGATTCAGCGTTCCGCAGAGCGGGAGCTGTGTAATCAACGGGAACGGCTCCGGTGGAAGCGGGCAGTCTGGTGGCGGGGGAACCTCTTCGGTCACCAGCGTGTTCGGACGAGCTGGAGCAGTAGTCGGGGTGGCGGGCGATTACAACTTCTCACAGATTGCGGGGACGTTGAGCAACGGCCAGTTGCCGACGGGCATCGACGTGGGGAAGATCGGGGCCGGTACAGTCGGCGCCACGGCATTCGGGACCTTGGCAAACGTCAGAAGCGACATTCAAGCGCAACTAGATGGCAAAGCGGCGCTTTCACACAGCCACTCCCTGAGCGGAGACGCAACGGGCGACCTGAGCGCAGTGGTGGTGAGGGGGATTCAGAGCCGGCCGGTGGCGGCTACGTCCCCGGCCGATGGACAAGTCCTCTCCTGGAATGCGTCGACCACCCAGTGGGAACCGCACACCCCGAATGCCACCAGTGGAACGTTGTCGGCGCTGGCGGTCACGCTTAGCAGTCCGACGGTCTTGACGATTGGAGCGAGCTGTTCGGCCGCGACGCCGTGCAATGTGCGGTTCGGAAACACGGTGCAAAGCATCCAGACGCCTTCCACGGCGACCGTTGCGGGCGGCACGGGGACGGCGTTCATCTATGTAGACCAGAATGGCATCCTGACGGTTGGGCATAGTATGACGGTAAATTGCTCCGTCGGGTGCCAATCCGAGCCAGGGATCACAACATTTCCGTACGATGTAATCCCGATTGCGACATGGGGGGCCGTTAATGGGGTTTGGAACCAGCAGGGGAACGACTGGCGCTCCTGGCTCTCAACTCAGATCATAAACGCGGGTCAAGGGATTGTAGTCGTGGAAGCCGGAACCGCTACCACCATCGCGGTGGATACGGCGCTGGTACCGACGTACCTGAAGGGGCACGCCACGCTCGCTTTTCCCTCTATCCAGAACGGCGCGTGCGCGGACGACGGGAACATCTCCGTCCCAGGCGCGTCGCCAGGTGACGCAGTCGTGCCAGGCTGGCCGGGGACGTTGCAGCGAGGTCTGTTCGGGACCATGCTGGCGACCGCGCTGGACACGGTTTCGGTGCGGTTGTGCAACCTGTCGGGGATGACGATCTACCCGGCGTTAGCCATCTATAGCGCCACGATCATTCGGAGCTTCTAATCATGAAATCAATTGCGATGGGAATCACGCTTTGGGCGAGCCTCTTGTACGCCCAAACGGTTATCAATGGCGACAGGACGCTCAAGGGGTCCTGGGATGCATCCGGCGCGGCGTCGACCAGGCCGGTAAAGACAGGCACGGCAACGCCCGCGACTTGCGCTAGCGGCGAGATATTCTTCAATACCAATGCTCCGGCCGGCCAGAATCTGTACCTGTGTCAACCGGACAACACCTGGACCCAACTGAGCGCGACGGCCTCCACGGCAGCTCGCACGGACCAGTCAAACACATACGCTGCCAACACAGTCCAGACATTCCAGGGCACAATTGATGCGTCCGGAGCTGGGGTGAGCCTGCCGGCGAAGTCCGGCACGAAAGCGGCCATGCCCAGCACCTGCACGCAGGGTGCGTTTTACTTTGCGACCGACGCCGAAGCAAACCGCAAGATCTACACTTGCTCCAGCACGAATACCTGGACGCAGGTTGCATATACGCAGGGGACGATTGCCGCGAAACCCTCGACTTGTGGGGTCGGCCAGATCTATTTCGCCACGGACGCGGTAGCGGGGCGCAATCTGTATCTTTGCGCGACGGCAAACATATGGAGCCAGACCGGGGCGCTGGTCGGGGGGACGCCCGCCGCCAATCAAATGGCGTTCTGGAGCGATGCCAATACCATTGCTTCCGACGATAAGGTTACGCGAGACGCAAGCGGAAATCTCACGGCGAGCGGGAACATCACTGCCGGCTCCGTTGTGGGCGGGAACACCCTCAACGCGGGCGCATACACCCTGTTCGGTCGGTATTTCTGGACGAACGCAGGCGCCAGCCTGACCTGTGCCTCGGGGGCAGTGTCGTTCAATGCGGCAAATATGGCGTCGTCGCTTCACGTCGATCTTAACAACCAGGCGACTTGCGCTATCACCTGGGACAATTCCCCAGCCACCCGGCAGGTAGCATGGGTGGTCATCTGCAATGGAGCCACTACCCCGACCACCACGCTCACGTGGCCGGCCAATGTCCGCGGCGGCATGGCGGCGGGCGGGACGGCGGGACAATGCGCGGGGCAGGCGTTTATGTATGACGAAGTAGCCAGCCGATGGCAGGCCACCGGGCCTGGGAGTTCCTGGAACTAGAAAGCTATGTCGAAACAATGCCTGCTGCTGTTGCCCCTGAGCCTGTATGGGGCAGTTACAAATGTCCAGCTACAGGGCGTCACACCGACGCAAGCCACGCTTTCCTATACGGCGCCGGACGAGAGCGCCTGCCGGATCGAGGTGAGCGAATCGGCGTCGTACGCGCCTTTGGTACACGACGTGGACCCCAGCCTGTTTGCCGGTTCCAACTCCGATGCCCGCTCCGGCTCGATTACCGACGGGCGCTACCGCCTGGTGGTCATCGGCCGGCACGGCATGATGGCCAGTGGAACCAGCAATCCCTTTCTGGCGGCCGACGGCCACCGCTACAGCCGCGCCTTGCAGGCCAACACCACGCACTACTACCGCCTCACCTGCGGCTCCGACGTGGCCAGCGGCTCGTTCTCCACGGCCAACATACCTCTCGGCGGAACCTATCCCGAACCCCTGGCGGCGGACGCGGCCGGAAACTACAACTGGCCCTCGGTGGTGAATCCCTCCAGCCGCGCCGAGCCCTTCGTCGATCCCAACACGGGCGTCTTGATACGGAAGGTGACCATGCCAGGAGACAGCACTCCCGACATGGGAGCAAACTCGTGGCCCAGCGGTGGCATGTTCCAACTCTGCTCCCATGCCCTGGCGTCGGCCAACGGACACACCTACGACCTCTGCGTGATATGGTCGGTTCCTTCGTTGCTGGTCTCCGTGGAGACGGACACAGGCAATGTCTACGCGCTGACCAGGCTGGTTTCCGGCCATGCGGGGTGCCCCGCAGCGTTGTCTCTGTCCGGGACCATGATCCAGTTCTCGCCCACGGACCCCCTCAAGATGTACCTGGATCTTCCGTGCAATCAAGCCGGATCGTGGATTCTGAAGGCCACATGGACCGGGGCATTGACTGGCGACGGTACTAATGTCGGGACTTGGCCGGGGATTAGCTCTCATCTTACGACAGTGGACCTGACGCCAAATGGATTGCAGCCGTTGCTGACAGTCTTCGATCCGACCTACGATTACACGAATTTCGGTGTAGGACAATTTTATGGGACGCAGATGGGGAAGTTGATGCTGTATGCCGAGACGCAACAGGATTCCTTCGGCTACATCAACGTCTTCGACCCAGGCAACGACCTGCCCATCGGGGCGGGAGGCACGGGAGGGTTTATAGCCAGTTCCGCCACTTGGAAAATGCCCGTTAGCCGCTGGTGCACGATCCACACCCCTATGCCCATGGGTGACCACAACCCGTGGGTGTCGATGCAGTCCAACAGCTCGCGATTCGGTGCAGAGTACGGCGGTGGTGCTTACTTCGTTATTGTGGATAATAACCCCGGAACGGGCACAAGCATTCGAATCCGGGCCACCAATGGGAGTTATGAACCGCAATCCACAGGGAATCCTGCTTACCTGCAAGACGCGCAGCCAGGTGACTACTTCATGGTCGGCAATCTTGCGACGGGGTATGAGCCTCTGGAATTGGTATCCAAGGACGCAGTGACGCACACCTGGACGATGATACGAGGCAACAACTTGGGGGCGAGCAAATTCATCTCTGGTTCGGATATAACCCCAGTTTCAGTCACTCCGTCTAGCCTCACGGCAGGTGCGTATCTGTACGCGGCCTGCCGGGCATCCTCACTCTCCGCTGCGTTGTCGCCATGGGGGGAAGCGAACGAGGGAGGCGTTTGGTATTGGAACTTCATCAACGATCCTCACGGGACGAGCATCACCTATCCAGCGGTGAACGGCAGTACGAGCAACCAGGTGGTGGAGAACTACATGACGCCAGCGCACATGGCGACAAGGGATTCGATTAACATTGGGGATCAGGGGAATAAAGCGGGCATCCCCGGCCTCCAGTGGTCGAGATGGGATTACCTGAATTCCACTCCTGGTTATGATCTCGTGTCATTTTCTGGAACGATTGCGGAGAACCCGACATTTGCGGGGGTGGCGGGGCCGGATCTGGATGGAGGGAACAACTACGAGCAGCATCCGAGTTGGGACCAGGCGGCGGCGCCAGCGTGGGAGCAGCAATGGATGGTGGATGCGGTCCCGATGAATAATACGGGGAGCAGTTACGGGGCGACGGGGAGCCTGATAGGGGGGCTGGCGAGCACCTATAAGATGACGGGCGGGGCGGCGCTGCACCGCAAACAGGTCACCACACTGGCGTCTTGCGGAGCCCATCCGCTGGAGGACATTTCCAGCGCGGCGACGGGGAACGTGATTTCAGACGCGACGCCGTATGCGTACTGCGTGGCCAATGCGGCGAACGAGTGCCGGGCGGGGGCCCTGCCGGGGAACATGTTCGTAAACTGTCCTGGGGCAACGAAGCTAACTTGTGACACCAATGCAAACACGGGGGCGGTAGACATCTGCCTAGGAGATTCCTGGGCTTATGGGAACGCGGCGGTGCAGGCTTCGCCGTTCACCACGGACCTGAACGGGGCATCGGGGAGGGTGATTAGCTACATGTTTGGTACGCATCACGAGCAAGGGGTGTTCAGCAACGTGCGTCCGACCAGCGATGGGAAGTGGCTGCTGTTTCCGGGGTTCCTGCCGACGGGGACGACGGAGGCCTACATGGCCAAGCTGCCGCCGTTTCCGGCGGCGGACTCGACGCGGCGCGACAGCTTCAAAGAGATCCGGGTGAAGCTGGCCGGCGTCGCTGGCGCGGACAATGCGATCGTGGAGTTCGGGTACGCGGAGAACGCGGACCCCGGCAACTTCTACTGCACGGCGCGGCAGGAGACGTGTGTAGCGCAGGGCGGCACGATCAGTGCTTCGCAGCCCTTCTATTTTTCCACGATAGAAGCGGCATCCATCACGGGAACGCCTTGCAGCTCCGGCTGTACGATCGCGATTCCGGCGCTGGCTGGCCGGGTTGTGTACTATCGCGTGAGCCTTCGCGACAAATCGGGAAACATCGTTCAAAGGCAGCCCATGACCGCTCAAACGGTTCGGTAAACCGGCGGGGGGATCCCCATCGTCACCGTGATATTCTGAAGGTTCCCATGAGGGACGGACGCGCGCGGCGCCATCCACTCCGTGGGGCCGCTATGACGCTATGAAGGTACAACACGGTAATCTGTCCGAAATCGACCGGTATCTGGAGCACGAAAAGAGCTGCCGTCTCGAGGACAGAATGCCGGAATTCGAGAGGTATTTGCGGTATATCGGCAAGGTGCGGAAGCCCAATCCGGACATCCGCATCCTGGAGATCGGTGTCGGCACGGGTTGGTTCCCACTGCTCTGTAAAGCCAGGGGGCTGCAATGCAAAGGACTGGAGATCAGCCCCCAGCTCCTCCAGTTCGCCATGGAGCTGGGCCGGGCGAACGGGATTGAGCCGGATATCGAACTGGGCAACGTGGAGGAAACCGATCTGGGAATTGGACAATACGACGTGATTGTGGCCTCGTCGGTATTCGAGCATGTGGAAGACTGGCGCGCCGCATTGCGGAAGGTATATGCCGCCCTCAGGCCCGGCGGCATGCTGTTTTTCGAATCGACCAACAAATTCAGCTTCGTTTCAGGCGAATACCGGGGCGTTCCGTTATACGGGTGGCTGCCGGACGCGTTGCGGTACCGGCTTCGGGTGGCGGTCCATGGGCCGGACGTGATGAAGCTGGGAATCGATTTCAATCAGTTCACGTATTTCGGCCTGCGGCGGGAATTCAAGAAGGTTGGCTTCAAGACCATCCTGGACATGGTGGACTTGGCGGACTTGGAACGCCTGGTGGGATGGAAGCGGAGCTTGATGGCCGCTGGCCAGCGGAGCGGTTTGATGAAACGCGCGCTTCTATGTTTCGTTGAGGCGACGACCTTCGTTTGCGTGAAGTGAGGTTCGCGGGAGGCGTCGGCTTGAGCGCTTGGGGCGTCCGTTCAGGAATCGGATGGACTGCGCCGATTCGCGATCCAACCGGCGCTCGCGGTCCATTTCGCCCTCCACCACGGGACCACTGAACAGGTCCAGGCAGCGTCGAGTTAGTTATGCGATTGGAGAGTTTGGGTGCGCGGAGGACGGCGGCGCCGGGGATCGAATTCAGCTTTGTTTCCAGCGAATACCGGGGCGTTCCGTTATACGGGTGGCTGCCGAACGCGTTGCGATACCGGCTCCGTGTGGCCGTCCATGCGCCGGACATCATGAAACTGGGGATCGATTTCAATCAGTTCACGTATTTCGGCCTGCGGCGGGTTTTCAAGTAAGGTGGGCTTAAAGACCACGAGTAGCCGCCGGTCAGGGAAGGAAGTAAAGCGTTTCCGGGAGGGGGCCGGTATCGGCCACCGCGCAGTAGCCGCAACGATACCTATAGAACGGTGCCGTCTCGCGGACGGCCTGGATGACATCGTGATTGTTCTTCAAAATGTCCGAGGTATGTTCGGTGGCAACAGCCAACTGAGGACGAAAACGGTTGAGGGTCTCACGGGCGCCGCGAATCGCACGCACTTCCGCACCTTCGATATCCATCTTCACAACGTCGACTCTCGTGAGATTCAGCTCCGCAACCATCTTGTCGATGGTCGTCAAATCGATGAACTCTCCAGCGGCTCCGGTCCCCTCTGTGACCGAGTCAGCGGCTGGATTCGTCTTGTCGTGCTGGAGCCACAGGCGCTCATCCCGGTCCCACACACCTTTGGGATAGACCACCACACGACCGTCACGGATCTCACGGGCCAAGTTCCGGCGAATGCACGAGAGTTGTTCCAATCCGGGCTCAACCACGACAACACGCGCCGCCCCCGCCTGCAAAGCCCACTTGGCCCAGTCACCGACAAATCCGCCGCAATCGATCACGGTGTCGCCCCGATGAACAGAAACACCGGGGTAGAACCCCAGCTTGAACTGCGCGACGGTGAAATATACAAACCGGGGTTCGGCCGACGCGGGAAACCAAAGTGCACCGTAAGGCGTTTTCCACAAGCCCAAGCCGGAAGCGTCCCGCTCACCCAGACTGCAGTTGCGAGAAGCCCACAGAGCAGCATTTCTCGTGCGCAAGTTCTCCAACATTCCGGCGTAGTCCCCCTGCTTCCCGCAGATCCCGGAACTCTTAAACACAGCGGTGTAGAGTTTGTCATACGGTAAGCTGGAAACCAGATCGTAAAACGGCAGCTTCGTCCTAAAGACAAACAGCGCTACAACGACCAGAACGAATACAATGGCCTTAGCTTCACGTCGATGTTTCATTCATGTCTCTCTTCTCTAGCAAGTTTGTCCGAGGCCTGGTTCTATGTCGGCCAGGGCTCCGGGCCTATAACACGAGAGTGTTTCAATGGAAAAGACGTTGAACATCCTGCAATACGGCAAACACCAACCAAGATCAGCTTCCTTGAGGGCGCTTGCGGCAGTCGTACACCCGATAGACCACGTTTTCAAATCCGATGCGACAGCCGTTCAGAACGCGCGCCATGTGGGCTCTGAGCGCCGGATTGTGGGTCTCCGACCAGCCGACCACGTAGTCCAGGTCCTCCCTTCTTAAGGCCATCACCGCGGCTTTCTTGCCGTTCCGAAACCCCAGAACCTGATCGTAAAGAAACGGGTCTGAATAGCTGAAGCGGAATTCCGGCGGAGCAAAGACCACACCGGGCTCGCGCAGCTCACGGAGGGCGGACACCGCCGGCAAGTAGTCGCGGCGGTACGGATTTCGATAGGCCAAGCCTGTGACGAGAATGCAGGCCATGGCAACGAAAGCGTAGACGAAAGCCTGGCCGTAGGCCCTGCGTGACGGGCTGGCGTCGAAGGTGCTCACCCCATATGCCGCCAGAACGGCAAACCACGGCGTCACGTGAATCCCGTACTGCGCCCATTTCGTGTTGTCAATAATTGCCAGGGTGAGCATGGCGACGCAAGCGGCGATCAGACAGCTTTTGAGTCCGGGCATCTTGGCCAGGTTCCACCGGGAAAAAACCGCCAGGGCGGCAGCCGGCAGCAGAACACATCCATACATCTTCGCAAACTGGAACGGCCAGACCGCCGAATTGAACGTAATACCGTAAGTCCAGAGATACCGCTGGAATTCCCAAAGCAGCCCGGCGAGACCGGCTCTCCGATAGCCCGCGTTCACAGCCATCTGGGCACGAAATGCAACGGGATCATAGCTGATCCAGAGGGCAAAACAGGCCAGCGCAAAAACGCCGGCGGCCGCGAGCGCGGCGAAATGCCAAACCTTCCAAGTGCGCCTCCGGGCGACAAACCTGACCAACCAAACGGCTGCCCAGACGGCCGCATTCGGGTGGGTAAAGAACGCGGCGGACAAGCAGAGGCCGACGGCCAGACAACAGCGGATGGGCGCACTCTCGTAATAGCGCTCGTGAACATACAGGGCCAGAAGCCCCAGGCAGTGCGCCATCATGTCGGGACGCCCCCAGGTGGCGGCGTTTAAATACGGCCAATCAAAAGCTATGAGGATAGCCGCAAGCGTGGCAATCTCGCGGCTGCCGCTCCAGAGGCGGACGAGAAGAAACCAAAGGGCGATGCCGGCGGCGGCGAAAAAGGCATTAAGGAGCCTCTGCTGCCGCAACCCCCAACTGAAGACCTTGTACCAGGCCGCTTGGACCATGGCATACAGGGGCATTTGGTAATAATTCCGCCTGTCAACGCCGGTAAGTTGGCCGTCCATGGGGCTGATAGAGGCGATTTCGCGGCTATCCCAGGTGTGGTATGTGAGGAAATTGTGCGCGGCCAGCGTGTATTCCCCTTCGTCTCTGTAGGCCGTCCGCGTCCATATCGTGACTACTACCAGCGCCAGCCAGATCACGGAAAGCACCCAAAGCCTGGCGATCGCGGGGCGGCTCAATGCACCAGGGGGCCCATGATCCAGCATAACCGGATTCTATCACCATGGTCTGTTCGATGCTATAATTCTGGTGGTTTTATGCCACGCGCCGTGAAGCACTGAATGACTGAGCCTCGATGCCTGGAGTAGAAGATGGCCTGTTTTGAGCACGAAAACGCACTCGTCGAAACGCAGCTCGTAGGCGAGGGGACCCGGATTTGGGCCTTTGCACACGTCCTGCCTGGGGCCAAAATCGGGCGGGAATGCAATATCTGCGATCACACGTTTATTGAGAACGACGTCGTCGTCGGGGACCGCGTCACCATCAAGTGCGGCGTGCAACTGTGGGACGGGATCACGATCGAGGACGACGTTTTCATCGGCCCCAATGCCACCTTTACGAACGATCCGTTTCCGCGGAGCAAGCGGCATCCGGAGCGTTTCGAGCGGACCACCGTGCGGAAGGGCGCGTCCATAGGCGCGAATGCGACGATCCTCCCCGGGGTAGTTATCGGTGAGAGGGCCATGGTCGGTGCGGGCTCGGTGGTGACGCGCAACGTCCCGCCGAACGCCGTCGTAATGGGCAACCCCGCCTGGATCAGCGGGTACGCCGGCGTGCGCGAACAGCCGGCTTTTCAGGCGGGACCCGCCGACAAGACCGGCAGTCATCCGGCCGAGGTTGAGGGAGTCGTGCTGCACCGGCTGCCGTTGGTCGACGATATCCGCGGGATGCTGTCGTTCGGCGAGGTCCAGCGGCACATCCCGTTCGAAATCAAGCGGTACTTCCTGGTGTTCGGCGTTTCCGGCAAGCACGTTCGCGGGGAGCATGCGCACAAGAAGCAGCATCAGTTCCTGGTGTGCGTGCACGGGCGCTGCAACATCGTCGCCGACGACGGGAAACGGCGGCAGGAATTCATTCTCGACAGCCCGGCGACCGGGATCTATATTCCACCGATGGTTTGGGCGGTGCAGTATAAATACTCGGCGGACGCCGTACTGCTGGTATTGGCTTCGGATTTCTACGACCCTGACGATTACGTGCGCGACTATGGGCAATACCTGGCTTTGCGCGCCGAACCCGGGTGCTCGCCGGCCAAGTAATCGCTATGGTCGAACTGAACGATTTCAGGCGGCAGTGGGAGGACACGCGGGAAGCGGCCGTGGAAGCGTTCTCGGCGGTAGGAGCGTCCGGGTGGTACATCCTGGGCCATGAAGTCCGCGCCTTCGAAGCGGCCCTGGCGAGCTGCTGGGGAGTGCATCACGTGATCGGCGTGGCGAGCGGGCTGGATGCCCTGGAAATTGCGCTGCGAATCGCCGGCTGCCGGCCCGGGGACAGGGTGCTGACGACACCGTTATCCGCTTTTGCGACCACGCTGGCTATCGTCAAACTAGGCGCCGTGCCGTGCTTCGTGGACACCGATGAACATGGGTTGATCGACCTCGAACGGTGCCGCGCGGCGCTCGCCCAGCGGCCGGACATTCGCTTTCTTCTGCCGGTGCACCTGTACGGGCACGCGGTGAATTCCGCCGGGTTGGCGGCCATCCGAGACCGGTTCGGCTGCGCGATCGTCGAGGATTGCGCTCAATCCGTGCTGGCGTCTTCGGGGGAGAAGAGGACCGGAACGACCGGCCGCCTGGCGGCAACCAGTTTCTATCCCACCAAGAATCTCGGCGCTATGGGCGATGGGGGCGCTGTTCTGACAAACAGCGACGACGACGACGCGTCCGCGCGCGCCTTACGGGATTACGGACAGACGGGCAAATACCGGCACGACGTGGCCGGCTACAACAGCCGGCTGGATGAGCTTCAGGCGGCGCTGATGCGGCGGGTTTACCTGCCGAAGTTGCCTGAGTGGACGGCGCGCCGGAAACGAATCGCCGCGAGATACCTGGCGGGAATCCGGAATCCTGAAGTCCGGCCGATTCCGCGGCCTGCCTGGTCGGATTCCGTCTGGCACCTGTTCCCCGTGCGGGTGGATCCCGGCCGGAAACAGGAGTTCATGCGCTATTTGAGGGAGAACGAAGTCGTCTCCGGGGAACACTACCCGGCGCCGATCCCCGACCAGAACGCGCTCCGCGGCATCCCGCACGAGCTGATCGACGACTGCGCCACAGCGAGAGCCATTTCCCGTTCCGAGGTGAGCCTCCCTATTCATCCTTACCTGACCGATGAAGAAACCGATCGGGTAATCGATCTCTGCAACAGGTGGCAAGGGTAGATGCTTTCGCTAGTAATTCCGGTTTATAAAAACGAGGCGAACCTCGACCGGTTGCTGGCGGCGCTGGCCGGATTGAACGAGCAACTGCCGGAGTTGGAGGTGGTGTTCGTAATCGACGGAAGCCCGGACCGCTCTTTCGAGATACTTAGCGAACGGCTCCTCACGGTTCCGTTCCGTTCGCGGCTGGTGACGCTCAGCCGGAATTTCGGATCGTTCTGCGCGATTGCGGCCGGATTGCAGGCGGGCTCCGGGGATTCCTTCGCAGTGCTTGCCGCCGACCTTCAGGAGCCGCCGGAGCTGATCCTTCGGTTTTCGGAGATCCTGCGGTCGGGAAGAGCCGATATCGTTTTCGGCTACCGAGTGGCGCGCGCGGATCCCTGGCTGTCGGAGTTCTTTTCCGATCTGTTTTGGCGCATCTACCGGGGTTTCGTGGTGAAGGACATGCCCAAGGGCGGGGTGGATGTATTCGCCTGCACGAGGCAGGTGCGGGACCGGCTGCTGGAATTGAAAGAAGTCAACACCAACCTGATCGCGCTCCTTTTTTGGCTGGGGTTCCGCCGCGAGTTTGTCGGCTACGAGCGCCAGCCGCGGCTGGAGGGGGAGAGCGCCTGGACGTTGTCCAAGAAGATCCGGTACTGCCTCGACAGCGTTTTCAGTTTCACCGATCTACCCATCCGACTGCTGTTGTACGCGGGAATCGGCGGGATCGCTTTTTCCGTTTTCTGCTCCGGTGTGGTGCTCGGGGCCAGGTTCTTCGGCAAGGTGAGGATTCCGGGGTACACGCCCATCGTGCTGGCGATCCTATTCTTCGGCGCGCTTACGAGCCTGGGGCTGGGGATCGTCGGGCAGTATCTATGGCTGACGCTGCAGAGCAGCCGCAAGCGGCCAGGTTACGTAATTGCAGGGTCGCGCGAGTATCCAAGCAACCCAGGCGCAGGTCTTATTGCGCCGCGGGACATGGCGGCTGAAGTGCCGGAGCGGGCGCGAACCGCCAGCGCATCCGGCGAAGCAGGCGGGCAAGAGTAGAAGCTTATGTTGAGATCCCTGGTTTCACTGTTGCGGTGTCCGGTCTGCCTGGCGCAGGACCAGCAACCTGAACTGCATTCGTTCGACCATAGTCCGGCCGGCCATGTAAAGGACGGGGTTTTGGTCTGCCGGACATGCAATTCGTGGTATCCGATCGAAAACGAGCTACTGGAGCTCGTCACGCCGGCCCTCTTTTACAAACGGGACTACGCGGCGTTTACCGGCCGTTTTTCCGGCGCATTGGAGCGCCTCGACCTGAGGCCCGCTTCGACCGATCGGGGCGGCGATGTGTCGGCCCAATCGGCCCAGAGGCGCCATTTCGACTGGTATGCGGATAACGCCGACCAGACCTACGATGCATACCAAAAGAGCCCGTTCTGGATGGCGTTCGACGCGGCGACGTTTGGACACTGGGAATCGCAACTGAAGCCCGGAGGCACGATTGTCGACGTGGGATGCGCCGACGGCCGCAGTTGTTTCCGGCTCATCAACCGCGGCAGCACCGTGGTGGGCATGGATATTTCGAAGTCGCTCGTCCGGCAGGCGATCAATCGCGCCGCGCGGATGAACGCGCAGTCATCAACGAGTTTCCTTGTGGGCGACGCTTCCGCGCTGCCGTTCCGCGACAATGCGGTCGAGTACGTGGTGATCTATGGCGTTCTGCACCACCTGCCCAAGCCGGGCGCCACTTTCCGCGAAACCTACCGTATCCTGAAACCGGGCGGAGTTTACTTCGGCAGCGAAAACAACGCGACTATTTTTCGCTGGATATTCGACCTGCTCATGAAACTGAGACCGATCTGGCGCGAAGAAGCCGGGGAGCAGGCTCTCATATCGAAGCGCCACATAGAGCAATGGCTAGAGGGTTTGCCGGCCACGCTAGCCTGCCGATCGGGCGTGTTCGTCCCGCCGCATCTCGTCAACCTGCTCGGCCACCGTTGCGCCGGGCCCGCGCTTGCCCTGACGGACCGGCTGTTCACTGCTTTCCCCGGCCTGCGCGACCAAGGAGGGCTGATTTCCTTCGAGGTGCACAAGCAATGAGGCCTTCGCGGGGCGATCAGGGCCCATGTGAGGAGGCGTCCGAGGGTGGGCCATAACATGAGTCTATCCAGGATCGGGTGGGCGCGCGCGACGCACTCCAAGCGAATCATTGCGCCCGAGGTATGCAGGCAGGCCGCTATTTATCTTGCGTGTTTTGCGCTGGTAGCGACCTCCCAATTTCTGAGCCGTGCCTACAGTTTGCCGTTCGGAGGGTACCCGGACGAGCCGGGGCACTATCTTACCGGCGTAATGCTTCACGATTACGCGCTGAGCGGCTTCTCGCAAAACCCGCTACAATTCGCGGAGCGGTTCTACGTCCACTACCCGGCGATTTCCTTTGGAATGTGGGGACCTTCGTTCCATGTTCTTGAGGCAATCTGGATGCTGGCGTTTTCGGAGTCGCGGTTGTCGATCCTGCTGCTGGTCGGGGCGATTGCAGCCGGGTTCATGTGGTGCACGCAATGGATGATCGGGCGAATATTCGGCCGCGCCCCCGGGATGCTGGCAGGGTTTCTCGTCTGGCTGATTCCCGCGTTTCAGATATACAGCTCGGCCGTAATGGCCGATCTTCTAACCGGGACGTTCATCTTTTTTTCGGTCTACCTCTGGAGCCGCTACCTGGAGAGCGGCCGGCACTCCATGGCGTTGGGGTTTGGCCTATTCGCGACGATCGCTCTACTCACGAAGGCGAATGCCGGCTGCCTGGCGTTGTTTCCCATCCCGGCAGCGGTTCTGGCGGGGCGCACGGATCTACTTCGAGAGCGCGTGTTCTGGATGCCGGCGGCGATGGCGGCGCTGTTTGCGGGGCCGTGGTATGCGTACTACAGTTGGCTTGTGTGGAACATCGCGCCGATCTATGTGACGCCGCAGATTGCCTATTCATACGCATCGCGCACGATCGCGTTGCTCGGGGCGGCCACAACGCCGTTCGTCTTGGCCGGTATGGCGAGCGGGTTTTTCAAGACGGCGCCGCGCACGGCGCCGCGCGCGCTATGGGCCGCCGCGGTCTCTCTAACGCTGAGTTTTATCGTGTACCACTGCATCACGCCAGGCGGCTTTGAGCCACGGTACGTGCTGATGACGGCTCCGTGGATCGTATTGCTTTTCGCGCTAGGCGTACAATGGGCCGCCACGGCGTTTTTGCCTTCCCGACGGGCCGCCATCGCAGTAGGGCTGATTGCGGCCACGGTGATTTACGGGGCCGTGAACTTCCGCGTATATCGAAAACCGAGGCTTCCCTACGCCGAGGCAGCGCGCGATCTGATTCCGGTGCGAACGGCGCCGCAGACCATTTTCATAGTCTCTTCCGAGACGACGCCTGAAACGGTCATGGTCGCCGAGATCGCCATGCGCGACCGCCGGCCGAACCATTTTGTGTTGCGGTCATCTAAGATACTGGCAAGCATGAACTGGGGCGGCGACAGGTATGAGAACAAGATGAGGAACGACGCTCAAATTGGCGAGACTCTGCGGTCACTTGGCGTCGGGGCGGTGATCATCGATGCAACGCCGAGCGTGACGCCATGGCCGCATCACGTGGCGTTGAGGAGATTTGTGAGCTCCGATCCCGAGTGGAGGCTCACGCATAAGTACCAGGAAGTCGACGGGGGGCCTGTTGTGGAAGTGTACGCGTTTAAAGGCGTGGTGAAGATGCCGCGGAAGATCGACGTGGACGTTCGGTACACATTACGCCGCGTTCTATCGGCCCCGGTCGGGGCTGCGCCATGACGCAATCAAACTCGAGCCAAACTGGGAGTCAATCATGCTCTCAAGCGCCACCAGATACGAAGTGCTTGCCGTCTATCTAGTTTTCCTTGTAGTCGCACTTCTGAGCTACTCGTTCCAGCCGCTTATCTCCATTAATAAGGGAATCGGATGGGACGGAGCTACGTACGTCAAGATGGCGGAGCAGATCGCCGCCAGCCGCGCGCCGGAGGGACAGCCCGCATTTATCTACCGGTTGGGCACGCCGTTCCTGGCCGCGTTGGTAAACCGGGGCAACTTGTTATCCGCATTTCTGGCGGTCAACGTTGCGGCTGCCGCGCTGCTGCCGTTCCTGCTGATCGTGTGGCTCCGCCCGCACGTGCCGAGCTGGCTGGTCCGCGTGGGCGTAACCTCAGTATTTCTGGTCGCATGGCAGGCGCCGCCGCGTTACACGTTCTTCTATCCGGCGATGTCGGACCCCTGGGCGATCGTCTTCGTGGTCGCCGGAATGATCTGTGTGGACCGATCGGCTACGTGGCGGCGGGCCAGGGCGATCGCCCTTGTGAGCGCGGTGACGTTCGTCGGCGTCTTTTTTCGGGAGACTACGCTGCTCATCGCTTTCGCTTTCCCGTTCACCGGTAATCCGATCAAGTTCGACAGCAGCGCGCTTTTCTTTTTCCGGCTGAAACGGTGCCCCGCCTTGGCGGCATTCCTCCCATTGGCCTTTGGCGTGGCGGCCATGCTGGCTACTCACCACATCTCGAGAGTGGCTGCGTGGGCCGACAAGTACTCGTACCTGGAGAATCTGGTTCAATACGTTTTCAAGAAATCCCCTCTCACCTTTCTTCAAGGGCTGTTCAACCTGTTCGGACCCGTGCTGGCAGTTGTTCTCTTCGACTGGCGGGACTCGCTCGCCTTCTTGCGCCGTCATCAGCATCAGGCGGTATTCCTGGTTTTGGCGGCTGGACTGGCATGGCTGGCGGGGACCGACACAGAGCGATACGGTATGAACATGGCGCCGGTGGTTCTTGTTCTGGCCGGTCAGGCGATCCTCAGGCAGAGGCGGGTGTTGGCGTCGCCACTGCTGATTGCCGTGTTGGCAATCTCCCAAGCCGTGGCAGAGCGGGTATTCTGGGTGATTCCGGACCCCTCCATCACCCGGCATGTATTCCCGATTCTTACCCCGCCCAGCAGTAAGGCGGCATATTTGGACATTTTCGCGTATTTCCGGCCATACAGCGAAGCCACCGGACTGACCGACGTGGCGCGCATCAAGGTCGCGGTGATTTCGTGTCTTGAGTGGTTCGCACTCGTGTGCGGGCTGCTCGTGTGGATGCGGCTCAGAGCGCGCGCCCTGGCGGTCCGGCCTCACGAAGGCGATGCGCGATGCGCCGCGTCATCGGCGACTCAAACTTAGCTCTGGCCCAAACGATCCCGCCGCAAATAGACCTGGAAATTCGTCGTCCGCCAGGCGAGCCTAAACGCTGCGAACCGATCTGCGATGAAACGACCCATCGCCGGGTTGCTCTTAGGAAGGGATTCGTACCATTCGCGGTATTCGGGGTCCAGAATGATTATGTCCGGTTGGCGGTTCACGAAATAGCCCAAGGCCCTATCGTCATGCACAGCATCGAACCCCAACCCGAATCCCATCTCGGGGGGGCCTACGATCCGGTCCCCCGGCTGGGCGTTCCGCCTAACGAAGTCGATCATGGGGCCATACTCTCGATGGTATGGATCAAGCTTGACGATGTACAGGGTTCCGCCCGCCTGCAGCACTACAAATGCCGCCAGCAGAGCGGCTACGGGGATCCGCAATCGCGGCGTTCTGTTCCACAGCCAGATCGTAAAAGCTCCCAGCAGTATGGCGTACAAGGGGAGGATGTGCACCATGTACGTGCCTCTCACTTGTTTGTCCAAAAGGAGCAGTCCAACGAATACCACGCCCCACATCGCCAGGAAAGGCCGAAGGAACGTCTGGCGCCTCACGGGGCTGAACAGGACCGCAGCGGCGGCCAGCAGGTACACTGCCGGGATTACCAGCTTTGCCCTCGCCACCAAATACGGCGAGCGCAGACCGAACGGGGCCAGATAGCGCAGGAGAATCTCATTTTTCAACGCCAGGAAAGGATGCAAAAAGTCGTTCAGCCGCCCCGCGGTGGATGCGCCGAAGAATAGTCTCCTGAACAGGACGGGATCGTGCGAAATGTACATTCCCCAGCCCGCAGCTCCGATGAGATAGGGGATCGCTGCGATCGCAATATGCGGCCAGCGTAGACGCCGCCAGTCGCGTCCCGTCATGAAGAAATACACCAGCATACCGAGATAAAGCAGACCACCCATCGGATGGGTGAGCCCGCCGCACACGATTAGGGCCTGACTCAGCAGGACCGCCGCCGCGAAATTGTTCTCCCGGAGTTTGATATACAAGGTCACTCCGGCCAGCCCGAAAGCCGCCGCCAGCATATCCGCGCGCCCGTCGGACGCCGCGCGAATCACCGCGTAATCGGTCGCGATCACGATCAAGGCCACCAATTGAACCAGTCGCGGCGCTCCAAGCCGCCTCAACAGCCACGCCCAACAAGACAGGAGGCATAACCCGGCTACCACCGACAGGCTGCGAAACGCGATCAGCGATAATCCGAATACCTTGAGCCAAGCAGCGCTAATCACCGGGTATAAGGGAGGCTGCCAGTAGAAGTATCGCTCGATACCCTCGTAAGGGAAACCTTTGCTCTCGACGATGGTTGTGCCAGCATGCCCCTTGGTCAGCCAGGTGTATACAGGATCGTAGAGATAACCTTCATCGAGCCATGGCAAATTCGTGCAACAGCGGGCGATAGCCAATACGAAAAAAACGAGAAATGCCACGGCCACAATTCTTTGCGAGCGAATCCACGGACGCCCCAGCGTTTCGTTGGTCACTTCGTGAGATCTCGGTGGCATGGTCCACCATTGTAACAAGCCGCCTGAACTCTCTGCTTTCGGACGAGCCAATCTGGCGCTCGTGCTAGCCGACCGGCGCGGCGCCGGCACTCCACTTCGCCGGCGGTCGAGGTGGATCTGATATATTCCAGATAAGGATCTCCGGATGCCACTTCCACCATTACGGTCGGCTTGGCCCTCCCGTATTCCCCCCGGGGTCGGGCCTGAATGCTGGATCGCGCGGGTTTATAGGAGCTCTCCAACTCCAGATCGGCGAATGCATTGGCACAAGCTGAGACTGTGGGAATTTGGGGCTGCGGAGCTGCAGTGATCTTCTTGTCCTGGCGCAGAAAAGCGTATGATGTCTATTGTTGGATTGCTCCATCGTTTCGGGCGAGTGGTGTTTGCAGCGCCGGCAGAACGCCAGGACGCCGCAGTGGTCCGCTCCTCCAGCCGAAGCGGCGGATCCGGTCAGGTGGGTCTAGCCGCCGTGACAGGGGGATGCCCGAGATGAAGTGGCCTTTGCTCCCGCTTATGCCGTTTGGGGCGTTTGGCGCCATTGAAAATATTCGGCTACAGGGCGTGACACCGACGCAAGCCACGCTTTTCTATACGGCCCCGGACGAGGGCGCCTGCCGGATCGAGGTGAGCGAATCGGCGTCGTACACGCCTTTGGTACACGATGTGGATCCCCGCCTGTTTGCCGGTTCCAACTCCGATGTCCGCTCCGGCTCGATTACCGACGGGCGCTGCCGCCCGGTGGTCATCGGCCGGCACGGCATGATGGCCACTGGGACCAGGTCGGCCGAACCACTTGCGGCTGCCAGCGGTTGGGCTTACAACTGGCCATCAATCGTGAGCCCGACTAGCCGCGCCGGGGCCATCGTCGATCCCAACACGGGCGTCTTGATACGAAAGGTAACAATGCCGAGCGATGCTGGATCAGACCAGCAGGCTGACTCATGGCCCGGCGGCGGCGTGTTCCCCGCCGTCTTGAGCACCCCCCTCCCCGCAGGCACGATCCTGCATAACTGCCGTGCGCTAGAAACCATTCTCTCTACATTCTCGGCGGCCCCATCGTGCTAAGACGCCTCACTTTGTTTTTCATTTCGACTCTGGTGCTTGCTTTTCCAGGCCAATCAGCTATCACCATGACCGTCTGCGTGCCGGTCAAGAAGGTTCACGCGGCGACCAACTCTGGCACCTGCACAGGAGTCACGGCGGGAGACTATCTGGTTATCTTCGCTGCTAACGAGGGAGTTGAAGGTTCCAGTGGGCATCCAGTCTCCATGACCGGCGCTGACAATCAGGACCACACGGGAGGATTCGGCAGTCCTCTACAAACTGTGGATTGGATTTATGCGTCATATTTTCAGGGTCGTTCGGACTTGTGGGTTGTGACTGCCCGGAACACGGGAGATTACGCCATCACCATCACTCCGGCAGAGACAGTGACGAGTTACTTAGCGGTGGCACGGGTGACGGGGGCGTCAAGAGTGAGCACGTCAGGCACAGACACGGAGATTTACCCGAGTCATATACACCCGACAGTTCCTCTCACAACGACGGCGGTGAATTGCGCGATCTTTGGCCTCTGGCTAGGGCAGAACCCGAATTACCCTAACTATACGGATTCCGGGTTCACGGGGATAGGAGTAGATGTCAATGATGACTGGGTAGCCGGTGAGTATGAGTTGGGAGCATCTCTAGGAACTAATGTAATCAATTTTAACAACACTAACGGTGGTTCTATCATCGCCGTTGCGTTGCAGCCTACCCTTACTCCTGTAGCGGACCCTACGTTCAGCCCCGCTGGAGGCACGCGCCACGGGACTCAAACCGTCACCCCGTCCACGACCACTTCCGGGGCGCATGTATGCACGACCTCGGACGGAACAACGCCGACAGCGACCAACCCAGGAACATGTTCTCACGGGCAGACGGACGGCGCGATAACCGTGTCGGTGTCGGGTACGATACTGAAATCCCTGGGCACCGCGGTTGGGTACAACAACAGCAACGTCGTGAGCGCGACGTACACGATCCTGCCTCTTAGTGGGCCGATCACGAACGTAGGCGTTTCGGCCACGACACCCACGCAGGCCATCATAACCTACGACGCCCCGGACACGGAAGCGTGCGGCATGGAAGTGAGCGAGTCTGCCACATACTCCCCGGTCGTTCATGACGTGGACGCTACCTTGTTCACGAATGGGAATCTGGATTCTCGCGCCGGATCGCTCACCAGTGGCCTCTCCCACGTTATGGTGATCGGCAAGCACGGGATGAATGGGAGCGGATTCACGGCTTTGGACGGCAACCGATACAGCCGGGCGCTGCAAGCGAACACCCTGCACTACTACCGCATCGCCTGTGGATCGTCCACGGCAACTGGCACGTTCACGACCGGCAACATTCCTCTCGGCGGAACCTATCCGGAACCCCTGGCGGCGGACGCGGCGGGAAACTACAACTGGCCCTCGGCGGTGGGTCCCTCCAGCCGTGCCGAGTCCTTCGTCGATCCCAACACGGGCGTGCTGATCCGCAAGGTCACCCTGCCCAGCGAGAGCGGGCCAGACTACCCGAACAGTTGGCCCAGCGGCGGCATGTTCCAACTCTGCTCTCATGCCCTGGCGTCGGCCAACGGACATACCTACGACCTGTGCGTGGTATGGTCGGTGCCCTCGTTGCTGGTCTCCGTGGAGACGGATACAGGGAATGTATATCCGTTGACGAGGTTTGTTTTCGGCCATGCAGGGTGCGGCGCGGCGATATCTCTGTCCGGAACCATGATCCAGTTTTCGCCGACGGACCCGCTCAAGATGTACCTGGATCTTCCGTGCGTCGCATCCGGATCGTGGATTCTGAAAGCCACCTGGACTGGGGCCCTGAACGTGAGCAATTCGGTCCTGATCCCTCCGTATAGCGCCAACGCGCCGCTGGTCACAACGGATCTCACTCCGAACGGATTGCAGCCTCTGATAATGGCCTTCGATCCGACCTACGGCTATGACAACTTTGGTCCGGGGCAGTTTTACGGAACGCAAATGGGAAAGCTCATGCTATATGCCTGGACGATCCAGGACAGCATGGGGTACATCAACGTTTTCGATCCGGGCAACGATCTGCCCATTGGGGCGGGGGGGACGGGGAGGTTCATCGCCTCGCTGGCCACCTGGAGGGCGCCGGTCAGCCGCTGGTGCACCATCCACACGCCGATGCCGTCCGGGGACAACAACCCGTGGGTATCGATGCAGTCCAACAGCTCGCGATTCGGGCCGCAGTACATGAACGGGGCCTACTACGTGGTGGCGGACAACAATGCGGGGACGGGGACGAGCATTCAGATCCGGGCCACCAACGGGAGTTACGAACCGCAATCCACCAGCCCGCCCAACTACTTGCAAGACGCCCAACCGGGGGATGTATTCTTCGCGGGCAACATAGCGGTGGGGGGCGAGCCGATGGAACTGGTTTCCAAGGATGCGGCGGCGCACACCTGGACGGTGATCCGGGGCAACAACCTGGGGGCGAGCAAGTTCATTGCGGGATCGGATGTGACGCCGACCTCGGTGGCTCCAGTGAACATCACGGCGGGGACGAAGCTCTATGCGGCCTGCCGGGCCGCGTCGTTTTCGCGGCGGGTGACGCAATGGGGGTCGAACACGGGAGGGGTCTGGTACTGGAACTTTCTAAACGATCCGCATGGGACGAGCATCACCTATCCGGCGGTGAACGGGACGACGAGCAACCAGGTGGTGGAGAACTACATAGCCGACAGCCACGCGGTGACGCGGGACTCGATCAACGTAGGAGACGGGGGCTACAAGCCGGAAATACCTGGGATCGTTTGGTCGCGGTGGGATTATCTGAACGCTACGCCGGGGTACGATCTTGTGTCGTTCTCTGGGACAATTGCGGAGAACCCGACATTTGCGGGGGTGGCGGGGCCGGACCTGGATGGAGGGAACAACTACCAGCAGCATCCGAGTTGGGACCAGCCGGCGGCGCCGGCGTGGGAGCAGCAATGGATGGTGGATGCGGTTCCGATGATCAACGCGGGGAGCAGTTACGGGGCGACGGGGAGCCTGGTAGGGGGGCTGGCGAGCACCTATAAGATGACGGGCGGGGCGGCGCTGCACCGCAAACAGGTCACCACGCTGGCGTCTTGCGGGGCGCATCCGCTGGTGGACATGTCCAGCGCGGCGACGGGGGACGTGATTTCAGACGCGACGCCGTATGCGTACTGCGTGGCCAATGCGGCGAACGAGTGCCGGGCGGGGGCCCTGCCGGGGAACATCTTTGTGAGCTGTCCCGGGGCGACGATGCCGAGCTGCGACACGGGATCGGCCACGGGGGCGGTAGACATCTGCCTAGGAGATTCCTGGGCATATGGGAACGCGGCGGTGCAGGCTTCGCCGTTCACCACGGACCTGAACGGGGGATCGGGGAGGGTGATTAGCCACATGTTTGGCACGCATCACGAGCAAGGGGTGTTCAGCAACGTGCGTCCGACCAGCGATGGGAAGTGGCTGCTGTTTCCAGCGTTCCTGCCGACGGGGACGACGGAGGTCTACATGGCCAAGCTGCCGCCGTTTCCGGCGGCGGACTCGACGCGGCGCGACAGCTTCGAAGAGATCCGGGTGAGCTTTCCCGCTGCGACGCGCTCTTCTTTCACCAGGTCCATTCCCCTGCCGCTCAGGCCTTCGCCACGCACCGCCGTTGTGGAGTTCGGGTACGCGGAGAACGGGAATCCCGAGGACTTCTATTGCACGTCGCGGAAAGAGAGTTGCGTGGCGCAGGACGCCACGATAGACGCGTCGCGGCCCTTCTACTTTTCGGCTACGGAAGCGGATTCCATCAGAGGAACGCCATGCGCCTTCAGGTGCACCATCGCGATCCCCGCCATACCCGGACGCGTGGTGTATTACCGCGTGGTTCTGCGCGACGCGTCGGGGCAGGTTACCCCCCAGCCCATGCAGGCCGAGGCGGTGCTAGAGTCTTTACCCACGACGGCGAACTCGAGTGTTCAATGATCCGCCGGGATCAATATGTTACAGTATTGATGAATCTGCCTCATGCGCCGACGATGACCACTTCTCCACCCACGACGGCACTAACGGCCGCCCCGCGAACACAGACAGGCCTGCTCCGCGCGATAGGTATTTTTACGCTACTGATATTCATTTTTCTGGATGTCAGTAGAATCATGGATATTTCATTCTACTACCTACACGTACCACTGATATCTTCGGTAGCTACCCTGTTTGTAGCGCTGTTTTCAGGATGCTGGGTGAATTCCGTTAAGACGCGCGTCGGCCGGCTATATGGCGTCATGGCGGTGCTGCTCGTCGCTGGAACGCCATTCAGCCTATGGCGCAGCGGCAGCCTGGCCGTGATCACTCATAGCTGGCTTCGATCCGTGCTCGTATCCATGCTGGTGCTAAGCTTAGCCATCACCTACAAGGATTGCGTTTACACGATGAATGCCATCGCATGCGCCGTCCTTCTGGCTGCGGTCTCCGGGCTGCGCGCGGGGACTTTGAGCATGGACGGCCGATTGGTCGTCGGACGATATGGAGATCTTGCGAATCCGAACTATTTTGCCTTCGTTCTCATGCTGGGGGTGCCTTTGTGGTGGTGCTACATGAGCTGCGGAGGCCCCGGCGTCGGGCGCATCATCCGTTGCGTGATCGGGGCAGGGGCCACGGTTACGATTTTGGCGGGCTTTCTGAGGGCCGGATCCCGGGGCGGGCTGATCGCCTTGATCGTGATGTTGTTCATCGCCTTCTTGCGGGCTTCGATCACAGGCAAGGCGATTCTGCTGGTCGCCCTCACGGTAGGCGCCTGTGTTGTTGTTGTGGCGCTTCCTAAGACGATGCGGGACCGGTACTTCATGGTGTTTTCGGTTCACACGGGGGATTTCAGCACAATGGACGTTGTGCGCATGTCGGATATGGCTACTTCTTCCAGCGAACAGCGGCTACATCTTCTGTTGGCCAGCTTGAAGGTCACATTGCAGCATCCTCTCTTCGGAGTCGGTCCGGGTAACTTCACTGGAGCCGAAAATACAATGGCCGTCGATGCTGGGCTTCGCAAGGGCGCCTGGCGTGGCACTCATAACACATACACCCAGTTATCTTCGGAATGCGGGATCCCGGTTCTAATCGTTTTCTTGGTTTTGCTGGGCGGCTCGATTCGCTCGCTCAGCTCCGTGCGAAAGCGCGTTGCGGAGGATGCCCGGCCCATTGCCGCGGATATCGGAAGATCGGCCTTGGCTGTGGAGATGCTCCTCTGGGGCTCGTCTGTGTTCATGCTTTTCGCGCACGTGGGCTACGACGTTCCGATTTATCTGTTGCTCAGCGTGGCTGCGGTTTTGGTACGGGCGGCGAACGGGGAACTGGCGGTAGCCGCCCCGGCTCCGGGCCCCGCTTTAACGCCCGTGTTGGTCGGGTATCCGGTTTTGCGCAGGGTGGCAGCCCGCTGACCATGGTGCGGCATCGTAGGACGCCATGATCTCCGAACCGGATAAAGCGACCATCCTATGGCCTTTCAGGGAGGTTGCTCACACCGGAACGCAGCCGCTTCGGATCGGAGTGGTCGTCGGTAGCACGCGTTGTTCCCGATGGGTTGAGTCCCTGGTGCGATTTCTAAGGGGATTGCCGGGGACGAATGTGTGCCTCATTCCGCTCGGCGAATCGATCGGCACGCAAACGAATCGCGCGGGTTGGCTGTGGGAAAGCCTCTATGCGGCCAGCCGAAGGGCCTACGACCCGTTCAGCGAAACGGAGTTGGCTGAGGCGGATGCGGTTGACAGATCCGACTCGATTCCGGCCGGGCGTTTTGATGTGTTGGTCTGGTTGGCTTCCAGGCCCGACCCGCGGGTGAGTTTTTCGAGCTGGGCCACGTATGGAGTCTTCACCGTGCGGCTCGGGATGCCGCAGGGTTTCCCTTTTTGGGATGAAGTCGCAACGGAAATGCCAACCTCAAAGGCGGCGATCTATTGGCACGATTCCTCTTTGTTGCGTGGCCGTTTGGTGCGGGAAGCCGAAACCTCAACGGCGCAGGGTCTTCTCTTCACCAATAATGCCAAAGAGCCCCTGGCCGGAATCGTCGGCATGATGGCAAGCCTGTGCCTGGAGATCCTACGGGACGGCCCGGCTTTTGTGGAGAAGCGGCGCAGTCTGGCCGAGGAGCCGACGGAAGCGGCGGTTGAAGATGCCAGGCCCTCCGCTTTCGAGGTGGGGCGGTTCATAGCGCGCAAACTCCGCCGGAGCGTCGCGGTACGGCTGCGGCACCGCGGACGGCAACCCCATTGGTTCGTGGCGGCACGCCGGAACTCCGGGCAATCCATCGCCGACGCGATGCCAGCCGATCTGTCCGGGTTCAGAGAGATTCCGCTGCCCCCAGGCAGCGCGGGGATGGCCGATCCTTTTCTGGTGGACTTCGATGGGCATACCTGGCTCCTGTTTGAAGACCTGCCAGCGGGCGCATCCCGAGGGCGGCTGGCTTGCATGAAGCTTTCTGAGCAGGGCTCTTGTTCGGAGATGACGGTGGTGATGGAGCGAGACTATCACCTGTCTTACCCTTGCCCAGTTTCGGTGAACGGGGAACTCTTTCTGATTCCCGAATGCCGCCAGGCGCGGCGCATCGATCTTTATCGTTTTGCGCATTTTCCGTCCCGGATCGAACTGGTTGCCACGCTGGCCGAAGATGTGCGCGCGGTGGATACGACGCCGCTTTTTCTGGAGGGCCGCTGGTATTTCTTTACGACGACGGGACAGCCCTACGCGGAGACGCTGCTTTTCTGGTCAAACCGCCTGGACAGGTCGTGGAAGCTGCACCCTTCCAGCCCGATCTCCACTTCGGTCGGGAACTCACGTTCCGCCGGGTTGCCGTTCTATTGGAAGGGCCGTCTATACCGGCCCACGCAGGACTGCTCCATCCGCTATGGGTACGGTATCCGCGTCAATGAGATCAAGAAGCTGACCCCCACCGAATTCGAAGAGAGGCTGGTGCGTACGATTCCGCCTTCGTGGATGCCGGGGCTGCTGGGGACTCACACCTGGAATGAGGATGCCCGATTCCAAGTGATCGACGGCTTTCGCGCGATGGGATGAGGTGGGAGCGCCCGGAAGTGCATCGATTCCGGGGCGTCCGCCGCGCGCCCGCAGATTCCATGGACTATCGCGCCGCTTCCTGATGACGGCGATCCGCCAGGACGCGCCAGGCGCGCCGCCGATCCTCTTCCTGCCGGTACCACAACTCCAGTGCGAGAAGCGTATAAAGGTGGTCTGAGTTGTCCCGGCGGCCGCTCATGTGCTCTTCTAGCAGATAGGCTACAAACTCGGGGCGAACGATCCCCCTTTCGCGAAAGCGGCGGCTCTCGAGGTGGTCGTGTATGAAATCCTTCAACGAAGTGCGGAACCAGCGGGCCAGCGGCACGCCGAAACCCATCTTACGGCGGTGGAGCGTCGCGGGCGGCAGGCGGTTCCCCAACGCCTCGATCAGGATTGTCTTGCCGGAGCCGTTGCGTACTTTCCAGGAGTGCGGGATAGAGGCGGCCAATTCGGCCAGGCGCTGGTCCAGCATGGGGCAGCGGACTTCCAGGGAGGCGGCCATCGAGGCCCGATCCACCTTGACGAGCATGTCACCGGCCAATTGAGCGGTCGCTTCGAAATACATCGCCTGCGCCATGACGTCGTTTCCGGAAGGGGCGAAGGCATCGGGCAGTATGCTCTTGAGGAACGCGACATCCCCCGCCAGCATCCATTGGGGACACAGCATTTGCTTCCGGAGGAAGTAAGCCATGTAAGCATGGAGCTCGAAGTATCGCTCCAGAGGCGACGAACAGCCAAGCATCCGAAGGTAGTTCTTCCCATAGGCGGCATAGGGCAATCGTTCCGCAATGGCCGACAGCATTCGCCGGATCGGCTGGGGAATCCCGTCCAGTACCCGGTATTTCTCGATTTCGAAAAAGCTCTCGTACCCGCCGAACATCTCGTCGCCGCCATCGCCGCTGAGCGCGACCTTGACATGTTGCGCCGCGAAATCGGAGACGATGTAGGTGGGGATGGCGGAAGCGTCCGCAAAAGGTTCGTCGAAATGGCGTGTCAGCTTGGTAACCAGGTCTACTGAATCGGGCCGCACGATGATTTCGTGATGCTGGGTGCGGTACTTCTCCGCTACCATGCGGGCGTAAGGCAATTCGTTGAACCCGCTCTCTTCAAAGCCGATCGAGAATGTCCGGACCGGAGCGGAGGATTGCATCGACATGGATGCGACCACCAGGCTGGAGTCGATTCCGCCGCTGAGGAAGGCCCCGAGCGGGACATCGGCTTCCATCCGAATGCGCACGGCCTCATCGAAGGTCTCGCGCACGCGCCTTCGGACCTCTTCCCTATCCTGGTGGGCCCCATCGCGGCCGGCGAACGGCGGCAGCCGCCAGTATCGCCCGGTTTCCACGCGGCCTTCCGAACTGTAGCGCAGCCAACAACCAGGCATCAGCTTTCGGACCGCCCGGTACGGGCTGTATGGGTCGGGTATATAGCCAAACAGGAAGTACAGGCGCAAGGCGTCTTCGTCGATTTCCAACGGCGCTCCAGCCACGCCCAGGCACTTCAATTCGCTGGCGAAATACAGCCCGTTCGGCGTCTCCGCGTAGTACAGCGGCTTCTTCCCGAAGCGGTCGCGGGCCAGGAGGATTTCGCGGCGGCGGGCATCCCAAATGCAAAATGCGAACATGCCTCGCAAGGAAGCGATGCCGTCGGCCCCTTCCTGCTCATAAAGATGGACCAGCGTTTCCGTATCGCTATTGGTTTGAAACCGGTGGCCATGCCCGGCGAGGCGCTCCCGCAGTTCACGATAGTTATAAATCTCTCCGTTGAACGCCACCCATACCGACGCATCTTCGTTGGAAAGCGGCTGGTGGCCCGTGCTGAGATCGATGATGCTTAGGCGGCGCATGCCGATGCCGCATGGCCCATCCGTGTAGACACCCTCGTCATCCGGGCCCCTGTGCCGGATCTGGTCGCACATGGCGCTGACGATTCGAGATTGGGCGACGCCCTCGCGCAGCAGAAAACCGGCAATCCCGCACATGCTATCTAGACTTTAACATGCGAGAATCGGTAAATATGGGAGAGTGGACTGCCGGTGAGCGATTCGCATTTGGCGAAAACTGGGCTCGTTTTCTTCAGACGGTGGACGAACCGCGAATCGCAGCAGCCGAGAAATCGCTGAGAGAGGGACTGGAATGCGCCACGCTCGGCGGGAGGAGTTTCCTGGACGTCGGCTCGGGCAGCGGGATATTCAGCCTGGCGGCAAGACGATTGGGAGCCCGCGTGCATTCCTTCGACTACGATTCCCATTCGGTAGGCTGCACGCGCGAGCTGAAGCGCAGGTATTTCCCGAACGATACGGATTGGACCATCGAAGAAGGCTCGGCTCTCGATACGGACTACCTGCGGTCTCTGGGGCGCTTCGATATTGTTTACTCCTGGGGCGTATTGCACCACACCGGCGACTTATGGAAGGCGCTGGACAATGTATGCCCGCTGGTTTCTCCCGGCGGATCTTTGTTCATCGCCATCTATAACGATCAGGGAACGCGCAGCGTGCGGTGGAAGAAGGTGAAGCGGCTTTATAACCGCCTGCCCCGCGGCTTCCGCTTTCTGGTGGTAGCGCCGTCGTTCCTGGTCCTCAACTACCATCACCTGATAAAGGATTGCCTGCGTCTCCGCCCATTCGAGACTATCCGGAATTACGGGGGCGGGCGCGGGATGTCGTTTTGGCGCGACCTGATCGATTGGGTGGGCGGCTATCCCTTCGAGGTGGCGACGCCAAAACAGATTTTCGACTTTTGCAAGGTGCGCGGGTTTTCACTGTCTTGGCTCAGTACTTGCGGCGGCAGCCTGGGGTGCAACGAATTCGTATTTCTCAATACCGGCTCTTCCCAGCCGATCGCAGAGGCGGCGCCCGGCGGTTAATGTATGTGCGGAATCGCGGGTTATGTGACGACCAGCCCCTCCCCTCCGAATCGCCGGACGATTGAGCGGATGACAGATGCGATCCGGCACCGCGGACCAGGAGAGTCTGGATACTACCGCGACGCCCCGGCGTGCCTGGACCGTTCCCGCGGGTTGTTCGCATTCGCCATGTTCTCGAGCGTCCGCAAGCTCATGCGGGGTCATGGCCTGGCGCTGGATCTTATAGATAACTGTATAAATAATGCAATAATAAGCACAGGAGGCAAATGCCTGTGCCAAGACCAAAGGGCAGCGCGGATCTGCTGTCAGACCGACGCCGGCGCGCATTGGCGTTGCTGAAATC
>JBEKSR010000013.1:0-91599 GCA_049516835.1 Bryobacteraceae bacterium | reverse complement strand
AGCCTGCGGACCCGCTTTCCAGCGGGTCCAGCCGGCCGGAAGGCCGGCTTGCGGGCAGGATTGCCCGCCCCACAATCCATGCAGAATATCGATTTCACGAAAACTAAGTGGCATTGGGCACGAGTGCCTGCCGCGCCACGTCGGCGCTGCGAGTTTATTCTTGCGTGGTTCCTAAGCGCCTGCAAACACGTGGCCGCCTGTTGGAACAGTGCCGTAGACCTCGCCCAAAAAACGTGATTCCGTCTCCCACGCCGGTCCCGCCAGGAATACGGTGTCCTTTTCGCCCGAAGGCAGATAGCATGTGGATGTCCAAGGCACGCACGTCCGCCACGATCTTCGCCGGGCAAGCTTCCCTCAGCGAACCACCACTTCCAGCGCTTGCATGAATAGACTGATCGCCAGGCCGTTGTCCAGTCCGCTGGCGTGCAGGGGCTGCTGGTTGTGGAAGGGCAAGTAGGAGAGCCACAGGGACGGCGCCGGAACGGTCGGGGCGGGCTGGCTGGCCGGCAGGTTGGCGAGAATCGCGGGCGGGATGGTGAAGGTCCCCGACGCGCCCGCCGCGGCGCAGTAACACGCGCCCCAGGCGGCCGCGGACGGGTCGACGCTGGTCAAACCGATCAGGACCGCGCCTTCTTGCGATGGCGGCCGCCAGCGGAGGGTCACCCCGAGCCGCCGATCCACCGTGCCCATGCTGTCGCGGTTCTCCCACACGATGGGCTCCGGCGCCGGCAGCGACAGGGCGAACGGGCCGACGTCGGCACCGCCCGGTCCAGCGACCACCAGGTCGCCCGGCTCCAGAAACAGCGGACGGCCGCGGCCGGGGCCTCCGCCGCGTTGCTCGCCGAAGGGCCGCTTGTAGATGCCGGGAGTGCCCGGAAGCGGCGAAATCGGCAGCAGCCAATTGCCGTGGGCCACGGTGATGCGCGGGCCGGCATCGCGGCCGGTGGCATGCACGGACGACAGCAGGGCATCCCCGGGCGAGAAGGACGGCTGTGGCCCGGAGGCCATGGCGCCGGTATAAGCAGTACAGGTCCCGAGAGGTGGAATCAACAAGACTTGACTCAGCGTCGGTTCCTGGTCTTCGTGCGAGACAAACACAGCCGCGCCTTCGTCGGTGGTCGAGTCCGGCGCTCTTACCGTTCGCGAGATTACGACCACCCCCGCGGTACGGCCGGACCAGGTCGCTACTGGCAGAATGGGTGGAGGCTCGCAAGGTGCGCCGCCGGCATGGATCGACAGCGTGACCGTGTTGCTCGGGGCCGCGTCCGGCTGTCGGACCTGAAGCGGAACGTAACAGCCGGCCGGGCTGTCCGGCGGAAGTCGGAACACGATCTCGTCGCCTTCACCCGCCGTCCCGCGCCGCACCGCCACCACGGCGGCGCGCCGCAGGCCGACCCAAACCTCCGGGCGCGATGCGCCCATCCCCGTTCCCGAAAGAACCACCACCTTCCCGGGCCGCGCGGAATGACGCAGGCTGTTGGCCGATCACGAACCATCGGAGGCCTGGTTGTCCACGCGGCCCGGGCCCCAGCCCTCCTGGTTGCGGCTGAAGATTCCGAAACCGGCGGACACCACCTTCAGGGCGTACGGCGCGCTCGCCACGCCGTTCACCGTCACGGTCAGCAAAACATCGCCCAGGGGCGCGCCCGCCGGCAGCCGTCCTTCGATGCGCCGCGGCGAGACCGCCAGCAATGGCACGCGGAACGAGGCGCCCCGCGCGGATACCGTCACCGAGGTTGTCTGCGCGCTGGTCCCCAGGCGGATTCCGGCGATGTCGAAGAGCGCGCCGCGGGCGATCGGTCCGCCGGGGAGCACGGAGGGCATGCGGCTGGTGGCGTTGACCACGCCGCCGGTGCGGATCGCCGGCGGCTGCGCCCACAGCGCGGCCGCCGCCAGGAAAAAGATCGCGCGCGCGCGCATTCCTACTTGATGGTGACGTGGCCGGGGTTGGCGGCTTGGCCGTCCACCGTGATCTGAATCGTCACGTCACCCTTCCCCGCCAGGCTTTGCGGCAGCAGCACATCGATCTGGTCGAGTCCAACGTACTGTGGTTGCGCGCCGGCGTAGGCAACGGGCAGGCTGATGCCCCGGGCGGTGACGGTGACGCTATTCGATGCGGCGCTGTGACCGCGCAGGCCGGTGGCGAACAACTCCAGGTACACCTGGTCGGTGGCCGGGCTGAGGTCGATGGGAACGGGAACCAGCCCGCCGCTCGAAGTGACCGTGTAGTTGTTCTCTATGGATTGCGAGTTGTCGGCGTGGACGCGAAGCACGTCGCCAGCCACCAGATTGGTTCCCGAGTACAGGAACAGCCCCGGCCCGATGGCTGCGATAGTGACCGAGCCGCTGGCGACGGCCGCGCTGCCTACGGAGACGGTGACGGTGGCCGGTCCCAGGGCGGTACCGTTCGGGACGAGGTAATTCAACTGCGTAGGCGAAACATAGGACAGCGGCGCCAATCGCTGGACACCCAAAGCGTCGGTAACCGTAACCGAGGTCCCGCCGAAACTCGTTGGCAACGGAAGCCCCGACTGTGTCACCGTAGCCAAGCCGGTGCCGAACGCAGTAGCCCACGAATTGGGAGCCATTGAACCGGACAGAAAGCTGGCGCCATTCACGTTGGTGATCGGCGCCGTGGAGATGTTCAGGAAGACCGCAACGGCGCTGCCGAACCCGCCGAGGCCGATGACGAGGTCCGGCTTACCGTCGCCGTTCAGATCCGCTACTTGCAGGGTGATGGGAGAAACGCTGGCCGCCAGGTGCACGTCCGGCTGGAATGTGCCGTCGCCGTTGCCGAACATGAATGTGGTATCGGTTTCTCCGCAGCAGTGCGCGATCGCTAGATCCGGCTTGCCATCGCCGTTGAGATCGGCCACCGCAATCCAGGCCGGCCCATAGTCCGTGCTAAACGAGGCCGTTGAGCCAAACGTCCCGTTCCCTTTGCCCAGAAGGACGTCTACGTTATAAGTGAAGCTAGGCGCTGTGGTAGCCACAATCAGGTCCGGAGCGCCATCGCCATTGACGTCCGCGGCCGTGATGAAATTGGGATTGATTCCAGCGGGGTAGTTTACCGGGTTTTGAAAGCTGCCGTTCCCCAGGCCAAGAAACACCTGCACGCCGCCGTTGTCGGGGCCGTAGCCGTAGCCCGTGGAGCCCTCAGTGGCCACGGCCAGGTCAACCTTGCCGTCCTTATTGAAGTCGCCCGCCACCAGCCAATGCGGTCCGGCGCCGAACCCGGGGAGGCTTCTAGCGGATTGGAAAGTGCCGTTGCCGTTGTTCAGCAGGATGCCGGTATTGGCGGCCAGCGAAGAGCCTTTACTTACGTCCATCCCGCAGGCTGCAATGTCGAGTTTGCCATCGCCGTTGAAATCGGCCACTGCGATTGAGGAAACCTCGCCACCGGTGGTGTACTGCACCGGCGTCTTGAACGTTCCATCGCCATTTCCCAGGAAGACGTAGACGCCATCTGCGCTGGCGGTTCCGACCACCAGGTCCTGTTTGCCGTCGCCGTTGAAATCGGCTGCAACCACCGAAACGGCCCGTGCCGCGCCGTTCGTAGACGGCATCGGGATGCGAACCGGGGTCCTGAAGCTGCCGCCGCCGCGCGACAGGAGGATCCAGACGTCTCCGGCAGCGACGGCCACGTCGGGCTTGCCGTCGCCATCGAAATCGGCCAGCACCAGAGCGAACAGAGTACCGACCCCGGAGCCCATCGGGTACACCGGCGGCCCCATGAGGGTGCCGTCGCCGCGGCCAAAGAATGCCATGACATAGGTGGAATACGCGTTTGGCGCCAGCACATCGGGATGGCCCGTGCCAATCACCACGTCGAGGTTGCCATCGCCATCCAGATCCATGGCGAAAAGGCCGGTGGGTTCGTACCCGGCTACGTAATCGTACTCGCTGGCGAACTTGCCCGTTCCATCCCCCAGAAGAATGGACACCGTGCCGCCGCTCGAGTCCGTGACCGCGAGATCGAGCTTGCCGTCCTTGTTGAAGTCGCCGGGAGCCAAGCCGGTGGGGCTAATGGACAGGGGGAGATTGCTGGCGGCGCGGAACGTGCCGTCGCCATTGCCGAGCAGCACCGAGAGATTCTTGCCGCCACCCACCACCAGGTCGGCTCGTCCGTCTCCGTTGAAGTCCCCGACTGCGATGGAGGTAGCCCCCGCCGTCGCCGGGTAATTCACGGGAGCGGCGAAGGTCCCATCCCCGCGGCCCAGTAGAATCGAGACGTCGCCCGATCCCGAGTTGACAATCGCCAGATCCAGGTTGTGATCGTTATTGAAATCGTACGCCAGCGCGGCAGCCGGGTTGGTGTGTCCCGTGTAACGCACCGCCGCTTGGAGTGTGCCGTCGCCTTTGCCGAGGAAGACCGAGACGGAACCCGGGTCGGAACCGGAATCGGGACCCCTGCTGACCACCACGACATCCTTCTTGCCATCGCGGTTCAGGTCTGCCACCAGCAGACCCACCGGGTTCGTTGGAACGGGATAGTAAGTGGGGGACTGCGGGCTGCCGTCGGAGTTGAGAAACCCCACCAGCAGGCTATCGACGGCCGGCGCCTGGGGATAATGGGTGCCGCCCGAGACAACGGCCAGCCCCACCGGCGTGCCGTTGCCGAGGAAATCGGAGGCAACCATAACCTGCGACGCCGCCCCCGGTTGATCCGCCAGCGGAATCCATCCCGGCGGCGTCTTGAACGTACGCGCGCCCGCCCCCGAGCAGTTCACAAAAGCCGATTGGTAATTGGCGATGGAATCGAGCTTCTTGTATGTAGACTGGAGAGAATAGCGTTGCCGGGTGAACGACCCATCCGGCTGACGTTGAAGGCCGGCAGCGCTGCCGGGATAGTTGCTACGGTCAAACACCGTGACCGAGCTGCCCTGCAGGAAATTCGGTGACGGACAGGTTTGAGCGTGAACCGCGGAAGCAGAGAGTCCGGCAGCGACCAGCCAGAGCATTCGTTTCATAGCAACCTCCGGGATCTAAACTAGAGCCTTTTCACCGATTATTCAAGACGGCGGCATCTGAACCCGGCCAGGGCGCGTGATAACCTTCCATTTCGTGCGACAGGACGCATTTGCCGATGATGGCCCGTAGGCAGAGGCTCTCGTGGATATCGTGCAAGATCGCGTGGCGCGATCTGCGTTCCGGACGCAGGCATTTTGTGGTGGCCATGGCATCCCTGGCCGTGGGGGTAGCGGCCATGAATGCATCGCGTGCGCTCAGCAGCGAGTTCTCCCGCCGCCTCAACGGCGACATGCGCCATTGGATCGCCGCCGACGCCGCCGTCACGCTGCGCCAGCCGCCTTCCGAAGAACAACGCGGCGCCATGGTCGAACTGGCCCGCCAGGGCATCGAAGAGAGCGACTCGCTGGAAACCCACAGCACGATCTCCTCGGATCAGGCGGCGGATCCGGTGGTGGTCTCTGTGCGCAGCGTGGATGCCCGGCGCTATCCGTGGTACGGCACGGTGGAACTGGAGCCGAACCGGCCGCTGCGCGAGGCGCTGGAACCGGACACGGCGGTTGTCTCCCGTATCCTTGCCGAGCGCCTGGCGGTGGCGCCCGGTGACCGGGTGCTTCTCAACGGCGTGGCTTTCCGCATCGCCGCCGTTCTCCTGGCCGAGCCGGATCGCCTGGCGGCGGCGCCCAACCCGTATCCCCGGGTGATGCTTTCCGACGCCGCTTTTGTACGCACGCGGATCGCCCGCCTGGGCAACGCCATCGTCTTTCGGCTGCTCTTTCGGGTTGGCGCCGGCAGCGACACCGGACAGCTCAAGGCCAGGCTGCAACAGCTCTTCCCGGACGGCCAGATTGTCGACTATCGCGACCACGGCGACCGGCGAGTGGCGGCGGCGCTGGATGCCACCCTCACCTATCTCGGCCTGGCCGCGTGGGCCGCCCTGGCGCTCGGTTCGCTGGGTGTCGCCATGGTGACCTACCTGCACATGGAGCAGCGCCTGGACACGGTGGCCATCATGAAAGCGCTGGGTGGCCGATGGCGCCAGATCCTGTGGATCTACCTGCTGGAAATCACTTGCCTGTCGCTCGCAGGGTGCGTCCTGGGCGCCGCCCTGGCGGTTCCCCTGGAGCGCGTCTTCCCGCTCATCTTCGCCGACCAGTTGCCCTTTCCCCTGGCACTCCCGTGGCGCTGGACGGAAGCCGCCGAGGCCGTCGGCCTGGGTCTCCTCTCTTCCCTGGTGGCTACCGCCATGCCGCTGGTTGCGGTGCGCACCGCGCCGCCCCTGCTGGTGCTCCGCCGGTACGTAGAACCGTCGCCTGGGCGGCGGCAAATCGGGCGTATGGTTGGGATGGCGTCTCTGCTGGGGATGCTGGGGCTGGCGCTATGGATGGTCCACTCGTGGAAGGCTGGCGCCGCGTTCCTGTTCGGCCTGGCCGCCGGCGGGCTGATTCTGCTGGGCACCGGCCGCGCGCTGCTGCGCCGCCCGGCGCCGGCGGATCGCCGGCGTCGGCAGTCTGAGCCGGCCGGGACGCCGGGCCGATACCCGATTCCTGGCGCTCGCCGTAGGGATTATGGTCGTCACCGCCTCCTGGCTCGGGCCGGCGGCCGTGGTTCGCGCCATCCAACAATCGCTCCCCTTACCGGGTGCCGATCGGTTTGTCTTCG
The DNA here is from genome assembly GCA_049516835.1 of Bryobacteraceae bacterium. GTDB lineage: Bacteria > Acidobacteriota > Terriglobia > Bryobacterales > Bryobacteraceae > Fen-178. The sequence continues at coordinate 84,969 of JBEKSR010000013.1, read as the reverse complement.
GCCTCGGACCAGGCCAGACCGCCCCGCTGATGGAACTCCTGGCGGGCGATCCGGACGTGGTGCAGCCGGTGAAACTGCTGCCCCTGGTCGTCCTGCGCCTGTCCAAGGTCGCCGGTGTTCCGGTGCCCGCCACCACCCCCGGGCGCTGGGTGGCTGCCTGCTACAACCTTGCGCCTTCCGGACCTCTTTCGGCGGGGCGTTGGTGGCAGCCCAGCGGCGCGCAACCGGAAACCGTGGTGTCGGAGTCGCTGGCTGGCATGATGGGCGCGAAGGTGGGCCAGACGCTGGAGTTCTTCTCCAACGGCAGGGCCCTTCCGGCGCGCATCGTGGGCCTTCGCCGCCTGGACGCTGTCGACGAAGTGATGGCCGGGCTGGTTTTTCCGTGCACTGCATTCGCCGGACTAAGCGTCTTTTACGAGGCCGGAATCTCGGTGAAGACCGCGCGCGCGGAGGCGGTCCGGCGACTGCTTGCCGCCAGCTTTCCCAGCGTCCCGGTGATTGACCGGCGGGAAATCACGGCGGCCATTCAATCGGTAGCCCACGACGCGCGGTGGATTCTGCGTGCCGTCGCCCTGCTGATTCTGCTGGCGGGAACTGCCGTCCTGATCCTCATGGTGCTGGCAGAGGAGAAGACCCGGACCCGCGAGATCGCCATCCTCAAGGCCCTGGGCGCCCGGCCCGCTCAGGTCAGAAACGCGCTCCTGGCCGAGTTTGCCTGGCTGGGCGCGCTGGCGGGCGCCAGCGGCGGCTTGATGGGGAGCGCGTTCGCCACCCTGCTGCTCTCGGTGGCGTTTCGCAAGGCGTCGGCGGCGTGGGACGCGAGGGTGCTTGCGGGCGCCGTTCTGCTGGGCATTCTGACCGCGGTCGGGACCGGGTGGACGTCGAGCGCCCGCATGGTCCGCCAGAAGCCGCTCGCCATTCTGCGCGACGAATAGCCATAATAGGAACTTGATTCAGGTCCGCGCCCTCACCAAGTCCCTCGATACCCGCACCCGCCGTGTGGACATCCTGAGAGGCATCGACCTGGATATCCCCAGCGGCCAATTTGCGGCCATCATGGGACCCTCCGGCAGCGGGAAGACCACGCTGCTCGGTTTGCTGGCGGCCTGGACTCGCCGACCAGCGGCCGGGTCCTGCTGGACGGAGAGGACATCACCAAGCTCTCCGAAGACCGGATGGCCGTGCTGCGTGGCCGCAAAATCGGTTTCGTCTATCAGTCGTATCACCTCATCCCGACCCTGACGGCGGAAGAGAACGTGCTGCTTCCCATGGAGCTGGCCGGCGAAGAACCGGGCGATGCGGCCCGTGCCCGCGACCTGCTGGGTCGAGTGGGCCTCGAGGACCGCCGCGGCCACTACCCCGTGGAGCTTTCCGGCGGCGAGCAGCAGCGCGTCGCGCTGGCGCGTGCGTTCGCACGCCGGCCGTCCATCCTGCTGGCCGACGAGCCGACCGGCAATCTGGACAGCGTCAGCGGCCAGATGGTGCTCGATCTGCTGCTCGAGCTCAACCGCGAACACGGCGCCACCCTGGTGTTGGTTACGCACGAGCCATCGGTGGCCCAATGCGCCGGCCGCCGCGTCCTGCTGCGCGACGGTCTCATCGTCACCGAATGAGCTGGTCCTCGTGCGGGATATCGATCCCCTCCTCAATCCCCCTGCTTCACCGTCACCGTCGCCTCCCCCGCCTTCAGCACCAAGCCAGCAGCCGTTCGCCACGATCGCCAACGAGCGTCTCGCGCTATTGCAAAAGCATGACTGGTCTGCTTGAGAGCGCGCTTCGGCGTGTGGAGTCTCTCTCGCCGGAGGAGCAGGACGCGATCGCATCCCAGATCATGGAAACTCTGGACGATGAGGAAGCGTGGGGGTGCAACTTCCGCGAAAGGCCGGCTCTATTGCGGTCCCTGGGCCGCGAGGCTCTTGAGGAACACCGGCGGGGCGAGACGCGCCCGCTGGACGAACTGATTGGATGAGGTCGTTCGCGTCGCGACGCCTTCGCGAGGCGTATGGCAATCTCCCGGATCAGGTGCGATTGCAATACTCCCCCGCACTGCTGCGCTACTTGCTGAAAAATGGATGTCCGGCTACCGGAGGATTGGGCGTTTCGCCCCTTGTCTTGCGGACAGTCACATCCTCGAACAGCAGCGAGGGTACCGCCAGGCTGAGCGCGAGCGAACCATTGTCCACTGCCGAGGATGTCGGAAGCGCCGACCGCGGACGGTACTGCACAGTGATAATGTTCTGGTCCTTGGACGCCGCCACAATGTCCTTGAATGCAGCCGCGTTTAGTCCGGAGAATTGCACTCCCCGAATCAGTTCCTCGCGGCCATCCGGAAACACTTTGTAGGCCATCACCGGAGACGTGGCGTTCCGCATGCGGCGCACCAAAATCCCGAATTCCTTGTTGCGTTGTTTCAGCAGGTCCAGAAACTTCGCGCGGAGTTCGGCCGCGGTCAGGCCGTTGTCCGCCGTGACGAGAATGTTGGACGGAGAAGCCTGGCCCAAATGGCGGCTGCCGCTGCTGTGCGCGATACCACGCACCGGATCGCGCGTGGTCAGCAGCGTCTTCAGGATGCCCTTTTCCACCAGCCTGGTTTCGCGGGCCGGAATTCCCTCGTCATCCATCTTGCAGAAGCCACCCAACTTGACTCCGCCAAATTCGGCCAGCGTGGGGTTGTCGGTGACGCTGAGAAAATCCGGCAGCACACGAGCGCCGATCTTATCGACAAACGGATTATCGAGTTGGCTGGCCATCTGTTGGTAGCCGGGAAAATCCGAGAGAAAGCGGCGCGTGCCCAGTAAGTTGGGCAGGAATTCCAAGCGGAACATTTGTGCGGCGGCATCGGATTCCAGCAGCACGGGACCGTTGTAATTCTCCAGGGTGGAAGCGGCGCGCAGATCTTTCAGGCGCCCGGCCAGGGCGCGCACGCGGCCCGCCAGGTCTTGCTCGGAGGGCAAGTCGGCCAGAGACCGGCCGTGCAACCATCCGAAATCGTCCAACGGCGTACCGTCCGCGGCCTGCGTGGCGGCGTGCGCGTTGAACGTCACACTGGGTCGGCGGCGCGTGTACGACGTCCCATCGCTATTGACGTAGCGGGTGTAGATATTACCTGCGGTCAGGCTGACGCCGGACGTGTTTACATCGGGCATCTGCCGGAACAAGCCCGACAGGTTGCGCGCCAGCACCTCCCATTTCGCGCGGTCAACATGGACGGGAGGCGCGTCTTCGGCGGTGGTGGCCGGACTTTCCGTGGTGAAGTCGGGAGGTTCGTCGACGCGGCTCTTGTTTTGCAGGACCGATCGTTTCTTCGAGAGGTCCTCCAAGGCCTTCTTATAGGTGGCGTCGGTTGCCAGCCAGATCTGCCGTCTGAGTTCCTTATAGTCGTCCTCTACCGTAAGCTGCGCCGAGCCGTTGTACACCTGTGTCATGCTCGACATGTTGTAGTTCGGAGAGAAGAAGTTGGTGTTATCCAACTGGGGGCTGCCCACCCGCACCTCGATGCCGATCATACGGGAGCGGCCCTCCGAGCTTTGCACCAAAGCTCCGAAACTGGCGGAGACGTTAACGCTCTCGTTGTCCATTACGCGATAGGAGATGAAATAGGGTTTCTCCAGGTTTTCCAATTGAAGCTGTTTGATGGAACGATCCAGTTCGTCGCGCATGGCCTTCATGACCACGTCGTCCTGCGCGCCGAGCGGGCACGCAGCGGCGAGAACGCACCAGGCAAGCGATGGAATCGCAATCCGCATGTCAATTGCTCCCTTCAAAAGGCGCAGGCAGAACGGGAGGCCGCTCCTGCGATTTCTGCTTTCTCTGCACTTCGATTTGCGAAACGAAGATTCCGGGAGAGACGGCGGAAACCGGGACACCTCCCGACTCCGCCCCGCAAGTGCCGTTGAACACGGCCACGTTTTTGTCCGCGGCCACGATCTTGCTGAACGCAGTCAACGGCGTACCGATCAGATCCACGCCGCGCACCAACTCTTCGCGCCCGCTGGGATAAATGCGATAGACCATCAAAGGCAGCACGTTGAAGGCGTTGGGGATGGTACGGCCGGTGAGGGTGAAACCGCCCTGGATATCGTCGAAATAGAGACCGAACGGCAAACCCTGCTTCTGGACTTCCTCGATCAGCAACTTCTTCAAATCGGGCCGCACGGCTTCAGGCGCGACCTCCACAATCAGGTTGGATTGCCGCGCCACGGGGTTCAGCCCCACCTGCTTGCGGCCGTGGCCGTTCGACTTGGGAAAACCCTCGATAGGCGTACGCGACATCAGGAAGGTCTTAAGAATGCCGTCTTCCACCACCGCGACACGCTGCGCCTTCACGCCCTGGTTGTCGAAAAGATAATGGCCCATGAGGTCCGTGTTGGCCAAACGCCGCACCGTGGGGTCGAAATAGACCGAGAATCCCTTGGACAGCACCGGCTCACCGATCTTCTTCTTGAAGGTTTGCGCCTCATTCTCGAGCTTCTGCCGATGTCCTTCCACGCGGTGTCCGAACACTTCGTGAAAGAACACGCCGCTGGCGCGGCCGGAGAGCACCGCCGGTCCGGTATAGGGATCCACCATCGGAGCCACACGCAAAGCCTCCAGATCCCCGACTATTTTGTCCACCGCCTTCAGCACAGTGGCGTCATCCGGCAGGTCTTTTTCCGTGAAACCGAAAAACGTTTCGTAGCGAGGCAATTCCGACCCATCGTCGGCCTTGGTGTAAGCAACCACAAAAAGTTGATAAGCGGGCTCCGAGGTTTGGATGCGGGCGCCCTCGCTATTCACGAACCATCGAGTCTGGGCCGTGGCGACGAACGCCGCCATCGCCTGATAGATGTTGGTATATTTTGCGAACGGCGCGCTATATTTGCGGATCTTCTCTTCCCACGCTTTGCGGTCTACCTGGACATCAACCGCAGGTTCACTATATTGCTGCGGCTCTTCGTGCGAAAAATCGGTGGACTTGTCCTCTTGCGCCACTTTCACCTGCACGTTGGTCTTGACCTTGGTGAATTGTTCCAACGCGCGCTTGTAGCGTTCGTCGGTGTGATACCACAGAACGCCCCGTATGGCATCGGGATCGTTTTCGATCGGCACCTCAATATTCGAGAGGCCGGCGTATGGCGAGACTGGCATGCCGCCGCGGATCTCGCGCGTATTATCCATGTCATAGCTGCCCACGCGCAGATCGATATCGAGCTGGCGCCGCCGGTTCTCGAAGCTGTTCGTAATCTTACCGAAAGCCCCATAGACGCCGATATTATGGCTCTCGGTGACTTCATAACTGAGAAAGTAGGGTGGTACCGGCTGGGTCTTGAGCTTTTCCATGGACCGGTCCAGTTCGGCTTTCATGGCCTGAAGCACCGGGGACGAAGACTGCTGGGCGGCAGCCGGTCCGATCGCTAAAGCCAAGAACAGCGAACAGAACGCCATCAGCCGATGGCGCGTCGAAGCGCGGTTGTGAACCGCGAAGGATCGTCGCATATTCGGATCTCCTGATCTTGTCCAAGTATACTTGGAACACCTCCGGAATGCGGTGCGCGAGCGTGAAATGCCTGACGGCGGGAAAAGCAATATGATTGCCGCGGCTGCAACCCGATCCCCTCCTCCAAGCCCCCTATCTCACCGTGACCACCACCTCGCCCGCCTTCAGCCCCGCCGCCGACGCCCGAACCGTGATCGTCCCCCCCGCCGCCCCGGCCCGGACGATCGCCAGCACCCTGCCCTGCCATGCCTTCCGGCCGCTCGCCTGGACGGGGCTTATGTCGGCTGGGTCGCCGGAGTCCATGGCCGCCAGTTCGCCGGCGCCGGTCGCTTGTACCTCAATCGTCGAATCGGCCCCGTACACCCGCCGGCCGTCCACGTCCACCACCCGGATCTCCACGTTCGCCAGATCGCTCCCATTCGCCTGGAGCACGAGTTTGTCGGCCGCCAGCTCCACGCGCTGCGGCGCGCCGGCGGTGGCCAGTTCGTACCGCGCGGCTTCCTTCCCGCCGCGCTTGCCAATCGCCCGCACCACGCCCGCTTCGTTGGGGACCTCCCAGCGCAACACGGGCTCAAGCCGGTCCGCCACCGGTTTCTCGCCCAGTGAGCGGCCGTTGAGAATCAACTCCGCGGAGTCGCAATTCGTGTACACCTCCACCGGAATGGTCTTGCGCCCGTCTCCGCTCCAGTTCCAGTGTTCAACCGTCCCTCCTCTACCCGGCCCCGGAACCTGGGCGGCCGCATACACCATCGACCGATCGCTCCACAGAGCCTCGCGCAGGTACGCGAGCGGCTTCCGGAAGCCGCAGTAGTCCAGCAACCCGGCGGTGCTGCCGCGATGCGGATACCGCGGCGATTCTCCCAGATAATCGACCCCCGTCCACAGGAACTGTCCCGCCACGTAGTCGTTGGCGGCCACCGCGCGCCAGGCCGCCAGCGAGTGCGAGTTCTCGCTGCCCAAAATGACACGCTCCGGATAGGTCGCGTGGTCCCGCGCGTAGTATTGCTCCAGGTAGTTGTAGCCGGCCACATCCAGCAGGTCGGCCAGCCCCGTGGCGTTCGAGGCCAGCGTGTCGGCCAGCGCCTGGGTCACGGGGCGCGTGCCATCCAGGCGTTTGACGGCCGCGATGAGCCGGCGCGCCACCAGCGGCAGCTCGTTGGCGGATAGCATGCCGGGCTTCAACCCGTCGCGCCCCAGCGGGTGGCCGAACGGATCGCCCGGATAATCGATTTCGTTCCCGATGCTCCACATCACAATCGACGCATGGCTCCGGTCGCGCAGCACCATGTCTTCGATATCGCGAATGCCCCATTCCTCGAACACTTCGTGGTAACCGCGCGTGCCCGGAACGCCCACGTTCCATCCCTCGATCCACTTCTTCTTGCCGGCCGTCCACTCATCGAAAGCCTCGTCCATCACCAGCAGCCCCAGCCGGTCGCACAGGTCGTACAGCTCCGGCGCCATGGGGTTGTGCGAACACCGTATGGCATTGACGCCGATCTCTTTCAGCGCCTTCAGCCGACGTTCCAGCGCCGCTTCGGAAAAGGCCGCGCCCAGCGCCCCCAGGTCGTGATGCAGGCACACGCCCTTCAGCTTCTCCGGCTTCCCGTTCAGAAAGAAACCGTGGTTGGCGTCGAAGCGAATCGTGCGGATGCCGAACGGCGTCCGGTATTCGTCCACCTGCGTCCCGCCCGCGAACACCCGCGTGACGGCGGTATAAAGGTACGGATCTTCCGTGGACCACAGCCTCGGTTTCGCGACGGTGCCCTGCTGCGCGAACGTGTGAACCGCGCCAGGGGCCACCGCCGCCTCGGTCCCCACGCTCGCCACCTCGCGCCCGCTCGCATCCTCGATGGCGGTCACCAGCCGGACTTGCGCCGCGCCCTTCGACTCGTTGGCCACGCTGGTCTCCGCCGTTACCAAAGCGTCCGCCTCCCGCACCATGGGAGTGTAGACATAAGTTCCCCACCGGACCACGTGTACGGCTTCGGTGACCGTGAGCCACACATGCCGGTATATGCCCGACCCCGTGTAGAAGCGCGAATCCGCCGCGGCGCTGTGATCCACGCGCACCGCCACCAGGTTCGCCCTCGCTCCGAAATTCACGTACGGCGTCAGATCGTACTCGAAAGACGCGTAGCCCGAGGGCCGGTGTCCCAGTTTACTCCCATTGATCCACACGTCGCTGTCGCGGTAGACGCCGTCGAACCCGATGAAGATCTTGCGGCTGCTCAGCGCTTCGGCCAGCCGGAAGCTCTTCCGGTACCATCCGATTCCGCCGGGCAGATACCCGGTTCCACTGGCATTGGCGCTGTTGTGTGGCCCTTCGATCGACCAATCGTGCGGCAGATTCAGTTTTCGCCAGCCGCTGTCGTCCAGCCCCGGCTGCTCGCCGCCGCGTGCCTCGCCCAAGTGGAAGCTCCACCCGTCATCGAAGTTTCGCCGTTCCCGCACCGGCTCGGCCGACCAGCCCCGCAGCGCGGCGGTCAACGCGGCAATCACCAGCAGTGTTATTCGCTTCACCTCCGAATTATCCGTCAACGGGTGCAGCCTGGTACAGCCTGGTACAGCCTGGTGGGGCAGGCGGTGCCGCCTGCCAACCGGATATGATATAACCGGGGCGAATACTCGAATTCGTTCTCCGGGAGGTTCCCATGCAGCGAACCATTTCATTCACGCTCAACGGCAAGCCGGCGCGCGTGACCACCGATGACGAGCGCATGTTGTTGTGGGTGCTGCGCTCGGATCTCGGCCTCACCGGCGCCAAGTTCGGTTGCGGCGAGGGCCTGTGCGGCGCTTGCACCGTCGTCGTGGACCAGCAGGCCGTCAGGTCCTGCTCCGTCCCCGTCAAGGACATTGCCGGCAAGCGCGTCGTCACCATCGAGGGTCTGGGCAACGGGGACAAGCTTCACCCCATCCAGGAAGCCTTCCTGAAGCATCACGCGTTTCAGTGCGGCTACTGCACGTCGGGGATGCTCGTCAACGCCTACGCGCTGCTGCTCAAGACGCCCAAGCCCACGCGCGCCGAGATCCTCCAGCACATGGAGGATAACTTGTGCCGCTGCGGCGCGCACGTTCGCATCGTCGAGGCCATCCAGGAAGCCGCGGGCGCGGTGAAAGGAGGTGCGCTGTGAGACCCGACAATTCCAATCTGAGCCGCCGCGGTTTCTTCGCCGTGGCCGGCTCCGGCCTCTTCGTATTCTTCAGGGCTGACCTCGACGCCTTCCAGGAGCCGGCGCGGTTCCCCGGCCGCCAGGCCGGTCCCACCGACTTCAACGCCTACCTTCGCATCGGCGCCGATGGCCGCGTCACCTGTCTCGTTGGCAAGGTCGAACTGGGCCAGGGTTCCATGACCGCGCTGGCGCAACTCCTCGCCGAGGAGTTGGACGTCCCCTTCGATTCCGTGGACATGGTCATGGGCGACACCGACCGCTGCCCCTACGACATGGGCACCTTCGGCTCCATGTGCATCCGCATGTTAGGCCCCGTCGTGCGCGCGGCCGGAGCCGAGGCCAGGGCGGTCCTCATCCAAATGGCCGCCGAACAGTTCCACGCCCCGCCCGATCGTCTCCAGGCGAAGGCCGGCGTCATCACCGACCCCCTGGCGCCGGGCAAGCGCGTCACCTATGCGCAACTGGTTGAGGGCAAGCGCATCGAACGGCATATCGAGAAAGTGCCGGTGAAGCCCGTGGCGGCTTTCACTATCATCGGCAAATCGCCTCGCCGCAAGGATGCTCTCGAAAAGGTCACTGGCAAGGCCATGTACGCCGGCGACATCGCTCTTCCCGGGATGCTCCACGCGCGGATTCTCAGGCTCCCCGCGCACGGCGCAACCCTGAAAAGCGTTGACACGAGCGCCGCCGAGAAAGTGCCCGGCGCACGCGTGGTGCGGGATGGCGACCTGATTGCCGTGCTCCACGAGCGGCGCGACCTGGCCGAACAGGCGCTGGGCCTTATCAAGGCGCAATTCGACCGCCCGCGCACCGGCCTGGACGACAAGACCATCTTCGACCACCTGCTCAAAACTGCGCCGCAACCCCAGGTGGTGGGCCAAGGTGGAAGCATTGCGGAAGGCGAAAAACTCTCGACCGCCATCGTCGACGAGACCTATCTCAACAGCTACGTGGCGCACGCGTCCATGGAAACCCACTCCGCCATCGCCTCCGTCGAGAACGGCAAGGCCACCGTGTGGGCCAGCACACAGGCGCCCTTCTCCGTGAAGCCCGCGGTGGCGCAGGCCCTCGGCATCCAGCAGGAGAACGTGCATATCGTCACCCCATTCGTAGGCGGTGGCTTTGGCGGGAAGAGCGGAGCGCCGCAGGCCGTCGAAGCCGCGCGCCTGGCGAAGGCCGCCGGCAAACCGGTCCAAGTCGTGTGGGACCGCGCCGAGGAGTTCTTCTTCGATACCTTCCGCCCGGCCGCCGTGGTGAAGATCCGCTCCGGCCTGACCGCCGCCGGAAAGATCGCTTTCTGGGATGCCAAAGTCTACGCGGCCGGCGAGCGCGAGGCGACGCCCTTCTACGACATCCCCAACCATCACACCGTCGCGGCCGGCGGCTGGCAAGGCGGGAACCCTCCGGGCATGCACCCGTTCGGCATTGGTCCCTGGCGCGCGCCCTCGGCCAACACCAACACGTTCGCGCGCGAATCGCACATCGACATTCTGGCGGCCAAGGCCGGCGTGGACCCGCTCGAGTTCCGCCTCAGCCATCTCACCGACCCGCGCATGCGCCGCGCCCTCGAAACCGTCGCCAAACAGTTTGCCTGGAAGCCCGCAAAGACCCCCAGCGGACGCGGCGTCGGCGTCGCCTGCGGCATTTATTCGAACACCTACGTCGCCACCATGGCGGAGTTGGCCGTCGACAAGAGCAGCGGGAGCGTGCAGGTCAAGCGGGTGGTCACCGCGCTGGACGCGGGCCTCATCGTCAATCCCGACGGCTTGCGCCAGCAGATGGAGGGCTCCATCACCATGGGCCTGGGCTACTCCCTCACCGAGGAAGTGCGCTTCCAGGACGGCGAAGTGCTCGACCGCAACTTCGACAGCTACCAGCTCCCGCGTTTCTCATGGCTGCCCAAGATCGAGACCATCATCATCGATAACCCCGGCTTGCCCGCGCAGGGATGCGGCGAACCGCCCATCACCACCATGGGCGCGGTGGTCGCCAACGCCATCTACGACGCCGTAGGCGCGCGCCTCCTGCAACTGCCCATGACTCCCGCGCGCATCCTCGCGGCGCTCAAAAAGGGTTGAGGTCGCACGAAGTCGCCTTCCGCCAAGGGGGGTCATTCGTCCTTGGCGCTCCGGAAAGGGGCGGCGAAACGAGTCCTTCGCCGAAAGGCAGCCCGGTTCCTCTGTCTCTAGAGGGAGACAGCGGTGCACCTGATTCGACTATGGCCCCCAGCGCCAGCGATGTCAACAGAGCCGCTCGTGCCGCAACCCGCATAAGCGAGAGCCGCGTCAATGTCGGGATTTCTCAGAGATGGGTAGCTGGCAAGGATCTCCTGATGCGACGCGCCCGCGGCAACGTTATCCAGAATCACGGACACCATGACTCGCGTGCCTCGGATGCAAGCCTTGCCGTGGCAGATCGCCGGATTGACGCTGATGCGCTCTTGCCAATTCCCCATGACCTTCATTCTAACTCCTGGTACGCATTTCCGTTTTGAGGCCGGAAATCTGGCCCAATGTGATATCGTGGTGCACACACCATGAAATCCGCTCTACACTTGTGGGGCAGGCTGGCAGCCTGCGGCGGGTTGGCAACCCGCCTCTTCCTTCCCGTCGCTCTCCTCGCCCAGACTTCCGAATTCATCGCCGATCCCATGCCGACGGCCTCCTGCCATGCGTCCACCGTCGTCGAGACACGGCCCGGAGAACTGATGGCGGCGTGGTTCGGCGGCGCCGCCGAAGGCAGGCCGGACGTGGCCATCTGGGGCGCGCGCAGGCAGGGCGGCCGTTGGCAGGCTCCCGTGGAACTGGTGCGCGAGCCCAACATCGCCACCTACAATCCGGTGCTGTTCCGCTCGGCCGACGGCCTGTTATGGCTCTACTACAAGTTCGGGCCTTCTCCGCAGACCTGGACGGCGGGACGGCTCTTCAGCCGCGATGACGGGCGCACATGGTCGGCGCCGGAGCATCTGCCCGCCGGCCTGTACGGCCCCATCCGCGCTAAACCGCTGGTCTTGACCAACGGAGTGATCGTGAGCGGCACCTCCGTGGAAAGCTATAGCTCCTGGGCGGCCTGGGTGGAGCGCAGCACGGACAACGGAAAAACGTGGAAGCGCTACGGGCCCATCGCGCCGCCGCGGCCCTCCGGTTTGCCGCCCGGCCAGACGCACGGGATCATTCAGCCGGTCGTGGTCGAGATCCGCGGAAAACACCTGCGGTTCTACGCGCGGTCCACGCCCACCATCGCGCGCATTTGCGTGTCCGATTCCTATGATGCGGGCATTTCCTGGACCCCCGCGCGGCCGACCGATCTGCCCAATCCCAATTCCGGCATCGACGTGGTGCGGCTGAAAGACGGGCGTTTCGTGATGGTCTACAACCACACCACCGAGGGCCGCACGCCGCTCAACCTGGCGGTGAGCCGCGATGGCGAGCACTGGACCCAGTTTCATGCGCTTGAGACCGAGCCGGGCCAGTATTCGTACCCCGCCATGATTCAGGGCGCCGATGGCAGCCTCCACATCACCTACACGTGGCGCCGTCTGCACATCAAGTACGTGAACTGGCCGCTCCGGAACGTCCCGCAGTAGGTGGGGCAGGCGGTGCCGCCTGCCCTCGCACTACGCCAACGCCACCTTCAGCGTGACCGCATGCTCGCTGGGCTTCTCCTCGGGCATCTCGACCTTCAGACCGCCTTCCTCCTGCGTCCACTTCAGCTTGCCCTTGTGCCCCAGCAGCTCCACGTTGCGGATCTTGCCGACGTCCAGTTGTCCCTTGGTCGCCAGCGGCGCGACCACCGCTTCCTTCCCCGGCCAGCCCATCAGAAAAGCGTACAGCGTCTTGCCCTTGGTGGTGAAGCGGACGTCCTCCGCGGTAAGATCCTTGCGGCCGTTCTCGTTGAACCGCCCCGTGCCCTTCACCTTTGTGCCGGGGCCTTCGCCGAAGATCTTCCACGGGCGCGTGGCATAGATGCCTTCGCTGTTCACCGCCATCCACTTGGTGATCTCGGCGAGAATGGCCAATTCCCTGTCGTCCAGCTCGCCGCTCCCCGGCAGCGGGAAGTTCAGCAGCAGGTTGCCGTTCCGGCTCACGATATCCACCAGCATGTCGATCACCGTCTTGGGTGTCTTGTATTTAACGTCGCGCTGGTAGTGCCAGTTGCCGATGCACGTGTCGGTCTGCCAGGGGTTGGGCGCAATGGCGTCCGCCAGCCCGCGCTCGAAATCCAGCACGCACGTGCCTTCGGCGCAGTCCTCTTTCAGCTTGCTGTTGTAGACCGCTTCCACTTTGCCGCCATGCCGGCGGGCGCTGTCGTTGTACAGGTGCGCCAGAAGGTGGAGGCCGTATTCCTCGAACGGGAGCGCGCCGTCGGTGTACAGGATATCCGGCTGGTAGTTGTCCACCAGGTCCTTGATGCGGTCGAACCAGTGGCGCTTCCATGAGTCCGGTATGCCCTTGTCGTCCCACGAAAACTGGGCCGGATAATCTTTGGGCAGGTCGTGATAGAGGTCGAAGTTCTTGGGATCGTTGCCGTCGTACGGGACGCCGGCGTACTCGCCGGTCTTGTCGGAGTCGTGGCTCACCCCGAACCACTTGTAGCTGATCCACAGGTGCTCGCTCACGCCGAACTTCATTCTCCGTTTGAGCGCGGCCTTGCGGAACAGCCCCACGACGTCCTTCTTCGGACCCATGTTCACCGCGTTCCAGCGCGTATGCTTCGAGTTCCACATGTCGAAGTTGTCGTGGTGCACCCCCATGCTGAAGAAGTACTTCGCCCCGGCCTTCTGGTAGAGATCCATCAGGTGTTCGGGATCGAACTTCTCGCCCTTGAACGTGGGAATCACATCCTTGAACCCCACCTTGGACGGATGGCCGAAGTGCTCCAGGTGCCACTTGTAAGTGCGGTCGCCCTCGATGTACATCCTGCGGGCGTACCAATCGCCCTGCTCGGGCGCGGATTGCGGCCCCCAATGCGCCCAGATGCCGAACTTGGCGTCGCGGAACCACTCCGGGACGCGGTAAGCCTTAAGAGAGTCACGCGTGCCCACGAACGGGCCTTTCTGGATTTCGAGGCCGGCGGCCTGCTGCGCCACCGCGCGCCTGGCGGCGGGAATGGCGCCCGCCAATAGTCCCATTGCGCTTCGTCTGGTGATGTACATGATCCCTATCTTATTAAAAAAACCCGCGGACTGACGAATCTGTCCCAAGGCGCTCGCCTTTGGCGCCGCGCGGACAGATCCGTCTGTCCCCCGGTTTTTTTCCCGCGCCAAGCGGAGGGTTCTTTTCCCGCGCCAAGCGGAGGGTTCTTTTCCCCGCGCCAAGCGGAGGTTTTCCTACCGCAGCGTCTCCCTCAGCACCTTCTCGCTCTGCTTCGCGCGAAACTGCCGCAGCCGCTCCCTCAGTTCCGGACGGCTGTTGGCCAGAATGGCGACTGCCAGCAGCGCCGCGTTGCGCGCCCCGGCCCCGCCGATCCCCAGGGTGCCCACCGGAATCCCGGCCGGCATCTGCACCGTCGAGAGCAGCGAATCCAAACCCTTGAGCGCCGCGCCCTCCATGGGAACGCCCAGCACCGGAACCAGCGTATGCGCCGCGCACACGCCGGCCAGGTGCGCGGCTCCGCCCGCCGCCGCCAGAATCACCTCGATGCCGCGCGATTCCGCCTGCCCCGCGTACTCCGCCGTCTCGGCGGGCGTCCGGTGCGCCGAAAGCACCCGGCACTCGTGGGCAATCCCAAATTCCTTGAGCAGCTCGGCGGCCTGGCGCATGATCTTCCAGTCCGATTTGCTGCCCATAATCACCGCCACCAGTGGGTTAGCCGCCATACGCTACTTTCCGCCGCCTTCCGACCACGGCGGCACAATCCCGTTCATGCGTGCGTAAGCCACCAATTGCCCCATGTGCTCGTTGGCATGGATAATGATTCGGAGATACATGCCATCCACGGTGGCATCTCTGCCCTCGACCTTGACTCTGCGCTGGAGATCGGCGGGTTTGAGGCCCGCGCGAGCGCTCTTGACGGCATCCAGCGAGCGCTTCAGCCAGTTGACAACCTCCGCTTTCCCGGTCACAGTCTTTTCCATGTCCGGGGACGTGAGGTCGGCCGGCATTTTGGGGCCTGTAACACTCAGCAGGTAGAGGTTCGAAATCGCAATGTGCATCAGGACCTCGCTGGTGGATCGCACGCCAGGCCCCGGGCGCCACGCGAGCTTTTCAGCCGGGATGGCTTCGGCTAAAGCGATGAGTTGTCGCGAAACATGGCCCCATTCTCCGTCGTATCCTTGCCACTGTCCTTCCAGCGAATCTACCTGGGCGTGCAAAGTCAGCGCGCCCAGAACCAGTGCCAGTAATAGCGTCTTCATGCGGTGCCTCCTACTGCCCCAACTGAAAATCTATCGTAATCGTGGTCACCACCTCCACCGGCTGTCCATTCAGCAGCGTGGGCTGGTATTTCCACGTGCGCACGGCATCCAATGCGGCTTTGACCAGCCGGGCGTCCACATCCGTGCTGATGGCTTCCAGGTGGAGCAGTTCCCCGGTCTTGGAAATAATAGCCCGCATGACCACCGCGCCCTCAATGCCGAGCTGCTGAAGCTCCGCGGGATATTCCGGCTTGGCCATGCTGATGAGCTTGGTGGCCTGCACGTTGCCGCCCACCCTGATCCGCTGCGGCGCGCCGGCCATGGGCTGGGTCATGGGCGGGACTGCCGCTGGCTTCTGGCCTTTCACCACCACGGTCTCCGAGACTTGGCCAATACTGAGCGCGGCATCCACCCGCGCCGCTTTCCCGGCCTCCACCGCGACCTCCGCTTTGAAGATCGCGAAACCCGCCGAGCGGATTTCCAGAGCGTAGCGTCCCGGCGGGAGGGCGGTGAAGCGGTACTCGCCGGCAGCGTTGGCGCGTGTGACTTCCTGATTGGGACCGTCCAGGTTCCTGGCGGTCACCTGACAATTGGGGACGTGTGCGCCGCTGGGGTCTTGCACCACGCCCACCACGGATCCGCGCGCGGCTTGCGCTTGCGCCGTAATGGCAGCTACCGGCAGCAGCACCGCCAGTGCTGCGGACGCGATGGCGATCGCCGCCCGCCGGCTCAACACCGCGTCGTCGCAAGCCCGCTCGCGCTCCTTGCGAAGCTGCCGCGCGGCCATCACGGTGCGCAGCCGCGCCGGCGGCCATTCCCGAGACCCTTCCGGCAGCAGCACCGCGGGACGCAGGATGCCCCAGGTCAGCGGCATGGAAGCGTCGGCGCTTTCCAGAGCTCGGACCGGCCGGCGAATCCCCAGCGCGCGCCGCAGATCTTCCAGTATGGCGCCCGCGTGCCGAGCCTCCGCCGCGCGCGGCGCCATCCACGACGCGCGCCCCGCCCCCAGCAGAAACCGCGCAGCCGCCGCCGCGGTAAAGGCCGCCGCCAGAACGATGCTTCCTCTCCAGGCGCTCTGCGCCAGCAACTCCACCCACGTCATGAATTTGCTCCTTCCTTCTTGGCCTCTTCGATCAGGCTTGAAATACGCTCCAGGTCTTGCTCCGAGAGATTGGCGGCCGAAAGATCCAGCAGCGCCGCCACGGCCTGCTCCACCGAGCCTTCAAAGAAGGTCGAGAGCATGTGCCGCAGCGCCGAACGCCGCGCCGTCTCGCGCGCCACCGTCGGCAGGTACACGTACCGCAGCGATTCCTCTGCGTGCCGGACGTGGCCCTTCTCCTCCAGCACGCGCAGCTTGGCGCGCACCGCCGAGTAGCTGGGAGCGTCCGGCAAGGCCGCATGAATCTCGGAAGCGCTGGCGCGCCCGCGCTGGTAGAGAATGTCCATGATCTGCCGCTCGCGCCGGCTTAGATTGCGATGTCGGTCTCTCCTCATGGCGATGTGCTGCAAAAGCAGCATCCTGTTGTAAAAATAGCATTGAAGCGCCGCGCTGTCAAGTTCTTTTTCGCGGGGCTACAATGAAACTTGCCGTCCCTGCCAAGAACCTTCGCGCGCTACGCCTGGGCCGTGCTGGCCTACAACCTGGGAGTCGTATTGTGGGGCGCATTCGTGCGGGCCACGGGCTCCGGGGCGGGTTGCGGCAACCATTGGCCGCTGTGCAATGGAACGGTGACGCAGGGCCCAGGGGGCGCCCCCCCCAGCGCCGCCACCATCATCGAATTCACGCACCGGATCACCAGCGGGATCGACCTGGCGCTGGTGGCGCTGCTCGTCGTCTGGGCGTTTCGCCGCTTTCCGCGCCAACATCTCGTGCGGCTCGGCGCCGCCCTCTCGGCCCTGTTCCTCATCACTGAAGCCCTCCTCGGCGCGGCGCTGGTGCTGCTCCAACACGTGGCCAAGAACGCCTCCGTTTCGCGGGCGTACTCGCTTTCCACGCACCTCGTCAATACCCTGATGCTGCTGGCCTGCCTGACGCTCACCGCGTGGTGGAGCTCGGAAAGGGTGGGGCAGGCGGTGCCGCCTGCCCTCCCGCGCCGCAGGGCCGTCTGGATGGCCGCCGTGAGCCTGGCGTCGGTGGTGGTGCTGGGGGTGAGCGGGGCCATCGCCGCGCTGGGAGACACGCTCTTCCCTGTCTCGTCGCTGGCGGCCGGGCTGGCCCAGGATCTGGACCCGGCGGCCAACATCTTTCTGCGCCTGCGCGTCTTCCATCCCCTGATCGCCGCCGCCGTGGGCGCGTGGCTCCTGTTCTACGCCGTCTCCAGCGCCTCGCGCCGTCCGGATGTGGGCCGCCGGGCCTGGAGCCTGTTAGCTCTGCTGGGAGCTCAAATTGTGGCCGGTGTGGTGAATCTGCTGCTGCTGGCGCCGGTCTGGATGCAGATCGTTCACCTCCTGCTGGCCGACCTGCTATGGATTACGCTGGTTCTGCTCTCCGCCGCGGTGCTATCCTTTCCCCCATGAGCAGAAAAGTTCTCATTGTCACGGGTGATGGCGGCGACAGCTACGAAGCGCTGTACGCTTACCACCGGTTTCTGGAGGCGCAATGGGAGCCGGTATTGGCGGCGCCTTCTCGACGGCGCTTGCACATGGTGTTCCACGACGTCGAGCCGGGCTGGGAAACCTACATTGAGCGGGTGGGCCATTGCGTCGAGGCGGATGTGGCCATTACGGCCGTGGCGGCCAAGGAATTCGCGGCCATCGTCATCCTGGGCGGCCGGGCGCCGGAGTACCTGCGCAACAACGCCAGCCTGCTCTCGCTGGTGCGCGAATTCGCGGCCCAGGATAAGTTGATCTGCGCCATCGGCCACGGCATCCAGGTGCTGACGGCGGCGGGCATGACCAAGGGCCGCACCGTCACCTGCCACGACCACGTGCGCATCGAAGTCGAGCGCAGCGGAGGCATCTACAGTTCCCAGCCCGCCGTGCGCGACGGCAAACTGGTTACCGCGCAGACCTGGAAAGCCCACCCCGAGTTCTACCGGGAAGTCTTCGCCTGCCTCGAGGGGCCGGCTTGAGCCCAAGGTGGGGCAGGCGGTGCCGCCTGCCTACTTCCCGCAGCAGACTTGCCTGGAAACCAGCCCCGCCGCCGTGATCGGCTGCGACGCCGCAAAGTAGTTCTGCTCGCCCAGGCGGCGGTACATGTCGCCGGCGATGCCCGCGGCCAGCGGACCGATGGCCGGCCGCCCTCCAGTCAACAGGACCACCACCACCAGCTTGCGCCGGCCGGCGTCGTTGAAGGAACCGAACCAGCCCAGATGCGCGTGGTTCTCGCTGCATGTGCCGGTTTTGCCGGCAATGGGCCCATCCTCCCGGGCCCGGTGCGCCGTGCCAAACTGCACCGCCCCGCGCATTCCGGGCTTGATCACGGGGATCAGGCTTCCGATTTCGAGCCTTCGCTTCACCAGCGGAACCAGGTTTCTGGCCTCATCCTGGTCGCGCGGATATTGCAGGTAGTACAACGTGCCGCCGTTGGCGATGGCGCTCATCAGCGCCGCCAGTTGCAGCGGAGTCTGCGAGATCTCCTCGCCGAAGCTGCACAGCATGCCGACTCCGCCATTGCGCGGCGCCGCCGAAGGAAAGGACCCCGGTTGTTCCCCCGGAACGTTCATCCCGGCCCTTTCTCCGTACCCGAACAGCCGGGCGTAGTGGCTGACCGTTTCGAAACCCAGCTTCACTCCCAGCGTGGCGAAATAGTAGTTGTTCGAGTGGGCTAACGCGTAGGTCAGGTCCATGCGCAGGCCGCCCAGTCGAAACCGGTTGGCCGGCCGGATGGCTTTTTCGCTCAGCCCCGCCAGCGCCACGGCGACCTTGATGGTGGAACACGGCTGGAAACCCGTGCCCAGCGCCACCCTCTGATTCACCATCGTGAGAATGCGCCCGGTGCTGGGATCGACCGCCACCACGGAACCGTTGTAAGGCCCCAGTGCTTCCACCGCCGCGCGTCGAATGACCAGGTCTTCACCGTCCACCATGTCCCCCACCGTGGAATCGGCAAAGGTCGGCTCGGTCCAGGGGCCGTCCCGGATGATGACTGGCGCCGGGGCCGCCGCGGCCGTCTGGCCGCGCTTGCGTGGATGCTGGATGGTACCGCCGGCCCCAGAGCTGGCAAGCAGACAGAATACTGACGCGACGAGGAATAGTTTTTTCATAACGACGTGCGGTTCGCCGCAGCAGCGATTCACGCCAGAGCGGATCTCGAAACATCCGGCCGGAGCAGCCGAAAAACATTTTACCATCAAAGAGACCCGTGCTCGAAACTCTGCAAATCCTGCAAAACGAAGTTGCAAGCTGCCGCCGCTGCCCCCGATTGCTGGAGCACTGCGCGCGCCTCGCGGCCGTGAAGCGGCGCGCCTTTCGCGACTGGGAGTACTGGGGAAAACCGGTGCCCTCGTTCGGCGACCCCCAGGCGCGCATCCTGATTCTGGGCCTCGCGCCCGGCGCGCACGGCTCCAACCGCACCGGCCGCATGTTCACCGGCGATCGCTCCGGCGACTGGCTCTACCGCGCCCTCTACCAGACCGGCTTCGCCTCGCAGCCGGCCAGCGTCTCGCGCCACGACGGCCTGGCGCTCCGCGATGTTTATGTCACCGCCGCCGCCCGCTGCGCGCCTCCCGGCAACAAGCCCGCGCCCGCCGAGTTGCGCAATTGCCGCTCCTACCTGGAACGCGAGCTGGACCTGCTGACGAACGTGAAAGTGGTGGTGGCCCTGGGCAAAATCGCGTTCGATACCTACCTGGATGTGCTCAAAGCGCGCGGCGCAATCCGCAGTCGCGCGCCCTTCGTCTTCGGCCACAACCGCCAGTTCACCACCGCGCCCGGGCAACCGCTGCTGATCGGTTCCTATCACCCCAGCCAGCAGAACACGTCCACCGGCAAGCTGACGGAAAAGATGCTGCTCGCCGTGTTCCGCCGCGCGCGCAAGCTGCTGTAGGGGCCAGACACCCGTAGGGGACAGACACCAGCGTCCACGCGGCGCAAAGAGCGCGCCTTGGGACGCGGGTGTCTGGCCCCGAGTTTCGCGTCCCAAGCCGCCGGGGTGCCCCCCAAGGGCATGGGCGTTAACATGAACGCTCGGCGGGAGGGGAATCGGTAAATCCTTGTCGACCGATCGCTACCTATACCCGGATCGACGGTCAATACTAACGTATATGTTATTATCGAATCGTGCTCGACGTTCGGGAATACATCGACACCGCCGGACGCAGCCCCTTTACGATGTGGCTGCGTGCACTTAACGTTCAAGCTGCGGCGAAAGTAGCAACGGCGCTTGAACGAATTGCCGAGGGCAACCTGTCCAACGTCAAGACGGTCGGTAACGGCGTTCTCGAATACAAGGTTGATTTTGGCCCCGGCTACCGCATTTACTTCGGGCGGGACGGGGACCGGCTCGTTATTCTGCTCGCCGGCGGCATGAAGAAACGCCAGCAGGAAGACATCCGCCAGGCAAAGGCGTATTGGGAAGACTACCGGAACAGGAAGACTCAGGAAGAAACACGATGCCACTGACCAAAGATTTTCGCGAAACGATCCGCGAACGCGCCCAACGGGAACCCCGATTCCGCAAGGCGTTGCTTCGTGAAGCAATCGAACTCATGCTCTCCGGCGACGAGAAGACGGGCCGCGCGATCCTGCGCAACTATATCAACGCCACAGTCGGCTTTCGGCAGTTGGAAGAGGCGACATCCATCCCGGCCAACAGCCTCATGCGGATGTTTGGGCCGAATGGCAACCCTTCGGCCAAAAACTTGTTCGGCGTCCTCGCTCATCTTCAGGCGCAGGAAGGCGTGAACTTTGAGATCCGTCCCCGCCGCGGTTGATACTCACTCACGGCTTGCGTCGTCGATCGCTCTATGGTGGGCGACCACGCGCGGTTAATTCTGTGCTCAGTGAGGCGAGCGATTAATCCATCGATACCTGGGCCATCCTGACCGTCCGAAGCCCCTCGCAGCGTCCTTTGGGCAGTGAGGGATGTGCCACTCTGGGCGCGCTGCCGTCCGCCGCAAGGAAACTCCTAAATCTGTGCCACCCCGACGACTCACGCGCCTACACCGCTTGGTCAATCATCGCGACGTCGCGCTTCGATACTCCATACAGTTCATAGACGATATCATCAATCCTACGAGTGATCGACATCTTCTGCCGCTCAAGGCGTTCGGCCACCAGCGGCGCCGCCTCCTTGCCTTGGGCAGCGTTCAAAGCGATCAGGCGCTGGCTAAGCTGCCGAAGCTGCTTCATCTCTGCCGGCATCCGATTTGGAGCGGGCACAGGCAATTCTTGTAGCTTCGATGCCTTCACCTGAGGGATGACTCTTCCTTCGCCTTGGTTTGCCACCCTGTACAGAAACAGAAACACCTTGGAATGCAATACCGCCATTAGCGCCCATGGATCATACTCGGGCGTCACAGCAAAGAGGTACATCGCGTCGGTCACGTATACCGACTTCCTTTCGTCATAGATCACCTCAATCGTCCTTGCGGTCGTCAGACCTATGAACTTCGGAGACCTGAAAATCTCGGGGTCCCGTGGGCGGTGGAGCGCATACCAAGGGTGCTTTGAATCCCTAACCTCGGGGCAGGTGATCTCATTGCGATAAGCGCTCAAATGAGATCGCACGTTTGGGAAACACGCTAGATCTGTATCGCGGGTCGTATAAACCAACACCCGGTCAGCGCGCCACGGATGGTATCGCTTAATCTGCGCTCCGCTGATACTCGGCCTCAACATAGGCTTCTCGAGGCCCTTCTCGACAGCGTCCCTGCGGACCAGGACATGCGCCTCTACCACATCAGGAGTCACCCCTCGCTGTATTTCACCGATCAGTATGTCCTTCAGCGCCACGTGCTTCCGACGCAAGCGAGCCAGCAAAGATGATTGAGCCAGTCCGCCAACAAAGAAGGTGCAGTGCGGATCATCCTCTACGAGTCTCTTCCAATATGCCCAATCGACGCTTTCTTCGTTTCCGAGGAGGTCTTTGCGCGCGGCTAAAGGAACCGAGGACAGATCACGAAGCGCTAGCGGCTCATCACCGTGGCGTTTGCGTCCCACAACGATGCACGACGTGTTCAAGACCTTTGGGCCGAAAACCCCTTGGCCTAGGTTCACGATGCTCTGCAATCCACGCGAAAGGAGAAGCTTTCGAATCGATCTGGCATCGACCTGGTTTAACAGCGTGCCAGGAACAATGAAACCTACGTAGCCGGTTGGCGAAGCAATCCTGGCTGCCTGGTCGAGAAAGTAGATGTATGAATCGACCATACGATCAACCACACGTTTGTGCTTGTGCCGAAGGTATTCAAGTTCTGTTTCCGAAAAGAACGCACCCCATGGCGGATTACCAACAACAACATCGAACCCCTTGGACCTAAAGACCCCAGGAAACGCTTCGTTCCAATCGAACGGATTGATCTGGATTGAAGGTCCGTCTTCAAATAACGCCCCGTTCACATTGCCATAGAAGTCACTCGCGATGAGCGTGTTCCCGCATTTGATGTTTTCACCGAGATCTGGCAGAACTCGTTCTTTATGAAATAACATCAGCTGACTAGAGAGGCTCTCGTCGGTTTCGTTCTCCAGCACAGTCAAGAGGAGGGAGAGCTTTGTAACCTCCACAGCTTGGGCATCGATGTCGACGCCATAGATGCTGTCGAGAAGGATCTTCTTGCGCTCCTTCACGGTAAGTCGCCAGTCGCCTTTGGGCCCCTGATAGACTGCATTCTTGCGGCTCGTTGGCGAGTGCTCTTCATACCAAGACCGGTACCAATCGAGAAGGTATTGGTACGCTCCCAACAGGAACGAACCAGAGCCGCACGTTGGATCGACGATCTTCATCTTCGATGCCTGGCGCGGTGTCTTGCCCTTTAAGAGTGTGCCTATAGTATTCCGGACGATGTAGTCGACAACATAGGTGGGTGTGTAGTAGACGCCGCCCGCCTTCTTTACCTCTGGCTTTTCTTCGACCTTTGCCTGATGACCCGCGGTAAGACGGATGACCTTCCCAAGAAACTGCTCGTAAACGTGCCCTAGAATGTCAGCTGGGAAAACTGAAAACTCGTAGGGGCTTTCGGGAAAATAGAGACTTTCTAGAATGTCTATTAAGACCTTGTCATCTATTGATAGATCAAGCGTGAAAGTGTCTGGCGGTTCGTGGCGGTCCTTCTTGTCCTCGAAATGAAAGAGGCCGGAGTTATACTTGTAGTCTGCGCGGCGGAAGAGGTCAGAAAGGCGTGAGTATACATTGTGACCATTGGTAAGGGCTGATAATTGCCTATACGGCTCAATGCCGCGGTCCTCCGAAATGCGAAGGAAAATGATACGATCGATGATCTTCTGAACAGCGAAGTTGAGGTCTTCAGGTGACAGAACAAGGTTTCTGAGTGCGATACTTCGGGCGAGTCGGTCACGCCACGATTCGATTTCAGCGAGAAAAGCATCATCGACTTGTGCCGTTCCCCGTTTTCCCTCGCTCGATTCCACGAATCGGTCAAATGATCCTTTGACAATACCGCTGAGTGAAAAGAGAGCGAGGAGGTGCTCCCATTCCTGGGGGTACTCGGTAAAGGTGAAGTACTCTATTCTTGCGGTTGAGGCTTTGTCTGAGGAGGACGGTTTGATTCGGCAATCGTAGATGGCAAATTCTTCGAAATTGGTGAGGATGCTCAGAGGAAGCTTCGAGGACCAAGCATACCTCCGGAGTTGGTAGGCTGCGGCGGCGTCATCTTTGATTCGAATGGCGGGTTTCTTGGCCTCAACGAAGAATTTGCGAATTCCGCCGATCCGGAAGCAGTAGTCGGGGGCTTTCGTATCGCCGTTGATCTTGATCGAATCTTCGTGGATTACCTGCTTGTAGCGCTCGGAGGCGCCCTCCGCGTTATCCATATCCCATCCGAGGAGCCTGAAAAGCGGATTCAAGAACTCTTGGCGAAGTTGCGCCTCGTTGTAGGAGCTGCTCCGGTATTCGTCGGCGTTCCTTCGGAAACGCTGAATTAGGTCTTGCAGGTTTTGCGGTCCGTCGCCGGGTGTCATCTTCGTAGGTTTTGGGCTGTCCAGCCGTCTCTTCTGTTCGCCAGGGCCACGGCCGGGGTTAACGTTCCTGTGCGAAGCCAAATCCGATTATACTCGGCGGTGATCGGGATCGAGTGGAGGACGGAGAGTAGTTGCCGATTCCGCCCCGGACCGTTCCCGAGGAAACTTGGCATTCGGTGTCGCGTGGGCGATATCGGTGGAAAACCAATTCTTTTCTATTCTCTATCTTCGGACATGAGTCCCTGGCGTGAATTGCGCGACTCGGTCGGCGATCCATCCCCTGTAACGCCTTAGTGCTTGTCTGGCCATGTTGCGAGTCGCCAGCGCCAGCGCTGCCTGGACCGGCTCCAAACACCCGAAATTCTCACCTCGGAAACATCTCCCTCACCATCGCCAGCGCTTCTTCCCTGCTGCCGACGCGCCCTTCCAACTGCGCATCCTCCACCGCCGCCAGCATCCCGGCAAACCGCGGCCCCGGCTCGTATCCCTCGGCGATCAGGTCCGCGCCCGTAACCAGCGGCGCCGGTTTCAACTGCTCTTCCGGCAGCTCTTCCAGCTTGCGCTTCACCAGCTCGTAGTTCTCCAAATCCTGGTTGCTCACCAGGCAATCCAGGCGGTGCAGCTCCAGGTGCTCGCCGAAACCCGGCATCCGCAGAAAACGCTTGAGCGTGCTTTCCTTCATGCGGTGCGCGTCTTTGAAACGCATGTGATTGGCGACCAGCGCCTCCACCCGCTCCATGTCGCCGCGCGAAAAGCGCAGCCGGTTCAGGATGCCGTGCGCCAGCCTGACGCCTTCCTCCACGTGGCCGTCGAAGCGGATGCGCTCCGCCACGCGGAAGGTCGCCGGCTTGCCCACGTCGTGCAGCAGCGCGCCCCATGCCAGCGTCGCGGAGGGGTGGTCGAGATGTTCGAGCAGCAGCAGCGTGTGCGTCCACACGTCGCCTTCGGGATGGAATTCCGGCGGCTGTTCGACGCCCTTCATGGCCGCCACCTCGGGCAGCAGATCGGCCAGCATGCCGCTCGCATCCAGCAGATCGAAGCCGCGGCGCGCGCCGCCTGCAATCAGAATGCGCGTCAGCTCCTCGCGGACCCTCTCGGCCGATACCTTCAGGATCAGCGCATGATGGCGCCCGATGGCTTCGAACGTGGTCGAGTCGATCTCGAACCCCAGGCGCGCGGCCAGGCGAACCGCGCGCAGCAGCCGCAAGTGATCTTCCCGGAAACGGGCATCGGGATCGCCGATGGCGCGCACCACGCGCCGCTCCAGATCGGCGCGCCCGCCCACGTAGTCGAGCACTTTCCCCGTGTCCGCCTCCATCATGAGCCCGTTGATGGTGAAATCGCGGCGCAGTACGTCCTGGCGCGGGCCGCTCTCGAAATGCACGCTGGCGGGGCGGCGGCCATCGGCGTAATCGTGGTCGCTGCGAAACGTGGCCACCTCCACCTGCGCGAACCCGTCGCGCACCAGCACCACGCCGAAGTGCGCGCCCACTTGTCCCGATTTGGGGAACAGCTCCATGATGCGCTCGGGGCGCGCGTCGGTCGCGACGTCGAAGTCCTTGGGCTGGGCCCCCACAAGCAGGTCGCGCACGCACCCGCCCACCAGGTACGCCTGGTGGCCCGCCCCGCGAAGCTTCGCAATCACCGCGCGCGCCAATGCCTCGGATTCCATGGGAACCGCGCCATCCTCCTACCCTATGCTAATATGTGCGTGAAGAAGTGCGCCTGTCTGTCTCCCGTCTGGCCCGCATGGTGATCGAGGAGATCCTTACGTGACAATGGAGCAACGGCCGGCGACGGTCAAGGTGGTCGTGGCCACCACCGTCATGCTGTCGTTCATTTCCTTCTGGCGCGCGGCCGCCATCGTGCTCAGCGACCTGGCCTCGTCGGCCTACTACGCGGGCGGCATCGCGGAACACGCCGTCGGCAAAGCGGCGCCCTGGTTCATCCTGTCGATCATGCTGTTCTCCTACGCGGTGCGCGCCATCTACATCGAAAGCTGCTCCATGTTCGTGCGCGGCGGCGTGTACAGAGTGGTGCACGAGGCCATGGGCGGCACCCTGGCCAAGTTCTCCGTCTCGGCCCTCATGTTCGACTACGTGCTCACCGGACCCATCAGCGCCGTCAGCGCGGGCCTGTACCTGGGCGGCTTGATTAACGAGACCGGCGCCAACTTCCACATCGCCGGGATGCACGTGAACGCCCCGTATTTCGCCGCCGTATTCGCGGCGGTGGTGACGCTCTATTTCTGGCGCAAGAACAGCATCGGCATTCATGAATCCAGCGAGAAGGCCCTGCGCATCATGCAAATCACCACCGTGATGGTGGTGATTCTGATCGTCTGGTGCATCGTCACCATCCTGAAGAACGGGTACAATCCGGTGCCGCTGCCCGTGCCCGCCAACCTGAAGTTCAGCCCCGAAGGGTTGGGCTGGCTGCAGGGCACGCTGGCGCCCTCCATCACCATCATCGCCGTGCTCATCGGGCTGGGCCACTCGCTGCTGGCCATGAGCGGCGAAGAAAGCCTGGCCCAGGTCAACCGTGAAATTGCGCATCCCAAACTGAAAAACCTCGAGCGCGCCGGCTTCGTGATCTTCATCTATAGCATGATGTTCACCTCGCTGGTTTCCTTCTTCGCGGTGATGATCATCCCCGACGCCGCGCGGCAGAACTTCCTGGACGATCTCATCGGCGGGCTTTCCATGTATCTGATCGGGCCGGTCTCCGTGCGCCTGCTCTTTCACGGCTTCGTGGTGCTGGTGGGGACCCTGATTCTTTCCGGCGCGGTGAACACCGCCATCATCGGGTCCAACGGCGTCCTCAACCGCGTGGCGGAAGACGGCGTGCTCCCCGACTGGTTCCGCCATCCGCACAAAAAGTTCGGCACCACCTCCCGCATCATCAACGTGATTGTGGGGCTGCAACTGATCACCATCCTCATCAGCCGCGGCAATGTCTACATGCTGGGCGAGGCCTACGCGTTCGGCGTGGTCTGGAGCTTCGCCATGAAGGCGCTCTCGGTGCTGGTGCTGCGCTACAAGCAGCCGGGGGGCCGCGAATGGAAGGTCCCGCTGAATTTCCGCCTGCGGGGCGTGGAGATTCCCGTCGGCCTCATCATGATCACCGTCACTCTCTTCGCGCTGGCCACGGTCAACGTGCTCACCAAGAAGGTGGCCACCATTTCGGGAGTGAGTTTCACCATCCTGTTCTTTATCGTCTTCGAGTTGTCCGATATCCACAACCGCAAACGCAGGATCGGGCACGCGCAAGAGATGGAGAAGTTCCGGCTGGATCCGCACGCGGACCTTTCCGCCGATTCGGTCAGCGTGCGGCCGGGCAACGTGCTGGTGGCGGTGCGCAATCCCAACCACCTGCAGCACCTGCAGCGTATCCTCGATAAGACGGATACGCGCAAGATGGACATCGTGGTGCTTTCCGTCCGCCTGGTGACGCAGGCGGGCTCCGGCGAGCACGGGCTTGATATCGGCCAGATCTTTTCCGACGCTGAAACCACCGTGTTCTCGCACGTTGTCACGCTGGCGGAAAAGTCGGGCAAGCACGTCGAGCTAATGGTGGTGCCCGGCTCGGACCCCTACGAAGCCGTGGTGCAGACAGCCGCCCGCCTCGAATCCTCGCGCATCGTTATGGGGCTTTCGCCCAAGCTCACGCCGTCCGAGCAGGGCGCCCAAGTGGGCTACTACTGGGAGCGGCTTCCCGAGCCGCGGCCTTCGCTGTCTCTCGAGATCGTTCTCGACAACCAGAAGGACACCGTGTTCTTCAACCTCGGCCCGCATCCTCCACGCCTCTGGCCGGAGGATCTCGACCTGCTCCACCGGCTCTGGCTGGAGCTGAGCGCCAAGGGTCCCGGCTCCAAGCTGCATCACCGCGACATTGTCGGCGTGGCGTTGCGCCGCATGAACGCCGAACTGCATTCGGACCTTTCAAGCGAGGTCGTTGACGACGTCTTGCGCGAGATCTCCGACGGCAATCACCACGAGCCGCCAGCGTAGCGCCGGCGGTCTTGCCGCCGGTTCTTCCGCCGCAGAACGCGCCGCTCTCACGTCAACGGAATCGCCGTGGACGGCGCCTTGCGTCCGACCCCTTTGTCGTTCTATTGCTCCAACCGTTAGGACTCCAAACTCTGCTAACCGCAATGTTCACTTAACGCATTGAGTGGGGCATAGCCCGGTTGCTTGCCTGCCGAATTCCGGGAACGGCTTCGTTGAAGGACCTGTCCCCTCGGAAGCGGACCTCCTGGGCATCTGCGCTGGTGCGAAGGGGGATTTCGCGACAGCTATGCGATCACTCTGACGGTTCCCCTCAACGCGGCTGTTTCTCAATGTCGGGGCTAACGGTGCCGCTCACCGGACGGGGGTTTTATCCCGGTCCGGTGCAGCGGCTGGTTCGGTTCCCCTCTTTCTTTTCAGTGCCTTTGCCGATGCCTCTGCAGCCTGCTCGTAAATAGACTTCTTCCACGACTCGGGGAATCCCTGCAAGCCCGCCTCCATCATGGCTTTGAATACCTTTGGTTTCAGGTAAGTATCAAACACGATGTGGCAAGTGGGACAGAGCATCAACACGTTGCTCTCTGTCTTCTTCCCTTCAGCCATTATATGGGCCTTCTGCCTCACCCCGACATGATGGCCGCACATTTCGCATATCCCGGGGGATTTCATATAGTCGTGTGTCCCTTTCTTGGCACCGAACGGGCCGGTTCAGCGGCGGCGGAACGCCGTCGGCTGCAACCGGTGGTTGGGCATCGTTATTGTCATCGTTCACCTTCCACGGTG
The DNA here is from genome assembly GCA_049516835.1 of Bryobacteraceae bacterium. GTDB lineage: Bacteria > Acidobacteriota > Terriglobia > Bryobacterales > Bryobacteraceae > Fen-178. The sequence continues at coordinate 56,097 of JBEKSR010000013.1, read as the reverse complement.
GCGATTTCCTCGGCGGTCAGGCCGTACAGGTCATACACCAGCCGGTCAATCGCCGCGTCCGTCGCGTCAATCTGGCGCTGGAGAATGGCCTTCTGCGCCTCCGACTTCGCGTCGGCAAGCTGCTTGTGAAGTGCGAGCATGGGCTCGACAAGGGTGACCATTCGGTCCTGCTTCGTGAAAGCCTCCGGTATGGGGAAACGACCTAAATCCTTGACGACGACTTTCGGGAAAATCTTACGACCGCTCTTGATTGCCTGTTGCTTGTAAAAAAACGACATGAGGCGACTGTTGAGAATCCCAATGAGGGTTTTCAGCCTCGTACAGTCGTCTTCGTGGTCCAATACGTTGAGGATGCTCTTGTTGTTCAGGAATTGCTGTTCAACGTAGGCAAACTTCAGGCAGTATGGTTCCGCCCCAGTGATTTCACGTAAGAGGACTCGAGGTCGCGTAAAGATCCCAATCTCACGCGCTTGAGCTAACCAAGGCCCGTATTGCATCCAAAGCCCAGACCACTGCATCGCGTACCTTTGAACGTCCTTGCCTTCCAGGTAACGGACGCTGTCCTTGCTTTCCCGGCGATGTCTGTCGAAAACGTGTCTATCAACATCCGCCCATGTCTGGGGAGGATCTCCCTTGCCTGTTTCATATGCCTGCAGTCCCGTGCGAACATCGAACAATGTGCCCAGGGGGTTCGAGCTGGCAATGATTCGTTCGATAAGCTCGCTGACCTTGCGGCTCCCGTGGAAGACTATGCTGTTGTGCTCTTGCAGTTGTGCTCTTCCGACAAGATGGCACGTCGCCGGCGCTAGTTGCTCACGGGCATTGATCCTGACCAATTCAACCGGCTTTGTGATGTCACTGCCGTCGGCAACGAAGATACATGGTTCCATCGAGACACCGTGGAAGGCTGGGAAGTTCAGATCAACGACACGCCTGAGGCGCTTCAGGTAAGATTGACGCAAGAGTTTTGCGCTCTCGATCGTGAGCCAAGAGTTCGGCACAATGAAGCCTCCTAAGCCCATTGGGTTTAGGAGGCGCAACAATCTCTCCATGAAAAGCATATACGTGTTTTGTTTCTCCCAGCTCAATGCGTATCTCTCTGAATAGTAGTGACGGGCAGATGGTGTGATGGTCTCGCGCGTGAACACATAGGGCGGATTCCCGATGACGCAGTCGAAACCGGCTTTCATGGCGTCGGGCAATTCTTTGTTCCAATCGAACGGGTTCACCCGCTTCATTTCGTCGGCGTCGGGGAAGAGTATGCCCGTGAAGTAGTCCGGGCCGATCAGCGAATTGCCGCATTTAATGTTGTCGGCCAGGTTGGGTAGGGCGCGCTCCAAGTAGAAAAGCTTGCGTTGCATAGAAAGCGTGGCGTCGTTCTCGCCTTCCAGCGCCTTGAGCAGCAGCGACAGTTTGGACACTTCCACGGCCTGGGGGTCGATATCGACGCCGAACAGATGCGTGGTCAGAATCCGGCTCTTTTCCTCGATGGTCAGCCGCCACTCGCCTCTGCGGGAGTCTCTGTAGACGGCCTTCTTGAAACTTTCCGGCCTGTGCTCGATGTACCACTTCAGGCAGTAGTCAAGCAGGCACTGGTACGCGCCCAACAGGAACGATCCGCTTCCGCAAGCCATGTCCAGGACGCAGAAGGGGGGCTTGCCTTTTCCGCCTGCGAGTTGCGCCGGGCCCTTGCCATCAATCTGCTTGCCTACGGTGTGCCTGACGATGTACTCGACGATGTAGGCCGGCGTGTAATAGACGCCGCCGGCCTTGCGCGCCTCGGGCTTTTCCTCAACCTTCGCCTGATGGCCGGCGGTCAGCCGGATGACCTTGCCCAGGAACCGTTCATAAACGGTTCCCAGGATTTCGACGGGCATGACGTCGAATTGATAGGGCGAACCGTGGGCGAAGTACAAGCTCTGTAGGATCGGTTTGAAGACCTTGTCGTCGACCGTCAGTCTTGGCGTGATGCGGTCGGGGCGATCAGACACGCCGGGCTCGTTTTGAAAATGGAACAGGCCGGAGTTGTACTTCTCGTCGGCTTTGCGGCACAGGTCACGCATGAACCGAGCATAGATGTCGGGCCGCTCGCACAGTTTGAGAAGCTGCTCGTAAGGCTCAATCCCCCGGTCTTCGCCCATCCTAAGGAATACAACCCGGTCAATGGTAAGTTGCACGGCCGCGTTCAGGTCATCCAAAGAGAGGTTCTTGTTCCGAATAGCGATGTTCCCCGCGAGAGCGAGCCGCCAGCCTTCCATCTCCTTCAAGAATTCCACGTCCACTTCGGACGTACCGCGCTTCCGTTTTGACGCGGCGTATTGGTCAAATGCGCCCGACCAAACGGCTTCGCGTGAAAACACGTCCCATAGATCGCGCCAACGGTCAGGGTATTCTTCAAAACGGAAGTATTGGATTCGAGCATGGCTCGCCTTATCGCTTGGGCGGGGCCGAAAGGTGCAATCGTAAACTCCCAATTCCTCGAAGTTGGTCAGAACGGACAGCGCGACCCTAGCGCTCCATCCGTAGCAGCGGAGCTGGTAGGCCGGGGCGGGGTCGGAATTGATGTTGGCGTCGCACTTCTTTGCTTCGGCGTAAAATTTCGGCGAGGAGCCGACGCGAAAGGTATAATCTGGGGCCTTCTGGTGGCCTTCCACGTCAAGGCTGTCTTCGGGAATGACCTCCCGGTACTGGGGTGCAGTCCTCGATATATTGCGCACGTCCCAGCCCAGCGATTCAAAGAGGGGATCTATCAGCGATTGGCGGACATGAGCTTCCTTGACGCCTGGGGCAAGAAATGCCTGCCGGTTGGTCACGAAGTACTGGCACAGCCTCGTGATTTCCTCTTTGCCTTGGTCAAACGTCTTGGTCATGCATACCTCTTTCCTCGTCTAAACCACCACTTGTGTTCAGACGCCTAACGCTCGTCACAACCCGCGGCCGGCGCCAGGCGGCTTGAATTGGAGAACGACCTGCGCCCGCCGCCGGGTTCATGACGATGTTAGACCGCGTTGCCATTGTCCACCAGGCTAAAGCGCAAGGTAGCTTGCAAACATTTGGAGCAAGAAACCCAGGAACAGAAACAAGAATCCCAGTATGCCGATGACGCCGCTCGCTGTATTCCGGTCGATAAACTCCAACAGAGTGATCAGCGCCTGCGACACGCGGACCAAGGCCGAATGAACGAGCTCTCCTGCCAACCAGACGATGTTATAGCCGAGGGCGACGGTAACCGGAAAGAGAAGGATTCTTGGGAGCAGGGGCAGATGCAGAATCCAGGAGGCTGCCCATCGAGCACAATCCAGAAGCCCACCGTGTGAGGCTACTGCAGCGACCGTTAGCAAGACGGCTCCCGCAAGTACGTGCAGAGCCTCGTTGATCAGCCGGAACCGCCAGCCGCGTCGATTCCAACGAGGCCTCAATCGGACAACAAAGGTCTCGCCCCGGTCAGATGCAGTCTGCAGAGGAGTTCGCGGGGCCTCCGAAGATGTCGCCCCGCCGAGCGGATATGGCGTGGGTAGGAGTGCCCCATGGACAGGTCTCAGGAAGGAGTCGCGCAGTTTTTGGAGATTCGGGATCTTGATGGCCTCCGCAGCGAGAAAGAAACCCCCCATCACGTCGAGCGAGAGCCCTAGCATCGTCCAGTGCGGTGCTTTCATCTGAGATCCCTCAACAACTTGGTCGGCCTAACGACTCGGGAGCTCAGGCGCGGCCCGCCTTCGGCCGTCGCCTGCAGCGGCTGGTTAGGGAGCCTTCGCAAGGAGACTCCGCAGATCGCCCTCGATCGCCCCCAATATGTTCGAGTGCACCAGGGGAAACTTTGTGGGTTCCAGCGTGTCTGGGGTTCCGCCGCCCGCGTACTTCCCGAACACCTTGCCGATCTTGCGGCGCTTGGAGCGCACCTTCGCCGCTGCGCCATGATCAACGTCGTGGCGGAGATCAGTCCGCAGTTCGTTGATGTCAGCGCAAGAGGCCGGCCAGTCGCCACTAAGACGCGAGCCAACGGATTCACGAAACAGAAAGTACAGGTCATCGATCAGAGCCTTGTAATCATCGAGGCTCTTCACTTGCTTTCGGATACGGACCAGAGCCTGAGCGGTTTTGTTCGTAGCCTTGAAGAGATCCTCGCCACTCTTCGCAGCGTACTTCTTGTTCAACTGATCAATCAGCTGAGCAATGGAGTCTGCGACCGTGCTGATCCTTCCGGCAACGCCGCTTTCCGCGACGATGGACGGGTCGAATGCATCGGCTAGAGACGGCGAGAGGCGGAAGAGCTTCCGCAGCAGGATTTCGTGTCGGGTCTTGGCGCCGCCCTTGATGTTCGCGTTCACGGAGCGCTGGAATGTAAGGTAGTCACTGTCGGAAGCAGCCTGGCCCATCTCGACTTGTTGAGCGAGCTCTCCGGTGAAGGCTTCGAAGAACTTGCGGATGTGCCTCTCCAGCCCCTTCGAGCGCCCGGTTGCGATGAGTTTGCAGGTCAAGCTGATGAGGGATTGGACAACGGTGCGGGTACGAAGCGCCGCACCGTTGCCGTTGAAGGCCCTGTGCAGGAAATCAAGTGCCGCCCTGATCCTGTTGGCAACAGCTGAGGTGTGCGAAAAGTTGCGGTGGGACTCGAAGACATCCTTTATGTCGTCGAAACGGAGCCCGGTCTCGGGGCCTTCAATCTCGATGGTGGCGACCTTGGCGACGATGTCGAAGTGCGAGTAGCGGGTGTCCGGTATTGCGATCGTCTCTGTGAAAAAAGGATGTCGCGACGCAGAACGGCAGTAGTCCCGGAGCCTGCTGTGGACTGCATTCAGTTTCTCGCTGCTGGTCAGCGGCAACCCTGCCTGCAGGCGCTGGAAGAATTCCTTCAATTCCTCGTCCGTCGCACCTTCAATCACGTCGTACTCAATCTCGAAGTCATCGAACGAGTCGGCGACTTTCGGCGGCAGTTCGCGGTACAGTGAGCCGCCAAACCGCTTCGTGGAATCTCCGCTCAAGGGAAGGTCGTTCGAGCAGAACTCGAAAATGGCCAAGAGACGCTGCTGGCCGTCAACGACCTCGTACTCCTCAGCAGAAGCCTTCACGAAGTAGAACTTCGGTAGCTTCCAGCCGCGGAGGATAGAGTCGATTAGCCGCTGCTTCTTGGCGTCGTCCCAGACCTCCGCCCTCTGCCAGTCCGGGATTTCGTAGCGATCGCGGCGTCGAAAGATCTTGTCGAGCGCCCGGCGTTCGGCCGTCATCTTCATCTGCAATCACTCCTGGTCGATTACGACCCGTCTGCCCAACTCTTGTTTAGGCTGACCTGCATAAAACCGGCCCCGGTCGGCCTAAGACGGAACTCTCACCAGCGGGGCCTCGGCAGCAAATCCTTGCGTTGCACCTCGTTCCATTCTATTCCTCAAGTCGAAGGACCAGGTAGCCGAGACTTTCCAGAACATGGACCAGACGATCCGCCTACACGTCTCAGGCCAGCTTCATGCAGCCTCGGAATCAATTCGTCCTTGACGTAGTGCAATTGGACGAGCCGCGGCTGCACGGGGCCGTCCTCGAAATGGAGGGCGGCAGCTTCGCGCACGTTGGCGCGTAGTTCTTCCTAAGTCTCAGCGTCGGTGAAAATCGCATGCCCGGCACCCTTGCGCAATAGCCACCCTCTTCGGCGTCTCGAACCTCGAAAATCAACTCTATAAGATCCAGGATACCCAGCCCGCCCATAACTCTCGTTGTCTTCCTCATCGATCACGCTCTGTCTCGCGTTGTCGCATTCATGACGAGCGGCGTGAGCCAACCCGACAGCCTAACGGCTCCGGCGTCCAGCCGCGGCCCGCTTCTCTCGCGCCGTCGGCTGCAGCGCCTTGTTAGGCAGCCTCATGAAGTTCTCGGGCCGGAGGAGGCTGGCCACGGAGACGTCTTCGTCGACTGCCTCCCAATGAATTCCGATGCCGCCTCCGATCAGCTCCCACTCGGATTGCTCCCGCGTTGACGCGCCGGCCAGTCTCGGGAACCACACCAGAGGCACGGAAACCACCCGCCCGTCGGATAACGTGACGCACAGCGCGTCGCTCGAACACTCCACGTCGACCGCCAGCGTTTCAGATCCACGGACTCTCAGTAAGGCGGGCACACCAATAAGTCTACCGCCGCTGGCAACCACCACGAGCCGCCAGCGTAGCGGCTAACCGACCGCTCTCTAACGTTCGCGGCTCTGAATGTGGCCTCGCACCGAGCCGCGAACGTTAGAGAGCGGCAGTCGCCGGTCACAGGTTTATTCAATTTTCGTAATCCGTTCAAATCCCAAGGGTTACGGTCAAATCGCCGCCTCACACAGGGCGGTTTCTGCCCACTCGCAGGTAATAATCAAGATGGGAGGGGATGGAGGCTCACGCGCAGATCTGCGCGGAAACGGACGGCTAACCCTTTTGTTTTGAACAAAGCTCATCCGTTCTTGCGCTCAGATCTGCGCAAAACAGACCGCTTATGGAAACACCAAGAGAATGGATTGATGCCGGCGCCTGGGTGGGGCGCCAGCAGGCGTTCGCCATGATCGCCAATAGATGCTCGGCCGCGCAGGCGCTGTGCCTGAAGCAGGTCCGGGAAACTCGCTTGTATGAAAAGCTCGAGTTGACATGGGAAGAGTTCTGCAAAGAGTACGCCGGCATCGGCCGTGCGCAGGCGGATAGGCTCATCCAGCAGCACGAGGAATTCGGAGACGCCTATTTCCGTCTTTCCGAGATCGCTCGCATCTCGCCGGAAACCTACCGGCAGATCTCGAGCCAGGTGTCGGACGAGGGTCTCGAGTTCGACGGCGGGAAATTGGCTTTGATTCCTGAAAACGGCCCCAAGATCCGCGCCGCCATTCAGACCCTGCGCGCGCAATTGAAGCAGGCCCGCGATGCCGACCAGCCGACCTCGCCCGGCATCATCCAGTTGCAGATTCGCCTGGACGCGCTGGTGGAAGAAGTGTCGATGATTTCCCGGCGCCTCCTCGACGCCAGCGAGCGCGCCGGGCTCCAGGGATTGGTTGCCTACGCCGTCAACAAGTGGACGAAGCTGGCTCGGGCCGTCCAGGACGGACCCACGCAAGGCCGCGCCTAGCCGCGCCCTGAATCCTGCCGGCACGTGACATCATCGGATCAGTAGCATCTCAATCTCAAGAGAGGGGAATTCTGTCACATGGGTGCCATGAGTCGGGCGGCGGTGACGCCGGAGAGGATCCAGCAGTTGGCGTGGGGTTACGCCCCGCCGTTGATGATCGAGGCCGCGCTTCACCACGGTGTTTTCGATTTGTTGGACGGAGGGTCTAAGACCGTCGAGGAGGTGGCCGCCCGGTCGGGGGCTTCGGTGCGCGGGCTGCGCGCGGTCATGAACGCCCTCGCCGGTCTCGAACTTCTGACCAAAGACGCCGGAGGACGGTACGGGCTGACGGCGGACAGCGCGGCGTTTCTGGTCGGCGGCAAGCCGGGCTTTCTGGGAGGAGTGATCCGGCATACCAGCACGCAGCTCCTGCCGGCATGGCTGGCGCTGAGCGAGGTGGTGCGAACGGGCAAGCCCACCGCCAGCGTCAACCGGGAGAAGGTGGGGGCCGAGTTCTTCCACCGCTTCGTGGAGGACATCTTCCCCATGAGTTATCCGTCGGCGCAGAGGCTGGCGGAGGCTCTGGAGATCGCCGCGGCGAAAAAGCCCGTGAGCGTGCTCGACCTGGCGGCCGGCTCCGGCGTCTGGGGCATCACGCTGGCGCAGAAGTCGCCGCGGGTTACCGTCACCGCGGTGGACTGGCCCGGCGTTCTGGACGTTACCCGCAAAGTGGCGGCGCGCTGCGGCGTGGCCGGACGGTTCTCATTTGTGGCGGGCGATCTGGCGTCCGCCGATTTCGGGCGCGGGCACGACATCGCCACGCTCGGCCACATTCTGCACAGCGAGGGCGAAAAGCGCGGCCGCGCGCTGATCGAGAAGACCTTCAACGCGCTGGCGCCGGGCGGAACCATCGCCATCGCGGAGTTCCTGGTGGACGATGCGCGAACCGGCCCGCCGGTGAGCCTGCTCTTCGCCGTCAACATGCTCATCAATACCGATGAGGGCGACACGTGGTCGTTTGGCGAGATCGCCGGCTGGCTGCGCGATGCCGGTTTTCGAGACCCGCGGACCATCGAAGCGCCGGGGCCTTCGCCGCTCATTCTGGCGACGAAGCCGTAGTATACTCACATTCACGGAGGAACTCATGCGCCGCCGCGCAACACTGTTGTTGTGCGCTTTTCTCATGCTGGGTGCGGCCTGCACCAGCCGCAAGCCCGCCGTCGAGGTGGATTCCGCCAGGCTGGGAATCTTCAAAGCGCTGCCGCGCGTCATGGATTCGGCCGCCAACCCCATCAGCGAGGAGAAAGCGGTCTTGGGCCGCATGTTGTACTACGATGCCCGCCTTTCCAGGGGCCAGGACGTTTCCTGTAACTCCTGCCATGAGCTGAGCAAGTACGGCGTCGACAACCAGCCGGTGTCCGATGGCGACAAAGGGCAGAAGGGCACGCGCAACGCGCCTACGGTCTACAACGCGGCGGGGCACTTCGTGCAGTTCTGGGACGGCCGCGCGCCCACCGTCGAGGAGCAGGCCAAAGGGCCCATCCTCAACCCGGTCGAAATGGCCATGCCGGACGAGAAGAGGGCGCTGGCCGTGGTCAACTCCATGCCCGAGTACGTCGCGGCGTTTCAGAAGGCTTTCCCGGGCGAGAAGCATCCGGTGACCTTCGACAACCTGGCCAAGGCCATTGGCGCCTTCGAGCGCAAGCTGGTCACGGTTTCGCGCTGGGACAAGTTCCTGGGCGGCGGCCAAGCGGCGCTCAGCGACGCGGAAAAGGCCGGGCTGAACATGTTTCTGGATGCCGGCTGCCAGAATTGTCACAACGGCATTTATGTGGGCGGCAGCATGTTCCAGAAACTGGGCTTGGCAAAGCCCTGGGACAACACCAACGACCAGGGCCGTTTCGCGGTCACCAAGCTGGAAGCCGACCGCATGGTGTTCAAGGTGCCCACCTTGCGCAACATCGAGAAAACCGCGCCTTACTACCACGACGGCTCGATTGCCACGCTGGAGGAGGCGGTGCGCCAAATGGCCGATCACCAGTTGGCACGGACGCTGAGCAAAAAGGAGGTCGGCTCGATTTCGACCTTCCTGAAGGCGCTGACCGGCGAACTCCCCACCGAGTACATCCAAGAGCCGCCGCTGCCCAAGAGCACGGCCAAGACGCCCAAGCCGGACAAGGCGTGACGCCTCCCACCAGGACGTAAATGCCGAGGTCCTTCAACTGCCTCCAGGCCAGCGCCTGGCCGCGCCGGAACACGGACGCCGGGCGAATTCAAAGGTGGGGCATGCTTTAGCTTGCCCAGACCACCCGGCAGACTCCGTAGACCGCAAAGGCCGCCAGGCCGGCCGTCCAGAGATGGCCCCGGATGCGGCCGTTCCAGGGCAGCGCGAAGAGCATCGCCAAAGCCAGCGGACTCAGGCCATTGAAGCGGACGGCTTCGCCCCAATGCCCTTTCGCCAGGGCGAACAGAGCGTGGGTGACGCCGCAGAAGGGACACGGACGGCCAGTCAGCCAGCGGAATCCACAGAGCCGGAACCCCGGGTCGGGCGGCGCGAAGTAGCACAGGCCGGCCAGCAGAAGGCCCGCCGCCGCGGCGCGGATGAGGATGCCGCGCGCCGCCATCAGAGCGTTTCCGCGGTCCGTGGATCGAAGCCCACAATCTCTTTGTAGGCTACGGTGACCGCGGCGACCGTCACCGGCACCGCGACCAGCAGCCCGACGATGCAGCACACAGCCCCGAGAATGTCCACCAGCACCATCAGCAACAGGAACATGGTGAAGCCGAAATAGTCGTTCTTCACCACCGCGTGACTGGCCTGCATGGCCGGCCAGAAGTCCATGCGTTTATCCACGATGAACAGGAAGGTGAACTTGAACATGGCGGCCACCACCAACCCCGGGATAATGCAAAACAGCGTTCCGCAGCCAACCAAAAGCGAAATGATGAGCGATGCCACCAGCGCGGGCACGAAGTAGTTGAAGCCCTTGAAAAGGTCGCCGAAATCGGTCCGGCGATTCAGCAACTTCTTCATGCAGAAGATCTGGAAGCCGGCGATCAGGGGGCCCTGCAGGATCATCGGCACCATGCCATTGAGGACCGCGAAGACAATCGTGAGCAGAATGAAAGTGCCGATGTCGGCTTTCACCATTTGCCATCCCTGACCCACCCAATAGCCGGGGCGCGCCTTCACGGCGACGGGAGGCGTCCAGACGGGCGGAGCGGCGCCGCCGGACGCGCTGGAAGCCGCCGCGAGAGACTCCCCGCAGTTGGGGCAGAATTGGACATCCGTACCGATCTGGGTACCGCACTTGTGGCAGAACATGAGATCTCCTTAACGTGGGCTGCGACAGGAATGATAGCATCCGGCTGAGTGGCCTGGGTAGCTGCGTACCTGCCGGCACGCCGCGCGGCCAAGGTGGACCCCGTCAGAGCGCTTTCCGCGGAATGACGCGAGTTCCCGTTTACGTTGCCAGCCGGGGATACAATCGGGCGCCGATGAAGACCAGGATGGCGGTGGTCAGGAGGATGACCACATAGTCGCGACTCAGACCGAAGGCGCTGGTGCTGCCGGCAAGCATGAAAGTGCGCAGGGCGTCGACGACGTAGGTCAACGGATTCAGATGAGGAAGGGTCTTCAGCCAGCCGGGCATGATGGTGGTAGGGTAAATCGCGTTGCTGGCAAAGAACAGCGGCATGGTGAGCACTTGGCCGACTCCCATGAAGCGTTCGCGCGTCTTCACAATGCAGGCAATGATGAGCGAGAACGTCGAGAACAACGTCGCGGCAAGGACAACGAGGACCAGCACGTTGAGGAGCGCGAGCGGGCTCCCATTCAGCTTCACCCCGAGAATCAGCGAGAGGCAGTATACGATGGCAGCCTGCGACAGAGTGCGTGTACCGGCGGAGAAGCCCTTGCCGAGCACCAGCGCCGCGCGCGGAGTTGGGCTGGCGAGGAATTTCTGCACAATGCCGAGGTCGCGCTCCCAAATGACGTTGATGCCGTAAAATATGGCCACGAAGAGAACGCTTTGCGCCAGGATGCCGGGAGCGATGAAGTCCAGATAGGGGACGTTGCCCGTGTGCATCGCGCCGCTCCGTGAGAACACTTGCCCGAAGATGAGCAGCCACAGCGCGGGCTGGAGGGCGCGGGTGACGAGTTCCGTGAAATCGTGACGCAGCTTGCGCAACTCAAACTCGGTGACGACGAACGTCTTCTCGATGAAGCCGGTGAAAGGGTGGATGAAAGTGGCAGTCATAGGGTTGGGGCTAGCCAAGGCGCTGGGCCGTCGCGCGTTCGGCGGATACGTCGTGGAAGTTGCCGCCCGAATCGAGGGCGCTGCCGGCATAGTGGACGAAGACCTCGTCCAGCGTGTGGCTGCCGCCGCCGAGCGAGGCCTCAAGTTCCGTGCAGGTGCCCAGCGCATCCAGTTTGCCCAGGTGCATGATCGCGATGCGATCGCAATGGCTCTGCGCCTCCTCCAGGTAGTGGGTGGTGAAGAACAGTGTGGTGCCGTAGTTGGTCCGAAGATCGGCGAGATGTTTCCAGACGGCGTCGCGCGCAATCGGGTCCAGCCCGACGGTCGGCTCATCGAGGAAAAGCACCCGCGGCCGGTGCAGTGTGGATTGGGCGATTTCCAGGCGCCGGACCATGCCGCCGGAGTATTGGCTCACCAGGCGCCCGCTCTCGGCAGCCAGGTCCATGAACTCCAATGCCTCCTGGATGCGCGCCTGCCGCTCGCCGCGTGGCAGGTCGTAGAGTTTGGCGAAGATGAGCAGGTTCTCGTAACCAGTGAGCGAACCGTCCACGGAGACCGCCTGCGGCACATAACCGATGGAGCGGCGAACGTCGACCGCCTGGGTGGCGATGGAGAAACCGGCCACGCGCGCCTCGCCCGAGGAGGGCGGTAACAGCGTGGTGAGCATCTTGATGGTGGTGGTCTTGCCGGCTCCGTTGGAGCCGAGCAAGCCGAAGACCTCGCCGGCGTCGACCGAAAGGGTCACAGAATCGACCGCCGTAAATGCGCCGAAGCGGCGCGTCAGCGATTTGATGTCCAGAACGACTTCGCTCAAACCAGTTCCACCACCATCTTGCCGATGTTCTGCCCTTGGAAGAGACCGATGAAAGCGCCCACCGCCTGGTCGATTCCTTTCACGACCGTTTCTTTGTGCTTCAGCTTGCCGGCTTTGAAATAGCCGCCCACTTCCTGTTCGAACCCGGCTCGACGGTCCAGCCAGTCCGAAACTATGAAACCCTTCATGGTGAGCCGTTTCGTGATGATGTTGAATAGATTGCAGGGGCCAGGGCGCGGCTTTCCCTCGTTGTAGCCGGAGATGCCGCCACAGGCGATGATCCGGCCGTGCATCCGTAACGCCGAGAGCGCCGCTTCGAGCGTTTCGCCTCCCACATTATCGAAATAGACATCGATTCCGTCCGGCGCCTCCCGATTCAATTGTTCGAGCACCGGCCCGGTCTTGTAATTGAAAGCGGCATCGAATCCGCATTCTTCCCGCAGAAACTTGACCTTTTCCGCCGAACCGGCCGATCCGATCACACGGCACCCGCGCAATTTCGCCAGTTGCCCGGCCACATTGCCGACGGCGCCGGCGGCTCCCGAAATGAAAATGACGTCGCCGGCTTTGACTTCCACCAAATTTAGCCCGACCCACGCGGTCATGCCCGTCATGCCGAGAGTGCCGAGGTAAACCGAGAGCGGCTGAATCTCGCGGCTGACCGGATGCAAGTCCTTGGGCGAAGCCACGAAGTATTCCCGCCAGCCAAAGTTGGAAGTGACGATATCACCCGGCTTGAATTCCCGGGCGCGCGACTCGATGACATCGCCGACTGCGCCGCCGTCGAGAGGTTTACCCAATTGGAAAGGAGACGCGTACGACTTCCCTTCGTTCATGCGGCCGCGCATGTATGGGTCCACCGACATAAAGAGGTTGCGAACCAGCACCTCTTGATCTTTCAGTGGTTCCGAGTCGGTCCACACCAACGTAAAGTTAGCGGCGGTTGGAATCCCGCTGGGGCGGGAGGCCAGGCAAATCTCCCGGCTGGTAAGTCTCGACATAGACATAATCTCCTTCGGGTCGGCCCAACATGGCGGCGGCCCGGGATCGGATGCCGCCGCCCACGAGGCAGGCCTACTCGAGGACCACCGGCCGCCAGGATTTGTCGGGATTGAACCGCGTCATCTGGCGGGCTTGGATGTCCGTCGTGGCCCCCAGGTCCTTCTCATAGACCACTCCCTCGTGATTGATGAGAAGAGTCCGCACTCCGGACACGCCATACTCCGCGGGCCAGGCGACCAGAGCGAAGCCGCCAATCATCTTACCGTTCACCACATAGTCGAAGGCGCCTCCGGCAGCGTCCGGCCCCTGCGATTTCAGCACACGGAAGTAGTATCCATGGTATGGTTCCGGCTTCTTGCCCCCGGCCGGATTCGCGGCCGCGGCCCCGGCGAAAGCTCGCGAAACCAGACTGTCGGGAACGCCATCCGCATACAGCCCATCCTGCTTGCCCGGCGTGGCGGCGATCTTCTGCGCATATTTCAGGACACGATCTCCGTCGCGGGGCGCTGCGGCGTATTCCAATTGCGCCTCTGCGTAGCCCCGGCAAACCTCCATGGCGTTCAATTCGTTCCGGCCAATCCGGCGGGCGAGAATCTCGAGCCTCCCGCTGGCCGAATCCAGTTGCCATTTTCCGTCCCTGCGAATCACGGGAACCGGAAAGGGCCACTCTTGTTCCCCTACCGTAAAGGTCACCCTGTCGGGCGTCAAGCGGTCTTCGTCAATGCGGAGCTTTTCGTGAGCCGAGCGCGCAAACTCGGCGCGCAGATCCTTATCTTCGGCGGGATCGCCGGATTCGACTATGTCCTTGCCCTCCGGTCCGAAAAGCTGGAGGAGGGCCGCCGTGTCATTGTGCTCCGCCGCATCAATAGTGGCCTGAACGGCCTCTTGCGGCGTCGCAAATGTGCGCTGCGCGTCCTTTGGGGCGGCTGGCAATAGAGGCGCCGCAACCACCAAGCCGGCGGCCAGGAGCCAACCGAGCCGCGTCAGGCTGTTTTTCGAGTCAATAGAATTGATTTTCGCCATGGTTCTTTCTCCTATCGACGTCCGCCACCGCGGTTTCCGCCGCCACCCCCGCCGCCACCACCCCGGCTCGGCGCTCCGCCCCCACGCGGGGCGCTTCCGCCGCTGCGGGCGGGCCCGAGGCTCGAATACCCGTGGTCGCTCTGCATCCGCGCCGCTCCGCCCTCCCGAACACCGCCGAAAGCGCTACGGTTCTTCGCAGGCGCGCTCGGCGCAATCTGCCGATTGCCCATTCGCTCGGCTCCGGTTTGGGATCTGGCGCCTCGAACCTGCGCCTGTGAGGCAGTTCCGCGCGATTGCAGATTTTGGCGCACGTTGCCTCCGTAACGGTTGGAGACAGCGGAATTCGAATACGGCACACCCTGGCGATGCGAGGCATCGTGGGACCATGCGCTGGTTCCATTCAGGCTGCCGATACCGCGGGAGTTGAAATTGTACCGGTGAATGAAGTTGTTGTTGATCATAATATTGTGGCTGCCCCAGCCGAAACCCCAACCCCAGCCGCCCCACCCGCCCCAGCCGCCGCCAAAATAGAATCCCATAGGGATGCCCACACCAAATCCCCAGTAAGCGCCCCCTCCGTACGGAGGGTAATACCAACTTGCGTATGGATAGTAAAGCGGCGGGCCCCAGAAGTAGGCAGGATCGTAATTGGGCAGGTAGATCACTTGCGGATTAGCGGGCTGGATCACAATGGCGGGTTGCCCGTTGTCGTTGGTGGTGGTCACGGTTTGCTGAGGCGTCGAGGACAGTTTTCCGGCCTGCTGCGCCTTGAGCCGCATTCGCTGCACGGCGTCCATCACGTCGGCCTGCTGATTCAGAAACGCGTTCCCAAGATTTGTGGTCCACGTGATGTCCTGGTTCAACCGTTTGACGAGGTCCGGAAAAACCACTAAGGCCTGTATGCTCGGGTCCCAGTTTTGCTGCTCCGCCGCTTGGGTCAGAGCGGCGCCCGTGATGCCCGGGTTTCGCTGGAGCCACTGTAAGGCTTGAACGAGTTCGAGCGGATAGGTGGACGCCACCAGGATCTGGCTTACCAGCGGATCCGGGTAGAGTGCCACGGGCGCCACCAAATCGTCGAGTTGATCGGGCGTCAGCGCCTGGTTGGGAGGGGGAAGTTCCGGAGGCTGTTGGGCAAGCAGTAGCTGGCCCGTCGGGACCAGTAGCAGCGCGGCACAGAAAACGGCCTGCATGGGGAAGAACGACAAATTGGAGCGTTTCATGGATTCCGATCCTCTCGGGCGTGCAATTCCTTCGGGAGACTTTCTCCGCGCGCCCGCAATTCTTGCGCGGCCTGGAACCAGTCTTCTTCCGGAGATCCCTCCGGACAGCCTCTGGCTTGCCACAGCGCATAAGCCAGCGCGGCGATGTCCTCGTGCCCAAAGATGGCGATGCCGTGTTCATTCACAGCGGCCCGGTGCGCCTGCTCGGAATGCTGGTGAGCTTTTTGGGAGTACTCGAGAGCTTGCCTGGAGCGCTCTTGCCCGGTCTGGTGATCTTGCTTCTCATGGGCTTCCGCGGCGCTGCGATGAGCGTGGGCGGCACTATCGTGCAGCTCGGCGGCGCGTTGATGATTTTCGTAGTGCGATCCGTGGTTATAGCGAGTAGACATTAGAAAGTCCCTATCTTTCCCGACTTGGTGTGGGCTTCCCTGGCCAGCTTGTAAGCGTGATCCGAGTACTCCAGCGCTCGTTCCGCATGCCAGCTTCCGGCTACGCCGTCCCCTTTTTCGTTATGTTCGGCAGCAGTACGATGGGCCTGTGCCGCCAGTTCGTGCAGTTCGGCGGCTTTCCGGTGTTCCTCGTGCATCGCGTTTCCTCCTGTGGAAGCGTAGACAATTCACCTCTTATGTGCACGAGGCGGGCCAATCTCTTCCGGAGCGGATACGTCAGCGCCAGAGTCGTTTGACACCGCTTTGACGACCGGCCTCCCAGTGCGGAATTTGCACTCGCCATGACAGATTCTGCACGCACCTTCACGGCCGTATCAGCCAGGCACGTCACTTCAGGTGCGACGCCGCGAATTCCCAGTTCACCAGATGGTCCAGGAAGGCCTGCACGAAGTCTTTGCGGCGGTTCTGGTAGTCGAGATAGTAGGCGTGCTCCCAGACGTCGCACGTCACGAGCGCGGCTTGGCCATGCGCCATCGGCGTGTCCGCGTTGGACGTCTTGACAATCTTCAACGCGTCGTGCTCCTGTACAAGCCAGACCCACCCGCTGCCGAACTGCGCGACCGCCGCGGCCAGGAAAGCATTCTTGAACTCATCGAAGCCGCCGAAGGACTTCCCAATCAGGTCCATCAGCCGGCCGGCCGGCAAGCCTCCGCCGCCCGGCTTCATGCTCCTCCAGAAGAAGGCATGGTTCCATGCCTGCGCCGCGTTGTTGAAGACGGCTGCCTGGTCCGCCATGCCTGCGCTCTCCACGACAACCCTCTTCAACGGCCGTCCTGCCGCCCACGGCGTGCCGACGACCAGCTTGTTCAGGTTGTCCACGTAGGCCTGATGATGCTTGGAGTAGTGGAAGCCCATCGTCCGAGCCGATACGTAGGGCTCCAGAGCGTCCTGGGCGTAGGGCAGCGCCGGCAGCGTGAACGCGGGTGATCCGCCGGACGCAGCCGGATCGGTTGCAGACTTCTCGACATCCGGATTCATGTTCTTTCTCCTTCCTGTTGTGTTCTGTTACTGCGCGCATGTGGCGCGATGGGCTGACCCCTTTACTTCGTTTTCCCGATTTCTTCTTCTACTTCTTTTGCCCCTTGGGCATAAAACTTTTCCTCATCGGGCGCAAGCTCGCGGAGCAATCTCAGAAACTCTCCAGCATGTACACGTTCCTCGTCCGCTATGTCCTTGAGCACTTCCACGGCGAGCTGGTTGTCGGTTGATTCGGCAAGCTGCATGTACAACTGAGTAGCTTCGTATTCTGCGGCCACCATGAAGCGAATTGCTCTGACGAGCTCCTTATCCGTGAGTTTCCTGTCGTTTGATAACCCTGAAAAGGGCGTTCCGAACGCTGGCATGTTCATTCTCCTTTCGTACTTCTTTTCGGGCTTCCGCCCAACACTACCCTTCAGCGGCGCGCCGCTTGCGGCCGGCCGATTGCAAGGGCTTGTTGGACCGCCGGCCGGCACGGTCCTCACTCGCGGCGCCACCAGCCAGCCGGCGCCGGCCAAGCGGCCTCAGGTCTTAAGGAATGCCAGCAGATCGGCGTTGAGCTGGTCTTTGTGCGTGTACGCGAGGCCGTGGGGTGCGCCCGCATAGATTTTTAGGGTCGCGTGCTTGATCAACTTCGATGAGCGGAGAGCCGCGGCGCCGATCGGCACGATCTGGTCGTCGTCGCCGTGAAGGACCAGCGTCGGCACGTCGAACTTCTTGAGGTCTTCGGTGAAATCCGTTTCGGAGAACGCCTTGATGCAGTCGAAGGTGTTCTTGTGACCGGCCTGCATCCCCTGGAGCCAGAACGAGTCCATCATGCCCTGCGAGACCTTGGCGCCGGACCTGTTGGCCCCGAAAAACGGGCCGCTGGCGAGATCCTTGTAGAGCTGCGAGCGGTCGGCGAGGGAGCCGCGGCGGATCCCGTCGAACACCTCAATCGGCAAGCCGGCGGGATTGGCCGCCGTTTTCAGCATCAGCGGCGGGACGGCGGATATCAGTGCGGCCTTGGCCAGGCGTTTCGTGCCGTGGCGGCCGATGTAGCGGGCAACCTCGCCGCCGCCCGCGGAGAAGCCGATCAGGACGGCGCTTTTCAGATCGAGCGTTTGGATGAGCTCCGAGAGGTCGTCGGCATAGGTGTCCATCTCGTTGCCATTCCAGGGCTGGCTCGACCGGCCATGGCCGCGACGGTCATGAGCAATCGAGCGATAGCCGTTGGAGGCCAGGAACATCATCTGAGCTTCCCAGCTATCCGCACTGAGGGGCCAGCCGTGGCTGAACACGACAGGCTGTCCTGTGCCCCAGTCCTTGTAATAGATCCGGGTTCCGTCTTTCGTCTTAATCGCGCTCATTTTGTTTGCCTCCTGTCTTATCGGCGGGGGTCGTCGGCCTCTCATGTGCGGCTAACGATCCCGCTCAGTTGCCCCGCCCGCCTCAGCCGGAGATGAACTCCCAGAAAGCGGCATGGCGAGCCGGGCCGGCTGCAAGCGGATGGATCGGACATGTCTCTTCGGGATGGCCGAAAGCACCGCAATCTCGACAAGCATGCAATCGGATGGCCGATTCCAAGCGCCGGCGAATCGTCACCAGTGGAATGGCGGAACGTGCGGACTTTGCATTCGCGATGGCAGATTCTGCGCTTTCACGGCTGCGCCGGCAGAGCGAGCCCGGCTTTTGCCAGAGCGGGATCGGCAGGGACCGGGCACGTCGCACGCGTATCGCATGCCCGGCCCCTACGCGCCTTCGGCGGCGGCGATCCCCTTTTCGTTTTCGACCTTCCGGTCTTCAGCGGGCAGACCGCGTTCCGCCAGCAGCAATCGACGGAGCGAACGCAGATCGTTCAAGATCCTGCGGCTCGATGTGATGTGGAGATTCAGCTTGGCCAGATTATAGGACACCAGGAGCAGCGCCTCCTTGCGGCGGCTGGCGCCTTCGCGCTCCGCGGCCGCAATTTCGGCCTCCACGTCGCGCCGGGCTTCGTTCAGGGCTTCGGCGAGCATAGCCACATACTCGTGAGAACCCTCGATACTGTCAAACGGCGTCTCGGTTTCGTCGCTCACAACACGCCTTTCCGACCGCCTACCCCGGGGGTGGTCCTGCACAAACTCAATTATTTTTCCATTCTCGCACAAATCGGGGCGGGCGGCGGGGCGCAAATTCGGGGCCAGACACCCGCGTCCGCGCGGCGCAGGGCCGGGCCCAAAGGGCACCCCGCACCTCCGCGCGTTGGGACGCGGGTGTCTGGCCCCTAATTGCGGCGGGGGATATACTGTTTGGGAGGCGACTAGTATTCACATGCGATCCTTCCATGGCTCGATAGGCATACTCTTGCTCGCTGCGCTGTCAGCGGGCGCTCAAAGCACCAGCGGCACCTCCCCGGCCATTCCCCATCTTCAGAAGCAGGGCACCGCCACCCAGTTGATGGTCGACGGCAAGCCGTTTCTGATGTTGGCGGGAGAACTGCGCAACTCCAGTTCCTCCAGTTCCGAGTTTCTGAAGCCGATCTGGCCCCGGCTGGTGGCCATGCACCTCAACACCGTCCTGAGCGCCGTCCATTGGGAGCTGATCGAACCGCAAGAAGGCAAATTCGACTTCTCGCTGGTGGACAGCCAGATCCGGGACGCACACACCTACAATCTGCGGCTCGTTTTTCTATGGTTCGGAAGCTGGAAGAACGGGGTGTCCAGCTACATTCCGGCCTGGGTGAAGACCAATCAGGCGCGGTTCCCACGGGTCCAGGACAAGGAGGGCAAAGGCATCGAAACCCTCTCCACATTGAGCGCGGCGAACCGCGATGCGGACGCGCGCGCTTTTGCCGCCCTCATGCGGCACATCAAGGAAGTGGACACCTATCACACCGTCGTCATGATCCAGGTGGAGAACGAAGTGGGCGTCCTGGGCGACTCGCGGGACAGGTGCGAGGTGGCCAACAAGGCTTTCGAGGGACCCGTGCCAAAAGAGCTGCTGGATTATATCGGCAGCCACAAGGACCAACTGCATCCGCAGCTTCGCAAGGCGTGGGAGGCGGCCGGTTCCAAGACATCCGGGACCTGGGAACAGGTTTTCGGCAAAGCCGCATACACGGATGAGATCTTCATGGCGTGGAACTATGCGAGCTACGTGGGCCGGGTGGCGGCGGCGGGCAAGGCCGAATACCCGCTGCCCATGTACGTGAACACCTGGTGCTCGATGCCGGCGCCGGACCGTGGGCCCGGGACGTACCCCAGCGGCGGCCCCGAGCCGCAAGTGGGAAACATCTGGAAAGTGGGCGCGCCGGCGATCGACATCCGCTCGCCGGACCTTTACTCTCCGAATCTCCCCGTCTGGGTCAACTGGTACCGGGAATCCTACGCTCCGGACGACCCGCTGTTCATCCCCGAGACGGATGGCGCCACGGGCGCCTACCACGTCTTCTACGCCGTGGGGCAGCACGACGCCATGGGTTTCACGCCGTTTGCGATCGATGAGCTGGGCCTCGCGCCGCCCTCGCCTACGGCCACGGAGCCGGCGGACCTGCCGATAGCGCGGAGCTATGCCACGCTCACGCAACTCGCCCCGGTGATTCTGGAGAACCAGGGCAAAGGCAAGATGGCCGGCGTGGTGGTAGTGGAGGGCGAGGCGCCGCAGAAGATCGCGCTGGGCGACTACGTCCTGGAAGTGAGCTACCCGCGGAACAGGAGACCGCCGGCGCCGGCCCCCGCGCCTCCGCCCGCGCCAGTGTCCCCGGAACGTAGCGGCGCTCTCTTCATCGCCCTGGGGCCGGATGAGTACCTGGTGGCGGGCAGCGGACCGGTGAGCGTCACATTTTCTCCGAACACGCCGGGGGCGCCGACGGCCGGCATCCTCTCCATCGACGAAGGCACGTACGTGGACGGCCGCTGGGTTCCGGGACGCAGGCTGAACGGGGACGAGAACGGCCAGGGGAAATTCTTGCGGATCGGCGGCGGCCCGAGCCGCAATGGCCGCATCCAGAGGGTGAAGCTGTATCGGTACCGGTGACGCTTCAGCCGCGCAGACCAGGAGGCTATCCTAATGGCTGGCTGGGCGGTTCAGAGAAGCCACGATCTCGGCAACGCTAAGATTCTTCTGCCACTGCAATCGGTCTCGGGTGTAATCGCCCTTGCCAGACCGGTTCAACCGAAGGAAGCGGGCCAACCCGTCCGGACCGATCTCGCGTTGCAGCACTTCAAGGGCATAGCGCTCGAACTGCTCATCGGTCATGTGTTCGACGGGCGTCATACTTCCTGCTCCCGTAACCATTCTACCGGGTTCACAACCCGAACGTGCGGCGAGCCAACACGGCGCGCGGCCCTCTTAATGAATCGATCGCCGGTGGTTAGAAGGACGTTGGCTTCACCGGCTTCGGCGCTGCTCAAATGCAGCGCATCGAAGGCGCCGTAACCAACGGCTTCGAGTCCTTTTGCGCGCTCGATGATCTGGCCGTCCAGCGGGATTGTATTCCTCGCCAGCAACAAGAGCACCTGGACTTCGCGCCTCCGCTCGGGGTCCGGGTTGTCGCCCGTTTCGGCCTCTAACACGGTACTGGACAGCCACTCAATCGTACTTGTGCGGAGGAGCCGCAAGATCTGCTCCACGGCTTCGGCTCCCTCCGCTATACGTTGCTGGTCTTGGTCATCCGTCAAGCGATTCAGGCAGCAAGCGTCCAGGCATATTTTCACGTGTCCTCCCTGCAACTCGCCGTGCAGCCGCCATCGAGCATGGCGCAGATTTTGGTAGGCATAATAGTAAAGGCCCAGAGGGTAGAACCCCGTGGGCCCGTATCGTGCTCGCCTACGAGCGTAGCGGATAAACTACGATGGCCTCTCGACCACCTGAACAGATTGTGGCACAAACAGCGCTGATTGCGCAGATGCACACGTGGCGCAGAGTCTCACTCTGCCGGGCCCAATGCCACTTAGTTGGGGCGGGCAATCCTGCCCGCAAGCCGGCCTTCCGGCCGGCTGGACCCGCTGGAAAGCGGGTCCGCAGGCTGAAAAGCCTGCCCCACAAGTTTCGGCATTGGGCACGAGTGCCTGCGCCACAGGGCGCTTGGTGATTGAGGTGACATTGCGGGCGGTAATTGTCGACGATGAAGAACTGGCGCGCGGGTTTCTGCGGGAAATGCTGGCGGCGCACCCGGAAATCGAGATCGTGGCCGAGTGCGCCAACGGGTTCGAGGCGGTGAAGGCCATTACCGAGGCCACGCCGGACCTGGTGTTTCTCGACGTCCAGATGCCCAAACTGGACGGTTTCGAGGTGTTGGAGCTGATCGAGCCGCGGGGCCCAGAGGGCACCCCGGCAGTGATTTTTGTGACGGCCTACGACCAGTACGCCATGCGCGCGTTCGACGCCCACGCGGTGGATTACCTTCTGAAACCTTTCAGCGCCGAGCGCTTCGAGCGGGCGCTGGAGCGCGCCAAGGCGCGGTTGGGAGAGCGGCATCCCACGCCGGAGCTGGCGCGGGAAGCGCGCGCGCCCGACGAGCGGCCCCAACGCCTGGCGGTGCGGGACGGCACACGGGTCCACGTGATCCCCCTGGAAAAACTGGATTACGCGGAGGCGCAGGACGACTACGTGGCGCTCCACAGCGGCGGCAAGAGCTACCTGAAGCAGCAGACCATCGGCAGCCTCGAGGCCCTGCTCGACCCGGCGCGGTTCGTGCGCATACACCGCTCCGCGATTGTCAACCTGGAGCGCGTGGCGCGCATTGAGCCGTACGCGAAGGAGAGCCGCGTGGCGATTCTCACCGACGGCACGCGACTGCCGGTGAGCCGCTCGGGCTACGCGCGGCTGCTGGAAGCCATGGGAGATTCGCAAGGCAGCCGCAACACCACGCGGTAGACGCCGTCCGAAGGGCCGGCCTGGAAGGTCGCGTCCTCTCCGTAGCGCACCTGGAGCCGGCGGCGGACGTGGGCGAGACCCATTCCCATCTTGTGCGGGGCGGGCGTTTCGGGGTCGAAGGCGTTTTCCACGGTGATGGAAACCGATGCGCCGGAGCGGCGCGCGGCGAGCCGTATGGAACCGCCCTCCACCAGGCCGGCGATGCCATGCTTGACGGCATTCTCGACCAGCGGCTGCAGCAGCAGGGCGGGAACCGCGCAGTCTTCACAGGCCGGCTCGATTTCCTCCTCGACGCGGAGACGCTGGCCGAAGCGCACGTGCTCGACTTCGAGGTAGCCGCGGGCCAGCGCCAGCTCCTCGCGAAGCGGAATACTTTCGCGGCCGGCCAGCCCCAGGCTGCCGCGAAGGAAGCCGGAGAGGCGCACGCACATTTCCCGGGCGCGCGCGCCGTCGATGGTGCTCAAAGCGGCGATGGAGTGCAGGCTGTTGAACAGAAAGTGCGGGTTGATCTGCGCGCGGAGAGCTTGCAGCTCGGCTTCGCGGGCCAGCGTGCGGGCTTCGGCGGCGTGGCGCTCGGCGGCGCGGGACGCCTCAGCCGCCAGCGCGGCGTAATGCAGTCCGGCGGAGAGCAGGTAGAGCAGCACGCCCATGCCGAATAGGGGGGCCGGCTGCGGCGCGGGCCGCTCGAGCAAGTAGGCCGCCAGCCAGGCGCTCCCCAGCAACAACAAACTAACCGCCAGAGCGGCGGCGCCCCAGGTCGCCAGAAGATAGGACAAGCCGGAGAGGCGCAACGGCTGGGTCTGGCAGATATACCAGGGCGACAGGCAGGCAAATGCGTAGACCAGGCAGGCGGGCGCCAGCACCGCCGCCGCGTCCTGCCAGGACACCCCGCCGGAGGCCCAGGCGACGTAGACCAGCAGCGCCAGGATGGGAATCCACGCCAACAGGTACGTCAGCAGCCGCCGGCGCGATGCCAGAATCGGGTGCATGGCGGATCAGTTCCTCACTTCGACGCCGCCAAAGACCGCCCCGCCTTTCACGAACAGCCGCTTCAGGCCGGGGGTCTGCGGATTCGGCTGGGTGGTGTTATCGACAAAGGCGCCGAAGGCACCGTGGCCATCGATGACGACGCTCCAGGTCTCCGGAACGCGGATTTCGACGCCGCTAAACACGGCGGAGATCTTGAGGGTGGCGGAATCACCCGTCATAATAGCCCCGCGGAGATCGATCTGGTAGCCGCTGAATACGGCATCGATATGGCCGCCGGTGAAATCCTGCGTGTTGATCTGGCGCTTGCCTCCGCCGAACACGGACGCTTCCCGCATCCTCCCATGGACGTACAGGCCCGGACGGACGCGGTGCCACGAGTTGCGTTGGAACAGCATCAGGAGGCCGGCGCCGATCAGGAAGAGCGGCCATAGATCGTGCATGCGCACGCTCAGGTACCCCAGGGTCTGGCCGAGAAGGATGGCGCCCAGGCCTACGAATATCGCCCCCGCGACGTGGCCGGCGGGCGTGTTGGCATCCACCAGCTTGACCAGCCCGATGGCGATCAGAATCACGGGCCAGTAGCGGGCCCATTCCACAAAATAGAAGACGTTCAGGTTGTTGAGCAGGAACAGCACGCCGATGCCGATCAAGATGACCGCGGGTATCAGGCGGTGACCGTTCTCCCAGCCGCTGTTCGATTGATTGTTAGTTGGTTGCATGACCTCAGAGTACGGCGCGAGATGGAAAGACGCCTCAGTTTTTCGGCGAACAGCGGCTGGTCACCGGTGAGTGGCGGAAAGCATCTCCCGAACCAACTCCCGCTGCTTTTCGCCGACGGCCGCCCAGTCGAAATTGCGGACAGCGTGGCCATAGGCTGCGAGCGCCAGTTGCTGCCTGCGCTCGGGGTCGGCAATCAACGTGGCCACGCCGGCCGCGAAGGCCTCGGGCGTATCGGCCACCCATACGCTATGGCCGTGGAGCAAGCCCAGGCCGGCGCATCCCGAGGTGGTGGAAACCACCGCGCGCCCGATGGCCATGGCTTCCAGGACCTTCACGTTGGTGCCGGCCGAGACTGTGGTGGGCACAATGACGAGGTTGGCTTCCACGTAGAGCGGGCGCACGTCCTCGATGAAACCCAACATGCGAATGCGCTCTTCCGGGCGCGGCTCGGGAGAATCGGCGAACGCGCGCCAGTAAGTCAGATGATCGGGGCCGCACACCACCGTCAGGGTCATGCGCGGAAATTTTTCGCGCAGCAGCGGCCAGACCTCGACGGTGAAGAAGCGGTAGGCTTCCACGTTGGGAGAATGGCGGAACGATCCGATGAAGAGAAGGCGCTCGCCGGGCTGTTCGGGCTGGGGGCGGAAGCGCTCGAGGTCCACGCCGTTGGGGACCACCGCGGTGGGCGCGGCCGGCCCGAGCAGCTCCGCGTCTTTCGGCGACATCACCACCACGCGGCGGTAGCGGCGGGCCTGGCGGGTTTCGAAACGGCGCCAGCGGAACCAATCCCACCAGGCCGCCAGTGTATGCTCGCGCCGCGCCACCTGGCGGAACAGGTCGAAGGTGACGTCGTGCTCCACCAGAATGTCGCCGCCATACCGCGCCAGTTGCGTGTACTCCACCTGCACCAGCTCGAAACCGAATGCGCGGCGCTCTTCCGCCAGAGCCCACCGCATGCCCGGCGAGTGGAACTCGTGCACCTCGGGCGGCAGCAGCGTGGACCAGCGCGGCTCGCGGTAGCGCGGCTTTCTCACCAGCGCCAGGCGCGCGCAGAATTCCAGCAGCGGCGCGGTGTCGGGCTCGTCTTCGGTGTCGAAGAACGACAGCAGCTCGACGTCGAACTCGCGCGCCATCTCGCGCAGCAGGTTGTAGATGCGCACCGCGCCGCCGTGCGCGAGCGGGTAGGGAAAATAGGGAGAGAGCACGGCCACGCGGCGGCGCTCGGGCGAGGTGGCGCGGCCTTCCATGGCGCGATAACCCTTAGTGACCTGGGTGCGCTCGCGCTTGGACCACGGCCACCACCAGGGGCGCAGATAAATGCGGTCGAGCGGCACGCCGCGCCAGAACAGGAACGAGACCAGGTTGAACCGCAGGTGATGACGTTCGAGCCGCGAGTTGTAAGCCAGGATCTTGCGCGGCGCCAGCTTATACGCCGCGCGGCGTAAGGCGTTGGGCTGGCGCGTCAGCATCACCGGGGCGAGGCCGATTCGGTAGCGCTTGAGCTCGAGGCGCATCTCCGGCCAATTCTCTTCCGTTGCGAGGAAGTGGCGCCGGTCGGGAACCAGCTCGCGGATTTCTGCGGCCATGCGCCGGCACAGGTCGGGATCGCCGGTCGAGAAGGTGACGATGACCGCTTCCGGGTCCTTGCCCAGCAAGCGGAAGATCCACTGCTTCAGATGTTGACGTAACAGGGACACTTGAGCTCTACCCGGAAACGGCTTGTCTGGAAAATGCCCAATATTGGAGGCTAACACGGCGGCGGAAGTGGAGGGCAGCGCAGAAAAGACCGGGGGCGGTTCGATTCCGTCCCTGGCCGCCACCCAGAGGAATCTTCAATTCAAGCTGCGCTCGAGCTCAGTTCCTCACGGATGATGCGGCGCAGCGCATCTTCGAACCTTGGCGCCTTCCCGTCGAGGTATTCCCGAAGCGCTGCGTTGATCAGGGTCTGATAGCCGGACTCGCCACCGGATTCTTCAGCCATTCGAAAGAAGCGATCCACAATATCCTGGTCGAGCCGGATCGTGATCCGGGTCTTACCCTCGGGCTCCGGCTCCGGTGGAAGAACTTTGCCCCGCTTGCCCTTGCTGAAATCGTATCGATCTTTCATCGTTCTGCCTCGTACTCCTCGCGCTCGTGGGCTTCGGCAGGACGAACGGAAATAATCCGAACGCTCTCCCCACGCCATGTGTAGACAACCGCGAGCAAACGGCCCGTCGCACCTATACCCAGCGTGACGAATCGCCGCTCCCCCGGATCGGATTCATCATCCGCGATCGTGATCGCGTGAGGATCATCAAAAACCGGAATCGCCTCGGGCATCCGGACACCGTGCTTGCGGAAGTTGATTCCAGCTTTGCTCTCTTCGTCCCACTCGAAACCCACGACTTTAGTGTACGCACGTTATGTGCATACGTCAACCAGGAAGCGGAGTCCGCGTGGAGTCCAAGAACCAAGGCCGGGCCAGTGCTTCATTCCACGGACCTCGTGCCCCATAAGACCGCGCAGGCGGCCAGCGGCGCCAGTGCGGCCACGATGGCGAGCGGCGCGTAACCGTATAGATCGATCACCTTTCCGAACGCCGGCGAAATCAGAGCCTGCACACCGCCGTAAGACGCCACCAGAATCGATACAGCGAAGGCCGCGCGCGCGCCGCCGAAGGCATCCAGAGGAAGAGTGTACATGTTCACGCTGAATGCCGCCACCGCGAAGATGCTCAGAGAAATTCCGGCGGAGGCCCAGGCTGGTGTGGGCGCGGCCGGAATGGCGGCGGTCGCCAGCGCCACGACCGACGCCACCAGGCACACACGGAAGCGCGCCGCGGCGGGCGCGGCGCCGCGCTCGATGAGGCGCAGCGACAGCCATCCGCCGGCGAAGCCGCCGAGCATGGCGAATAACGGCGGAATCCACGCGTACCACGCGGCTTGGACCAGCGTCAGGCCATGCACCTCCACCAGGTACAGGGTGGTCCAGTTGGTCCACAGAGAGTAGCCAATCATGCTCAGCGCGTTGGCCGCCACGAAGGCCCACAAGCGGCGATCGCGCAGCAGGGTGGGACAGGTTTTCCGAGCGGTCTCAGCCGGGGCGGGAGGCGTTGCGCGGCGCGCGGCCCAATTCCATAGCGGAATCCACGCCAAGCCGAGCGCTCCGGTGACCACGAACGCCTGGCGCCAGCCGCCGCGCACCGCCAGCCAGGTGGCGATGGGCGGCGCCAGGATCAGCCCGAGGCTCACGCCCGCCTGGTTCACAGCGTTGCCCAGGGCGCGCTCGGCGGGCCGCAAGTATTGATGGATCGCCTTGCCCGCCGCTGGAATGCCGGCCGCCTCCGCCACGCCCAGGACCGCGCGGCAGCCCACCAATCCACCCAGGCCGCGCGTGAAGCCGGTCGCAATGCCGGCGCACGACCATAGCCCCACCGCCAAACTGATGGCGCAGTTGAGGCCGATGCCATCGATCAACATGCCGGCGAAAGGCGCGCTGGCCATGTAGGCGACGGAGAAGGCCGTGAGAATCAGGCCGTATTGCGCATTGGAAAGATGAAATTCGGCGCGGACCAGCGGCGCCAGCGTGGCGAGCGACTGCCGGTCCAGGTAGTTGATGGCGGAGGAGAGCACGAATACCGCCAGCACCAGCCAGCGGAAGCGCGCGGCGTCGGGGGTCGGTGTCACTGAAACTCGATGGTGGCCACCTCGCCCGCGGTACCGAACTGGGCGTTGGGCTTGGGGAAATATTCAATGGCCACGCGCCGCGGCTTCTGCGCTCCGCAGCCCAGCGTCAGCTCGCCGCGGCCCATGATCGCGACCTTGCGCGGGTCGGTGACCAGGAGCTTGACGGTCTGGTGGCCATCGCCCTCGACGACCAGCCGCGCCTGCGAGCCGAGGCAATCCACCTGCTTGAGAGTGCCGGTCAGCCTGCCTGCGGGGTTGGGGCCGTCCCACCAGGGCACGGCCTTATCGCTGGGCTTGGGGGCGCCGTCGTTGTACTTGTTTTCGATGGCGTGCAATTCGGCGCGCGCCTGGGTTTTCAGCTTGTCGATAGCGCGCGCTTCCTCCTCGGCGCGCCTCTTCCTTTCGGCCTCTTCGTAATCCAGGCGCTGCTGCTCGATGGCCATGCGGGCCTGATGCATGTGCTCGCGTTGGGCCGGGTCGGTGGCGGCCTGCTCCCCTTCTTTCCACGCCTTGGCGGCTTCCGCGAAGTTGTGCTCGGCGAGGTAGCACTCCGCCAGGGCCTGCCAGTAGGATGGGTCGCGCGGGTTGCGCTCGGCCGCCGCTTTCCAGTGCGCCAGGCGTTGTTGCGGGTCGGTATCGCGCCGGGCCATCAGGGCGAACGGCTCATCCAGCTTGGGATTGATGCCAGCGGCGCGCAGCAGCGCCTCGATGGCCTTGGCGTCGTCCGGCTCGAGTTTGGCGTATTCGATGTAGCAGCGCGCGCTGGCGCTGCCCGCTTCCACGCAAGCCGCGAAATGGCGGCGTGCCTCGTCGTGGCGATGGCCGGCGAGCGCCAGCAGGCCGAGCCCTTCCTCGGCTTCCGCTACCTTGACGCCATCGCGGAGCAGGCTCTGGTACTCGGCCGCCGATTGGCTCCCCGCCAGCAGGTCCGCGCGCGCCAGGCGCGCATCCGCGCCGGAGATGGGCTTTTCCGGGAAATCGCGCTCCGTCATGGGCCGGCTGGAAAGCGAGGTGGTCTGAAAGTGCCCTTCGGCGAAATGGCGCTTGGCCTGCGCTTCGACCTCGGCCGCAGATTTGCCGAACGCATTGCGGTAGGCGGGGTCCTGGTCGACGCCCTTGCGCAGGTTGTAGAGCAGCACGCGCAGCTTGCCGGAGTATTCCGGGTCCACCACCAGCAGATCGACGCGCGCCCAATCGAGGTCGGGTTGCGGCGGGGACGCGCCGACGGTGATGTGAATGCCGCTCACCTCGAAAGTGGTGAAGAACTCGGCCAGCCCGTGCTCGAAGGCCGGCGGCATCCGGGCGGTGTTGAATTTCAGAAACAGCCGCGTCAGCTGGCTATAGACCGCCGGCGGGACCGCGCTCTTTTCCGCCAGCACGATGGCGTAGCAGTCGCGGCCTTCGGCCAGGGGCGCGGGCGAGGCCCAGCCTTGGGCACTGCGGAAAACCAGGATGCGCACCGGCACCGGTGTCCGGAGGTCCGGCTCGCCGACGATCTCGCCCAGCGCGTGGCGGAACTCTTGGAACCGCACCATGGTCTCGCGTCCGGCGCGCGCACCCGCGTCGGTGAGCACTTCGAACGGCCCCGAGGCGAACTTCACCCAATGGTCTTCGGCCGCCAGCAGGCAAGGGAAGAGACAAAGGATGAAGAGCCGCCGCATGCATTTCTATTATCACGCCGGGGCCAGGCGGGCGTGGCCGAGCGCCTTTTTGCTAGAATGAAAGCTCACGCCGTGGCGCTATCGTCTAACGGTTAGGACGGAGCCCTCTCAAGGCTTAAATACGGGTTCGATTCCCGTTAGCGCCGCCAAGGTTTCATAGAGTTACGGGCGGCTGGGCAGCACGGGGCAGCACGCGCAAGGAGCCAGAAGAAAAGCTCCGCCCTGTCGCGCCCCATCCTTGGGAGCGTTGACAGCCATGTTTTTCCCGAAGTTCCGAGGCGCCGCGCCGGTTCCGCGACTGCCGTGACCGGCGTTTATCTGCCCAGTGGCACTAGTTTCCGAGTGGGCCGTCAACCATGTACAGCGAATCAACGGCCGGAGGGAATCACATCTCCGAAACGGCTTCTTGGCCAAGTGAGCGCAGGATCCATCCGGTGGCACGCAGGCCCTTTTGAACTTTAGGGAGGCGTAGTGGATTTTGAGTGTGGGCGAGCCCGAATGACACGAAGGACCGAGACGTTTCTCCGAATGCTGCTAGAATGGAGCCGTTTCCAGGAAAACCATGAGACTGCTCGTGACGCTGGCCGGGCTGATATCCGCTGTGTCTTGCCTGGCCCAGCAAAAAGCCGGATGGAAACTCACGTTTCAAGACGAGTTTAACGGCGCCAGACTGGACCTCTCCAAGTGGAATCCCCAGGACCCGTGGGGTAGGGTGCGCAATCGCGAATTGCAGGCTTACGTGCAGGACGCCTTCGCAGTGTACGACGGGATTCTGCACATCAAGGCCGAAAAACGTGCCGCCGACTACGATGGCGCTACGCGCCAGTACACTTCCGGGATGATGACCACATACCGGAAATTCGCTCAGAAGTACGGTTGGTTTGAAATCCGCTGCCGCGTGCCCAAAGGCAATGGCCTGTGGCCTGCGTTCTGGATGTTGCCCGAGCCGTTGGGCTGGCCGCCGGAGATCGATGTGCTCGAAAACCTCGGTCAGGACACCGGGGTGGCGTACTTTACCAATCATTTCACCGGACCGGACGGCAGACACGCTTCCAAAGGGTCGGGCAAAGTAGCCACGCCCGGCCTCTCCGCCGATTTTCATACCTACGCCGCCGAGTGGACCCCGGAAACGATCGTCTGGTATTTCGATGGCGTCGAGAAATTTCGTTCCGACCAGGGAGTGCCCCAACAGCCCATGTACCTCCTGGTGAACCTGGCGATCGGAGGCTCCTGGCCCGCGCCGCCGGACGAGACTACGGTGTGGCCGGCCTCTTTTGACGTGGACTACGTGCGCGCGTACGCCAAAGAGCAGTGATCCCAGGAAAGCTAGCTAGCGGACCTTTCCCAGCGGTTTCCGTACCACAACGGCACCTTCGAAGCGGCCAAGGAGATTCTGTCGCGGGCCGTCGAACGCTAATTACACTCTTGGGACAAAAGCCCTTCATGCATCGCTGCCGGCACCTGCCGAAGGGTTGACTGGTGTCCCCTGAAGAAGCGCCGTAAGCTTGCCTTGCAGCACCTCACCAGAACGGTAGTACGCAACAAAGATAACTATCGAAAGCACCGCAATGGCGACTCCAATCAGTGAATCGCTGAAGGCGTCGTAAAGCCCATGCAGGAGCGCCGTGGTTGCCAATCCCGCCAACAGCAAGCCTTTCTGTACGTGACGGTTGACCGACCCCAATGCAATGAAGTAAGCAAAGATACCAGCCCACACCGCATGCAGCAACGGCAACGTTATGAGTCGAGCCAACTGGAGGATCAGGTAATCGCCGAACCCAAGGCGTCCGTAGGAAAGCCCAAGAGCATACGAAATCGAGTACTTAGTCGCTTCGGCGATTCCGAAAGCGAAACCCGAAACACAACCCAGGAACACAATCGTGTTTAGGCTGTCCAGATTTCGCTTATGAAGATAGAGCCACCAAATTGGCAACGCTTTGGTAGCTTCCTCGACGATCCCCACCCCAAGCACGAAACCGAACAGTCTGCCTGCAATCGAGGCGCTTGCAGCAGCCGAATAGAGCGAACTGACGAAAGGAAGCTGTTGCAGCGCCAGCACGAGGGATATGCCAACCACCATAGTAAACAGCGATACTTTGGCGATTGGCACGACAGCCAGCTTTGGCATGAGCATAAAGTACAACACCACCGCCCACATCAAAGCGAAGTAGACACCGAAGACAAATGCGATTGCGTCAAACGCCACCTGAGTACTGGAAACCCAGAACACCAGAAGGAGCGGAAACAACGCCATCGCCACGAACCACCTGACCCACAGGAGATTCCACGGCTTATCCGCCATCCACTCCTTGTAAGGAACAAGATTGGCAAAGCCGATGTGTTTGCACTCCTGAATGGCTCTCTCAAGGAAGCTACTCTGAGTGGAAGTCCTCTTCTCGAACACGGAAGCACGATTGGAAACCGGCGCCGAAGCCGAGGGGGTTTCCGGGGAGGTGGGCGATCCACACTCGGCGCAGAATCGTGTGCCGGGAACCAACGGCTTGCCACACATCATGCAGAACGCGTTCATCTTTGTCTCCATTGAGGACCGTACCCGATGCCGCCCCACGTAGTCTGCATCCGGCTCTCGAAGCCGGATGGGTGCATCTCCGATAAGCGTTCCAGCGAGCCCGTCCGTTCACACCAGCGCACGAGAGCGGCGAACTCCTTCACGCCGGCAAGGGTCTTACCGACGGCGGTGAACCCACGGTAGAAACCGGGGGCCTCGATTTCCGATTCTGCCGTCCATTGGAAGCCGCCCTTGTCGTTGTTGCGTTTGAATTTGAATTGTCTGACGAGCATCAAGGCTTCACGTCGAACCCCGCCATCCGCTTACGCATCAGGTACATGGCGGCGGCGCACAGACCAGCGGCCAGGAGGATTACTGCAAACGGCGAGAGGGCGGGAACCATCGCTGGCGCCTGGCTTGGCGCCCAAGCGATGCCGAATACGTTGTAAGTGGTGGATACCCCGCTCACGGTATTGGTCCAAGACGTGAGAGGCGACGAGGTAGTGGAGTATGTGAAACTGCCGGGCCCGACACCCGAAATGGTCGAGACTTGAGTGGCGGTTCCCGCTTGCCCAAGGTAGGTAGCACCGAGGACACTGGTCGTCTGAACCGTGCCGTCCGTGCTGATGGCAAGCGAAACCCCCGGCGAATTCAAGTTCTTCAGTAGAATTGTGAAGATCTGGCTCGACGGAGGACAGGCCGCCAGTGCATTCAGGAAGGCCGGAGTGAGAATGCCGGCAGTGCTTGGGTTGGCGTTATTCCTAATTGCGAGTAGAGCATCGTAGAGGTCGTAATTCCCGTACCCCCCGTTGACCAGTTGGGTGATGAGGCCGCTCCCCTCGTTGCTGAGGATGAAGGTGTCCTGACTGGTGTTGACGCCGATGATGCCCCACACCGGGCAGACTGCCACGGACAGGCAGAGCAAAACACCAGCCAGTACGGAAATATTACGAAAACGTTGCGCGATTCCCCCACTCCTTCCCGGAGCACGCCCAGGAAGCATCGAGTGTACAACCTTTCGTGTGCCGAAACAAGGCTTTACGGATTTGTTTTTTGGGGTTCGGGGTGGCCGCCCCCGTTTTGGCGTAGAGCCGGGTGGATACGGTGAAGATGGTTGCGGCGGCGTATATTGAAGCCGTTCATAACGCCCTCGCAGCTTGGCTCATGCGCCGTTGGGCGCTGCCCAGGAGCGGCAGGAGACCGGCCCGAAGTACAACATCATCCGGGCCGCCGGAGAGGCGGGGACCCATCAAGCGAAGGGGTTTAGGACTCGCACGTGTCCATATCGCTGCCCGTGACGGAAGTCTTCGGAGTAGACGGTGTCAGTTCCAAGTGCCTCGGCGGCCGCGAGGATGGCCGCGTCCCAATAGGAAATCGCGAATCGCTCGGACTGCTCGATCGCGATTCGCACTAACCGGTGGTCGATAGTCTGACAGGGAAAGGCCGCCCACTGCTCAATCCACTCTAGGGCCTGCGCGGCGGAAAGCGGGCGAGACGCCTTCCTTACCACGGTCACAAAGAATTCCTGCAAGACCTGCGCCGAAGTACCGAAGTCCGTCGATTCAATGAGCTCAACAGCGCGCTTTCTCTTGGGTTCGTCTTTGCCCGTTCCTACCGCCGCGTAGACAAGGACGTTGGTGTCGAAGAACGCCCTAACGGTCATGCAAGTCCTCCCGGGTCCACGTTTTCTTGCCAAGTCGCCCCTGAGATTGCGCGCTCAACTGCCGCAATCGCGCCCGGGCGCGCTTTGCCCGGTCCTGGTGCGCGGCGAGACTGGTCAAGTAGTCGCGGACCAGAGCGTTAACGGTGGAGTTGCATTCGGCGGCATGGCGGCGCACAGCAGCCAGGACATTCTCGTCTACGCTGAGAGTGATATTCTTCATGACCACAGTATATGTGTAACTGTGTGAACGCGCAAAAACAGGGCAGAGGCCGCATAGACAGCGCATAGGCCAGTTGGATGGCGTTCCCAAGGTCCGGGAGGACTTGGCCCTGCACACGCGCCCGGTTTGCTCCCACAATTAGTTCATCAGGTCGACAGACCCGGAATCGATGGCGCGCCTGGCGACCCTCACGAAACTCGCGAGAGAGCAGTCGAACGTGGCATTGCGAACACTGCAGCCGGGGATGAACACTGGGCCGATCGCAGGTGGCGCAGTGAGCGTCAGGCCGGTTCGATTGCGCAGTTGGTCCATAGTCTGAGTGACGTACGAGGTCCGGACGAGGTACTCCCCAGTGCTCTGCGACTGGCGGAGCTCGAAAACGAGGGCGCCGCCCGGAGCAGCGGTGTCCGCCAGGTAACCCGGCAGAATCCAGTCGAGACGGAACAGGCCGGCGAGTCCGGTGATATTCGTGTTCGCAGCCATCAACATGATCACCTTGGTCGACGGGTTTGCCAGTGCGCCGGTCATCACATTCCCGGTGGCTGCCTGGACCAGAGAGCGCACGATATGGGAGGCCAGATTGGAACTTTGCACGGCGGCCAGATAGGGCGTGCGGTACTCCAGATCGAGAGCAAGGTTGTACAAGCGCGTGATCTGGCTGATGCCGCCTGCCGTCAATTGGCCCCAACCGACGTCTGCAGCCGGCATTCCATCCGCGTACTCCATGACGAATGGATCGATGGCAATAACGACAGTTCCCAGGCCTCCGATGCTTACCGGCGAAGCGGAACCCGTGATGGCGATCGGAAGGGTCGTGACGTCGAGCTTACCTGCCGGAGCAGCGGGCGCCGGAGTCTGGCTGGCCGGATAGTTAAATAAAATCGAACGCGTGAGGGCGAGCTCGGGGCCGTACGCGGTGGCTAAAGACTGTTCACTATCGCCGAGACGTCCCCGTACGGCGGCGACCGCCATCTGCTCATCGATCTGCGCGACGCCCGCGGCCACCGGAGAGAACAGCGGGTCGCTGTCCTGTTGAGGATAGAAATTGATGTTCATACTGGCCCCCGGGAGAAGGCCGGCCCAGAAGGCTTTGGCCGTGTCAATGATCAGTTGACCGTTATTGGCCCGGAAGTATACGGAGGAAGCGTCGGCCGAATCTTTGCCGGTCAGCATTCCCTCCTGCGTGAGCCAGAGACGGAAATAGCCGCCGAGGATCGTCTCATTCGTAGCGCCGTTGACGGTCAGGTTGGAAACACCCGGAACGCTGAACACCGGGAATGGTTGGGTGGAGAAATTGTTGAGAGTGCTGTTGTCCACAACAGGAGATCGAACGCCGTGACGGCCGAGAATGATGACCTGCTTGACTTTCGTATCATCGACGGGCTGCGCAGCAAGAAGCGAAGCGCAGGAGAGAGCCAAAGCGGCGATCCTGAACGAATGGATTTCCATGTTGTAGTAGTGCCGGACGCTGGATTTCCTCTCTGATTTCTTTCTATCTCCATTGCGGCACTGTCTGGCCTTGAAGCCGGTCGCGCACGCGGTTGAACAACGGGAAACCTGGACGTAAGAGCGCCAGCCTGTCGAAACCCCGATCTTGGCGTGATGGCCTTTCATGTTCCCGTCGCCGCAATCTCCACCGCGCGCGGCCGACCACCCGAGGTTCAGCACAGCCCACACAAACCTCCGGAAAAGTTGCTCGGCCACCCAAGCCGGCAAGTGGGATATGACAAGCACGAAAAGGCGATTACCCAAGCGGCTCGCATGCCCGGCACGAGGTTTCATGACGTTCGGCACTTCTGGGCTTCTCACTCATGGCGAACGGCGAAACTGCGGCCTACGTGCGCGATCGGATGGGCATTCGAGCATCAAAGTCACCTGCGATGCAGAAGGCGCGCGGTAAATCCGAAGTGGATGTTAGCAAAACGTTAGCAATCGAGGTGGAAGGGAAAGCCGAAGCCAGATGCAAATGATTGATGGAATTGGTTGCGGGGGGTGGATTTGAACCACCGACCTTTGGGTTATGAGCCCAAATGAAACGGCAGCGCCGTCCCGCCTGGTGTTGCACGGAATAGAGAAACCAATGACTTGCACGGCTCGGAATCGCGTGGTTCCGCCTCTCGCCGGGCACAATCCTGGGCACAGCTTTTGCCGGGCCGGTCCAAACAGGGCGCGCGGCGTAAAATTCGGCGCCCGCGCCTATAGGCGTCCCCAACCCACCCAAAAATGCGGCTACGGGCGCGCTAAGCGCGGCTACGGGCATTCTACTGGCCGCCCCCACGCCCCAAAACGGGCGCGGGTCGTTCCCCTGCGGCTAAGGTCGCATTCTGGCAGGCATATCACGTTCTAAAGGATTCGCCAGTTTCAAGTTCACCTCATCACTTTTCCCCGACCGCGCCCTTGGGTTGAGTTGCCCGTTTGGCGGTTTTCTCTGGGCTTAGCGAAGACGGTGGCCCAGCGCAGATCTCGCCCTTCCTGTGTCTGAAATGGGGCTGCTGGGATTTGACCGGGCTTACGGGCTTGCGGCAATAGGGGCAGAAGAAGAGGCTTCCGTGAAGGCTTGCGTGCAGGCTTTTTCCGTGCGCACGGACCCCGTAAAGAAAATGGTTCACTGCGTTGGCCAGCTCGATGTCTATCAGACACTTCCGTTTAGCCATGTGGAACTCCTTTGTCGTTTTCAGGGTGTTTGCCTTTCCCGCCGAGCCAGCGCGGTTGGCCGCGCCGACTCAAAAGACCCAACTACTAAAAACTGATATTGATCATGTCCGGGCGATGAAGTTCTGGAGTGCCTCGGCGACTTTATCCCAGTCCAGATAGTGCTTCTTCCGACCTCGCACGAGTGTCATGCCGCCCTTGGTCACCCGGATGACGCCGGTGTAAGACTGGCCCCAGAACTCCATCGCCAATGTGTCCCGCGGAGTGTGATTCACACTGATCGACTTCAATTGCCAACGTCGCTGACCAAAGCCGCGCGGCTTTCTCTTAAAGGTAAATGTAGATTTTCGGTTTAGAGGTGCGCTTCTCATTGTGAAAACAGCCTCTCGATCTCGTCTACATCTTGTCCATAGTGATTCCGCCGGGATAAGCGACGCAGGAACCGTTCATGACGCCAGTATAATCCCCGATCATGCGGAGCTGTCTAGTGGTAGCTGAAACG
The DNA here is from genome assembly GCA_049516835.1 of Bryobacteraceae bacterium. Lineage (GTDB taxonomy): Bacteria > Acidobacteriota > Terriglobia > Bryobacterales > Bryobacteraceae > Fen-178. The sequence continues at coordinate 18,876 of JBEKSR010000013.1, read as the reverse complement.
GGAACATCAGCCACGTTGCCACTAAAAGACGATTGCCTCTGCACGCCGCGAGAATCAACAAAGGTCAGCGTCAAAGCGATCGAGTATTCGGCGCTGAGCGTGCCCGCAACAGTCCCATTTGCAAAACACCAGTTCGTGAAAGAAATCGTACCGCTCAGCGCGTTACCAGTCTGGGTCAGATTCGCTGCGACAGATCCTTGTCCTCCTCCCGTTGTTGAATCCCATGTGCCCTGCCAGACTCCGGTCACGTTGATCCCAGGAGACGGCGGCGTTGTGATGCTGAAGTAGGCGGTGTTCGACAGACCTCCGCCGGGCGATGGGTTGCTCACGATCACCGGGGAACTCCCCGCTACAGCGAGGTCCGATGCAGTGAGGGTGATGTTTAGTTGACCGCTGTTGACCAACGAAGCCGTGTGCGAAACTCCCTTGAACGTCACCGAAGAGGAAGCGATGAAGCCGCTCCCATTAATCGTGAGCGTCAGCGCACCCGATCCGGCCACGGCGGAGGCTGGTGCGAGACTCGTGATGGAGGGTTTTGGATTGCCCGAAGGGGCCGGAGTTATGGTGAAAAGAGCGGTGTTCGAACTCCCTCCACCAGGGGGCGGGTTGCTCACAACTACCGCGGAACTGCCAGCGGTGGCAAGATCCGACGCCGCAAGCGTGATCGTCAGTTGACCGCTGTTGACCAACGAGGCGCCATGCAAGACGCCGTTGAAGGTGACAGATGAGGAAGCCATAAAGCCGCTTCCACTGATCGTCAGCGTCAACGAACCGGTTCCAGCCCCGGCAGATGACGGCGATAGACTCGTGATAGAGGGTTGCGGGTTGGGCGAGGGCGGGAACGGCTGAATCGCCACTGTCACGGTGTTCGATGCCACCCCACCAATGGAGACCACGACTGGCACGGCAGGGCCGGTCGTTATTCCGGCGGGTACCTGGGCATTCACCTGATATAGGCCTACTAAAGCTGGTGCGAGACCAGAGAAGAGCACTTGCGCACTTGCGCCCCCGATAGTGACTGTTGAGGTTGTGGTCGTTTCGGAAAGCGGGCTGCCTGAATCAGGAAAACCCGTTGGCGGTTGGTTGGTCACCGCCCCGAGGCCAGTACAGTAGATCTGAATCACATCACCCACAGATGCGGGGTTCGAGGAACCCACTAGCCCGTATTGCGAGTCGAGTATCGCGCCCTGCCCCGTACCTTGCCCATTCATGCTGAAGATGCCCGGCGCGAAGGGGGCGAGATTGACCGTCTGTGCGACGCTCGTTTGACCGCCCAGTGTGGCAGTCAGGGTAGCTTGTGTCTGTCCAGTTACTTCCCATGGCACCTGGAGATTCACCTGCCCGGCAGATGCATAGTAGAGAGGCGTTTGCTTCCCCCCGAACTGCATCGAAAGCCCGGAAAGGCTGATTGGCAAAGGCGCTCCGCTAGCCTGCGAGGGCGCGCTCAATGGAAAGCTGCCGTAAGCTGAGGCGATGCTTCCGGGTGCGATTGCACCGGACACTGAACTCGCCGCATTCACCACACCTCCGGGACTGATCGAAGGGACTCCTGAGCCTGAGGTCGTGATTGTCGCTGAGAACAGCAATCCAGCCGCACCTTCCCAATTCGGTGCATCTATGTAAAACCAGTTTGTGCCGACATGCAGGAGGGGAGCGATACCATCGCAGGTCAGTATGTGTTCCTGAGTAAAATTTGTAACGCTGTTTTCGATCAAGCTATTGCAGATGGCCGTTCCGTTCAGATAGACACCTGGGTTCGTACCGCCCAAAGAGTCATCTACGGCGTAATGCATGGTCAGTGAGGAAGTGGAAAAAGTGTTCGCTATCGTGAAGCGGATTGCGTACAACGCCGTGTTTCCCTGAGATGAGGCCGCATTAGCGTTCGTGCCAATCCAGCTCGCCGCACTATCCACGCTTAGCCCAGATATCCAAGAGGCGTTCCGGCTCACGATGAATGCCGCGGGACCGTTTTGGGCACTGGAAAAATCGGTCGAGGTAAAGGGATGGCTGAAGTCGGTATCGGCAGGTCCGAGCAGGAAAGTGACGGCGCTATCCCTGGCCCCAACGCTGCCGTTGCCGCTCCGAACAGTTACGCTCTCGGCAATCGCGAGCGGGGCCATAAGCAGCAACAGCGCACCGAAACGGTACGCATAGGAGTTGAACATGGGCCTGATCTCCCCTTTGGGCTGGCGCGCATGAACCGTGCGTTTTCGGACGGGGCGTCGAAACTTGAATTCGTTGTCGGACAGGCACTGTGTTGCGCCTTTGCGGCTCCTGATAATATTGCACCAGAATTCCGGGTCCAAAAACCTCCAACCATAATCATAGAACGTTTTGGCTTTGGTCTTGCTGTAGCAATTGTAACTTAAATCGTACAAAACGATGCTCTGAATTCCGGAAAGATGAGGAGTTGCCCGCTTCTGAGACCCAAATCCTGCGGTTCTTGGCGAACAGAGTCAAGCTCCTGCGGCGGTCGCGCCGGTGGACGCAGGAGAAACTTGCCGAACGGGCCTCCATGCAGCGCAGCTATCTGGCCGATCTGGAGCGTGGCTACAGAAACCCGTCGGTTCGGACGCTCCTGAAGCTCGCGAACGCGCTTGGCGTCCGGATTCGCGATCTCTTCGAGCAGGGACCCTAGGGCTTACGCTCGGGGCCTTCTTAGGGCCAGCCCCACAAAATAGCCCTCCACATGGTTGGAGCAGGGGTGATCCGGTCAATTCCAAAGGGCAAACCACCGGCAGACCGCCCGGAGGCCGGCTGGCGGGTCGCTAGGGCCAGGCTGGGCCATTCTATAGGTGGCCCGTACGCAGCCCCGGCAAGCCCTTGCTCGTATTTTTCAGTTGCTTTGGGAGGCGAAAGGGTGTGGACAGAATCGTCACGCACCGGGTTTTGCTCCAGTCCCCCGTCGTTGCTTAGGGTGCGTCAGCAAATAAGTGTGTCAACTTCGAGGTAGTAGGCTGTAGTTCCAATCGCCATGAAACCGGTCTCTCCGGAGTTGGAGTTCAGCCATTTGCTGATCGGAAACCTTGACTCCGGCGGGATAGACATTGGTGTCGAGTTTGCTTTTCACGGCTAGGCCGGTCGTTGTCGTGGTGGCGGCGATGAGATTGATGATGACCTCGTGGCTGATCAGCGGTCTACCGCGCCAGTTCTGGCTGATGAATGAGAACAGGCGGTGTTCGATTTTGTTCCACTTGCTGGTGCCCGGCGGGAAGTGACAGACCGAGACCTCCAGCCCGGTTTCGTCGGCCAACTGTTGCAACTCCCACTTCCACAACCGCACGCGTGCGCCATTGCTCCCCCCGGAGTCTGCGGTAATCAATAGACGGCGCGCTTGCGGATAGCTGGGGCGCCCCATCCAGCGCCACCACCGGCGAATGCTCTCTACTGCAAAGGCCGCCGTGTCGTGATCGACTCCCACGCTGACCCACCCTACGTTGCGCCCCAAGTCGTAGACGCCGTAGGGTGCCACCTTGCCCTTCCCCGGCTCCCGGATTTCGAAGTCGTGAACCCGCACGGGTTCGGGTTCGCCTTTCGGCTGCCACTCGCGCCCCGCGTTCTTGAGATCCCCCACCAGTTCCTTCTTCTTGGTGTCCACCGAAATCACAGGTTCGCCTTGCTTCAGGTATCGCTGCGCCTTCCGGTTGATGTATTCAAACTGTTGATCCCGATCCGCATGCTGGCTTCCCTCCAGCGTCTTCTGGTTTGCTTGCAAGCTGTAGTCCATGGCGTGAAGCACTTCGGCCACTGTTTGATAACTGACGGCGTGACCTTCCCGCTGGAGTTCCTCCGCCAACGTGCGCACGCTCTTGCAGGTCCACCTCAGGGGGGATTCGGGATCTCCGCGAGTCGTCGGATCCACCAGTCGATCCAAATCTGCCAGCAGGGTCGGGTCCCTATCGATGGTCCTCTTTCGACCGGCACCCTTCCGCCGGATTCGGGATGACGCCGATCGCGTCCCGCGCGCCGCCGTCTGCCGGTTCAGTTCCTTCATCCCTTCGGTGATCGCTCGGCGGGATACCCCCGTCGCCCGCGCCACCGCCGAGATCCCTCCATACCCGACAGCCTCGCTCTCGGCGGCGGCGACCAGGCGCCGCATCCGCTCGTCCAGGAAGGCCGCCAAAGAACGAAACCGCCGCCGGATGTCCTTGTGGTTCACCACTCCACAAGTATAAAACAAAACCAGGTCAACTTGTTTTACTAATTTCCTGACAGGCTCTTACTGCACCGAGACGGTCACGTTGTTCTGGCTCGTGTTCCGGCCGATCGACACTAGGATTGGCAGGTTCCCCGACTGCGCGTTTGAGGGGATCTGGACGTTGAGCTGCATCATCCCGGCCACCAGGCCCGGAGCCTCCCCGGCGTACACATAGAGCGCCGGCTGGCCGTTGATAGTCACCCCGACCGCCAGCAGCGGCGCCGGCGTCACCTGCGGAGGCGGCAAGTTCGCGGTCGTAATCGCGCCCGTGACGCTCGGCGGGCTGGTCTGGCCCTCGCCTGTCAGATACACCTGCACGATGCTGCCCTTGGCCGCCGGATTCCCCGGCCCGTTCACGCTGTTGTCCTGGTTCAGGATGGCCCCCGGCCCGCTCCCCGAGGCGTTCTGCGTGAACAGCCCTGGGGCGGTGGTCGCCGAGGTCAACGGGTACCCGTTGGAAGTCTGTCCCAGGTACTTGATCCACACCGACGGGCTGGCAACGGAGGCCATCTCATACGGCACCACCGCCGACACCTGTGTGCTGCTGGCGTAAATCATGGGAGCGGCGATGCCATTGAACAGCACCTGCACGCCGCCAATGGTGGTCGCCAGCTTCCCAATGGACGGGTCCGTGGTCGCGTATGCCGCGGTGGCCGGTCCGATGTTCGTGCCAAAGATCGTGACCAACTCGCCTGGGGAAACCGCCCCGGTGGCATAGCTCGCCGCGTTCGTCACGCCCTTGATGGTGGGTAGCGGCGCCGTAACGTTCGCGATGATGGTAGTCGGGTCACTTGCAGAAGCAGCGGCGGAGCCACCCCCCGATACACTCACTTGGTTGGTCACCTGCGATTGCGCGTTGGCAGCCACGTTCACAGTGACGGTGATTGCCGGATAACTCGCGCCAGCCGCCAGGCCATCACTGCGCGTGCAACTGCTACCGCCCGCCGGGCACGTCCACCCCGTCCCCGCCATCGAGACCAGCGTCAGCCCCGCGGGGACCGTCTCCGTCACCGTCACCGTCCCGCTGGTCGCGGCGGCTCCAACCCAGTTCCACACCGTAACCGTGTACGTTGCCCCGGTCTGTCCCTGCGCCAAGTTTCCAGTGTGCATTTTGGTGATGCTCAGTGAGCCCACCACCCCCGCCTCGTTGACTGTAACCGCGACTCCTGCAATCGAAACCGTGGCCGTGCGCGGCCTGCTCGGATTCGCGGCCACACTGAGCGTGACGCTGCCGGAACCGGTCCCAACAACGCTTCCGGAGAACGTGATCCAGGCCGGCAGGCTCTGAATTGCCCAGGCGCAGGACGGGCTGGTCTGAATGGTGACGGTGAGGTTCCCGCCCGCAGCAGCGGCGAACAAAGAGAGCGGAGTAACGGAAGCCGAGCAGGAGGAGCCGGAGGGAGTTAAAACACGGATGCGGTCGTTACCAGAGTCGGCGATGTAGAGGTTGCCAGCGGAGTCCACGGCGACTCCCCACGGCTCGTACAACTGGGCGCTGGTGGCCGGGCCGTTGTCGCCGAAGGACGCGCCGCCCCCTGCCACCGTGGTGATCACTCCATTCGAGACCTTGCGGATACGGTTGTTATAGTAGTCGGCGATGTAAAGGTTGCCAGCCGAGTCCACAGCGACGCCGTTGGGACCACTCAGGGCGGCGCTGGTGGCCGGGCCGTTGTCGCCGCTGAAACCCTGGGTCCCATTTCCCGCCACGGTGGTGATCACCCCGTTCGAGACCGTGCGGATGCGGTAGTTACCGGAGTCTGCGATGTAGAGGTTGCCGGCGGAATCCACGGCGACGCCCCAGGGATAGGCCAACTGGGCGCTAGTGGCCGGGCCGTTGTCGCCGCTAGAGCCTTCCGTCCCGTTTCCCGCGACGGTGGTGATGACCCCGTTCGAGACCTTGCGGATGCGGACGTTACCAGAGTCGGCGATGTAGAGGTTGCCGGCGGAGTCCACAGCGACCGCCATGGGAGCACTCAGGGCGGCGCTGGTGGCCGGGCCGTTGTCGCCCAAACCAGAGAAGCCGCCGCCCGCCACGGTGGTGATCACCCCGTTCGAGACCTCGCGGATGCGGTGGTTACCGGAGTCTGCGATGTAGAGGTTGCCGGCCGAATCGACGGCGACCCCCATGGGATCGTACAACTGGGCGCTGGTGGCCAGGCCGTTGTCGCCCCCGTAGCACGACGTGGGCGAGATCGTGCGAGAACACGGCCCGTTTCCCGCCACGGTGGTGATCACTCCATTCGAGACCTTGCGGATGCGGCCGTTGCCATAGTCGGCGATGTAGAGGTTGCCAGCAGGGTCCGCGGCGACCGCCATGGGACCGGCCAACTGGGCGCCGGTGGCCGGGCCGTTGTCGCCGCTGAAGCTTTGCGTCCCGTTTCCTGCCAAGGTGGTGATCACCCCGTTGGAGATCGAGACCTTGCGGATGCGGTTGTTATTACTGTCCGCGATGTAGAGGTTGCCGGCGGAATCCACGGCGACGCCTTCGGGAAAGTTCAACTGGGCGCTGGTGGCCGGGCCGTTGTCGCCGAGCGACGGGCCGCCCCCTGCCACAGTGGTGATCACTCCATTCGAGACCTTGCGGATGAGGCACCTATAGTATTCGGCAATGTAGAGGTTGCCAGCAGGGTCCACGGCGACCCCATAAGGAAGGTACAACGTGGCGCTGGTGGCCGGGCCGTTGTCGCCCAAACCAGAGAAGCCGCCGCCCGCCACGGTGGTGATCACCCCGTTGGAGACCTGGAGGATGCGGCTGTTACCAGTGTCCGCGCTCTCACCACTCTCCGCGATGTAGAGGTTGCCAGCAGAGTCCACGGCGACCCCCATGGGCGCGAGCAACTGGCCGCTGTTGCACGACACGGGCGGAAAAATGCGAGAACACGGCCCGCTTCCCGCGACGGTGGTGATCACCCCGTTGGAGACCTCGCGGATGCGGCTGTTACCAGTGTCCCCGATGTAGAGGTTGCCGGCAGAGTCCACGGCGAGGCCGGTGGGGCCGCTCAACTGGGCGCTGGTGGCCGGACCGTTGTCGCCGCTGAAGCCTGGCTGCCCATTTCCCGCCACGGTGGTGATCACCCCGTTCGTGACCTTGCGGATGCGGTTGTTACCAGTATCGGCAATGTACAGGTTGCCAGCACTGTCCACGGCGACGCCTTGGGGGCCGTACAACTGGGCGCTGGTGGCCGGGCCGTTGTCGCCGCTGAAGCCTGGCGTCCCGTTCCCCGCCACCAGGGTCAAGATACCCGTTGTGGCGTCCAATCGCAGGACAACATTCTCTTGCGCCGGGAAAAAGAGATTGCCTGCCCCGTCCACCGCAACAGAATTTGGCGAGCCCAGGCCGGCGGATGTTCCTGGGATGTTCACCGGCAGCCCGCCGCCAGCGAACGTGTTGATCGTGTAGGTCTGGCCAAATGTGGACCAGGACATGACCAAACTGAGAAGAACAGCAGGCAGTAGACGCGGTCGAGCAGGAGTTTCCATTTTGACCTCGCGGCTGCTTCAGTATACACCTAGCCCCCATTCTTTGATCCTGCGAGTTGGATTCTGTGAGTTGGATTCTTGCGAGTTGGATTCTGTGAGTTGGATTCTTGCGAGTTGGATTCTCTCTTCGAACCTACGGGATCACCAGGGCTTACGCTCGGGGCCTTTTTGCGGCCAGCTACACAAAATAGCCCCTCCACATGGCCGGAGCCAGGTTCGTCCGGGCAATCCCAGGGCAGCAAACCACCAGGGGAAGCGCCAGAGGCCGGCTGGCGGGCACGCTAGGGCCACGCTGGGCACTTTTGGCGCGGGTTCAAAACGGCGGTCAGGGGCACAGGCTTCGTTGGGGCGACGGGGGCGGCGCGAGCGGGAAGAACGAGACCTACCGGGACAATTTCGCCGTGTACCAGAATCCCCCTAGTTTTTCGCCCAGCCGGGCGTTGCAAACAAGGCGGTAATTGGCGGCATTCCGGTGTACTAACAAAGGGTTGTTTATGGTACAATTAGGATATGAAGATCCGAATTGCGTTGTATGCGCGCGTGTCCACCAAGGATAAAGGCCAAGACTACGAGAACCAACTCCTGGAACTGCGCCAGTTCGTCGCTCACAAGGCCGGCGAAGGTTGGACGGTCGTGCACGAGTACGTGGACAAGGCATCCGGCAAGACGGCCGACCGACCGGCATTCCGGCAGATGTTCGAGGACGCCTCCCGCAAGAAGTTCGATTTGGTGTTGTTCTGGAGTCTCGACAGATTCTCTCGTGAAGGAGTCGTCGAGACGTTGCAGCATCTGGAGCGGCTGAAGTCGAACGGAATCCAGTGGTGGAGCTTCAAGGAGGAGTACTTGCGGAGCATTGGCCCGTTCGCCGAGGCGGTGCTGGCCATTCTGGCTTGCGTCGCCAAGCAGGAGCGTATCCGCTTATCGGAACGGGTTCTGGCGGGCCTCAATCGCGCCCGAGCGAAGGGAATCCGTTTGGGGCGTCGCCCGGCGGCGTTGCGGTCGGAGCGGGTCCGGGAGATGCGCCAGCGGGGCTTGAGTATCCGGCAGATCGCCAAGGGAACCGGCGTCAGCCCAATGACGATCCAGCGGAGACTTGCCGGCGAAAGCAGCGCGGCGGTCCTCAAGGCGAAGCGCAAGAAAGCAGATGTCGAAGCCTAGACAGATACGCGGCAACGCGGCGGGCAAGCGTAAGAAAGACAGCAAGGCATGGCGCAAGAAATGGGGCGGCGTCCACTACTACCATGGACTCCGGGTTGTTGATGGCGTGCCAGAGATTAATGGAGATAGACGCGAGCAGCAGTGTTACACGCACCCGGATGTGCCGGACGGTTCCAACCTTGTGATCGAGATGAGCTACGCCGGCGAGGGGAAGTGATCGGGCTATGCGGCCGCTCTGCACCGCCCAAATCGCGCGCTGCTAAACTGAAACTGGCAGCCTGCCAGCGTATGCGGAATTCAAAACGTGGAGCCGGGCTGAAAGGAGCCCACCCTGATTCTCAAACCGGCGACCGCGATGTGCAATTGCGGCCTGATGCCGTATCCAGAATCAGAAGCGCCGAGGCAGCCGCTGAAGGAAGGCTGGACAACTCACTTCGTCGATTTCTCTCGTCGTGGATGTCAGATCGTGCCTCAGGGAAAGAGCACAAGCACATTCTAAGCCGTTCAGACCTCCTGCCTTTTTTCGTGGAGTACGCGATTGCCGTATTCAACGCAGAAGCCCACGAATACATCGAAGAGGCCAAGAAATCGGAAGTCTTGGATATTGCCGCTGAGACTTCGCGCCTTGACGCCATTTCTAGAAATCTGGTCAAGCGGATTGCATCAAAAAGGAATGGCGTGTGGCAGCGCACTGTCGAAGAGGCCTGCAAATACGTCGGAATGGGCACTGCAGAACTGGGCATGTGGTGGTGTAGCCACGGCACTTTCACCGTCGGGGGCTTAATGCGGTCGCAGCCAATCCGACTTCGTTCGGCTCTTCGCGTCCGGCGTAAACACTGGGAAAGCAGGCTCCATCGCCTGGCGGCCGAACGACCAGCAAGAACGTTCGTTCAGGCCGCCAAGGAGCGGCTCAAAAAAGCGCAGGGGCAATTAACCGTCAAGAACTTTGCCAGCAAGATCGGAGTCTCTGTCACGTTCATCTATGCCCTCCAGCGCGGTGAACTACGGGGGAATACCCAAAGACTGGCCAAAGTGGCTGAGGCAGTTGGCTGCAAGCCAGACGACTTGTGGCGCAAGGAATACGCCTCAAAAAGGAAAGGATCTGGAGCCGCTTTGTGATCTGCTCGGCGAGATTTTCGGATGCCAGCGCAGTTCCAGTCCACGGTGTCAAATGTGCCAGTCTTGCTGATGGCATCTGAGAAACGCGTGTTTCCTTAGTCTTGTCAAAAATCCAGAAATTTTCCAGTTTCATCCAGTCTTTCCGGGCGTAGCCTTTAATCAGGCGTTCGGGCATCAGACCCCATCCCGCAGCGGCCAATAGAACACACACCATCTTCAAAAGTTAAGTGTGTATAGGGAGTTAAGGCGTACGTAGAGGAGCAGAACGAAAATGTTGACGGATCATCGCAATGCGCTAGAGCGGCGCGCAGAAAGCGCGCGCCGCCAAAAGCGCATTGCGCACGAAGCTGGCGAATGGTTCGCATCTATGGGGTTCAGACCGGACTGGTTCGCGACGATCACATTAGCGCCAGAGCTTATTGACGGCAGGAAGGTGACCATAGCAAAGGCAAGGAAGTTCTTGCTCGAACTCGAACACGACGCCGGCAATGACATCGGCTGGATCATGGCTGAAGCTTATCGACATTACCCTCGTGGACTTCACTTCCATCTGCTTATCCAGGGCGTCAGCCACGTGAGTCGCAAGAAGTGGTGGCGAATATTGGCCGGGCGCTTCGGTCGCAGCCAGATCCAGCCCTACGATGATTGGTTGGATGGGCTCGGTTACGCTGGTGAGAACGGCCTTGCAGAAGGCGGCGATCTTCATTTCGGTGGCAGGCTCTGGGACCCGGCTAAAGCACGATTTCGCCGTCCGCACCAAGCCCGGAAACGCGCGGGGCGTGGTGCAGACGAGGAGAAAGGACTGAGTTGGCCCTGCTACCCACCACCGGTCACGGCACACGGCCCGTTCCGCATCTTTGTTGACGGTGGCGGGAAGCGGCCAGACGGCACCGGTTCCGGTTACGCGTTCTTTAACCAGACCACCGGCGAGAAGCGTGTCAGGTGGGTAGACGGCCTGACCAACAACGAGGCCGAATACCGGGCGATAATCTACGCGCTGTGTAACATTCCCCGCCGAGAGCGCGCGGAGATTCTTTCGGATTCCGAACTGGTGGTGAACCAGTTTAACGGCAAGTGGGCGATCAACGATCCAAAACTCCAGAGGTTGCTGAACCGGTGCCTTGAGGTCGTTGAGATGCACCGGCTGCGGGTGACGCTGAAGTGGATTCCGCGGGAACAGAACCTGGCTGACAGGCTGCTTCGGAGGCGCGCAAAATGACTGCGGAAAGACCGGACAATCCCGAACGGCCGGTACGCGTGTTTCTCAGCGCCGACATCTACCGGGATGGAAGGGGGGCCGCCTTCGCCTGGGTCAACGAAACCACCGGCAAGAGGCGGTCGGAGGATGTCCCCAGCGTCACCAAAATCGAGGTCGAATACCATGGGCTGCTCTCGGCTCTGAAAGGGCTGCCGGAGGGAGCGCAAGCGCAAATCATTTCGGACTCGCCGCTCCTGTGCGGCCAGTTCTACGAGGTCTCGCCGGTCCCCAGCCGGGTTCTGGCGCTCTCCGTACGGACCTTGTGGGTAATTCGCAGGCGAAGGCTGGATGTGACGGTGTTGTGCGTGCCCAGGGCCGACAACCCGGCGTGGAAGCGGCTTAGGAAGGGTCGATGGCAACGCGGTTAGGTAATTCGGTGCAATAGCGGGAGAAGCACGGTGCGCGGCAGCGGGAATCAAGAACAGGCAAACATTCTGGGAAATACGGCCATGCCCGACGGCTCGCTTGCACTCGGCTTGGAAGCTCTCGTACATGCACTTGCAGACCGCGTCGCCATAAGAGTCTTGGAACGTCTTGGGAACTGCTCGACGGCCTCGGCGCAGCCCAGACTCCTCACGGTCCAGCAAGCGGCAAAGTACATCGGCCGAACACCGGAAGCCCTTACCCACATGGTGAGCGAGCGACGAATTCCAACCGTTCGGTCCGATCGGCGGGTCTTTATCGACAGGCGGGACCTCGATGCTTGGATTGACGAGAACAAGCGCACCGCGACTTGATTTCGCTTGCGGTCGGTGCGTATACCTGGTTTGCCATGCGAAAACGAAAACCCAAACTCGGCAGCATCTACCAGAGAGGCGCAATCTACTGGATAAAGTACTATCGGAGCGGCCAGCCTTTCCGAGAATCCAGCCGCAGCGACAGCTACGAGCAAGCAGAGCGCCTGCTGAAACTCAGGAACGGCGAAATCGTGACGGGGAGGTTCGCGGGCCTAACGCCAGAGCGAATCCGGCTCTCCGATTTGTTCGACGATCTGGTCGAGGACTATCGGATCAACCGGCGGGCCAGCCTCCCACATATGGAGTCGCGCCTCAAGAACCATCTCCGCCCGGCCCTCGAAACAGTAAGAGTTGCCGACTTCACAACGCACCTTGTCAAGCGCTACCGGGCAAAAAGGCTTGAGGCCGGCGCAGCGCCAGCAACAATAAACCGGGAACTGGAGATCGTTGAGCGCAGCTTCCGGTTGGCTGCCCAGTGTGACCCGCCCAAGGTTGCGCGCGTAGTGCATACTCCAATGCTCAAAGAGGACAACGTTCGAACAGGCTTCCTCGACGATTCGGGCTACGTCCGTTTGCGCCAGGAACTGCCCGAGTATTTGCGGCCATTGTTCGTGGTTGCATATCACGTTGGGTGCCGCCTCGGCGAACTGCTCAGTATGCAGTGGCCCCAAGTCGATTTCAACCTGCGTGTAATTACACTGATGCCGGGCACGACAAAAAACAAGAAGGGCAGGAAACTTCCAATCTACGGTGAGATGCCGCATTGGTTATCGATGGCAAAGGAAATGGGGGAAGCACGTTTTCCCACTTGCCCGCAAGTGTTTAACCATGATGGCCAACCCATCGCGGACTTCCGCAAGGCATGGGCGTCAGCATGCGATCGAGCGAAGGTGTCGGGCCTCCTGTTCCATGACCTCCGGCGTTCAGCCGTGCGGAATATGCGTCTCGCCGGAGTTCCTGAGAACGTGGCGATGGAGATTTCGGGCCACAAGACACGCTCCGTGTTTGATCGCTACAACATCATCAGCCCGAGGGATCTGAAAGATGCAGCAGAGAGGATGGAGAAGCGTTTGAACGCCGGTCTGGGCACAATCCTGGGCACAGCTCCCCACAGCGCACCGTCACCGGTGCCGACGGAAAACGGCCCTAAACATCTGAATTAACAGGGGATTGGTTTGGTTGCGGGGGGTGGATTTGAACCACCGACCTTTGGGTTATGAGCCCAACGAGCTACCAGGCTGCTCCACCCCGCAATTCCATACTACTCCACGGATCACCCCGGGTCAATGCCGCTGCGAATTTCCGGCGCGCGACGCAAAAGTGGAAGGCACACGCCTCCTGGTGGTCTGGGCAGGCTAAAGCGTGCCCCACCGGCGCAAGACTACAATGGTTGTGTGCCCCGCTTCGTGGTTCCGGCTGTCTTCGCGCTAGCCGCGGCTCTCGCCGCGCAAACCGGCTTCTTTCCGTTGCAGGACGTCAAGCCCGGCATGCGCGGCACGGGCAGGACCGTCTTTTCGGGCAGCCAGGTGGACGAATTCCAGGTCGAGATCCTGGGCGTGCTGGATAACGTCGGCCCCAAGGAATCGCTGATTCTGGCGCGGCTTTCGGGCGGGCCGCTGGAACATACCGGGGTCATGGCGGGCATGAGCGGCAGCCCGGTCTATATCGACGGCAAGCTGGTGGGCGCGGTGGCCATGGCGTTTCCGTTCGCCAAGGACCCCATCGCCGGCATTCGGCCCATCCAGGACATGATGCGGCCCGCCACGGCGTTACCATCCGCCTCTGGGCCGGTCCAGCGCGCCGCCATCGCGCTGGCCGATCGGGATCTCACGCACGTCCTGCCGAGGCCCGAGCGCGGAGTGCCCTCTGGGCCCGCCGGCGAGGCGCGCATGGTGGATATCGCCACCCCCATCTCCTTCGGCGGGTTCAGCCGCGCCACGCTCGAGGCGTTCGCGCCGCAACTGCGCGCGCTGGGCCTGGAGCCGCGCCAGGGCATCACCGCGGGCGGAAAAATCGATCCCGGCATGGGCAACCCCGCCGATCTCAAGCCCGGCTCCATGATCAGCGTCGAGCTGATGGCCGGAGACCTCAGCGTGGGCGCGGATGGCGCCGTCACCTACATCGACGGCAATCGCGTGTGGGCCTTCGGGCACCGGTTCCTGGCCGTCGGCGCGACCGCGCTGCCCTTTGCCCGCGCCGATGTCATCGCGCTGCTGCCCAGCCTCAACACGTCCTTCAAACTGGCCTCACCCAGGGAATGGATGGGCACCATCTCGCAGGATCACGACACAGCCATCGCCGGCGAGCTGGGGAAGCGCGCGGCCCTGGTGCCGGTCTCGATCGGCGTATCGCGAGCCGGCCGCGCCGTCGAGTCTTACCAGGTCGAGATGGTCAACGACCCGCTGCTTTCGCCGCTGCTGCTGCAGATGGCCGTCTACTCCGCCATCGACGCCACCGAGCGCACCGTGGGCGCCTCCAGCGTCCGCGTCACCGGAGAAGTGGAATTCCAGAATGCCCCCGCGCCGGTGCGGCTGGAGAACATGTACGCCGCGGACAACGGCTCCGCCATGCTGGTTTCGCTTTCCGTCGCCGTCCCGGTGGCCTACGTGATGCAAAGCAGCTTCAGCTCGCTCGAACTGAAGAAGGTGGCGATCCATATCGAAGCTTTCGCCCAGAAAAAGCAACTGACCATCGATGGCATCTCGGTTTCGCGGCGCGAAGTGCGGCCCGGCGAAAAGGTGTTGCTGAACGTCGTGCTGGCGGGCGAGAACGGGGCCGAGACCGCGCGCCAGGTGGAATACCAGGTGCCCATCGGCGCCGAACCTGGACCGCTGTACTTCACGGTGGCCGACGCCAACACCGCCAACCTGGCGGATTTCAGGCAGATTCTCACCACCAGCCCCCGGAGCGCCGGCCAGTTGATCGCCACGGTGAACAATCTGCACCCCAACACCAAGGCTTACATCCGCGTGTGGCGCGCCGACCCCGCGTTTCAACTGGAAGGCGCGGACCTGCCGGATCCGCCGGCCTCGGTGGCTCTTATTTTGGCGGGCTCGCAATCGAGCCTGGCCGGGATCACCCAGACCCGCAACTCAAAAGTCGTGGGGATGGAGGTGGACGCCGGCGATATGGTGGTCTCCGGCTCCAAGACCATCCAGGTGGAAATCAAGGAATGATGGTTGCCATGCGCTATTCCGCCCGCACCGCCGCAATCGCCGCCGCGCTCGCCGCCTACGCGCTCGCCAGCGGCACCCAGACCTGGGAGATGAGCTCGTACAGCGATTTCGTCCGTGGCCGCTTCGATGGCATCTCGCTCAGCCGCGAGGGCCGCCTTTCGCTCGCGCCGAAAATGGAGACTGTCTTCACGTCGGACCAGCCGGTGATCTGGAGCGTGGCGGAAGCCCCCGATGGAACGCTCTACGCCGGCACGGGCCACCGCGGCCGGGTTTATCGCATCGACCGCGCGGGCAAAGGCTCGCTGCTGTGGACCGCCGAGCAACCCGAAGTCTTTGCCGTCGCGGTGGACCCGAGCGGCGCGGTTTACGCCGGCACCTCGCCGGATGGCAAGGTTTACCGGATCGAAGACGGCAAGGCCACGGAATACTTCGCGCCCAGGACCCGCTACATCTGGTCGCTGGCGGCGGGGCCCGACGGCGCGCTTTACGTGGGCACGGGCGACCAGGGCAAGGTCTTCCGCGTAACCGGCGCGGGCCGCGGCGAACTGTATTACGATACCGGCCAGTCGCACATCACCGGCCTGGCCGTGGATTCGCAAGGCCGGGTGCTGGCGGGCACCGAGCCCAACGGCATTCTCTACCGCATTTCCGCCAAGGACAAGGCCTTCGTGCTGTACGATGCGAGTCTGCCGGAAATCCGCGCCATCGTTCCCATGCCGGATGGCACGGTGTACGCGGCCGCGCTGGGCGGCTCGGTGGCCAAACGGGCGCAAAGCGCCGCGCAGGCCGCGCAGGGCACGGCCGGCGGCTCGGGCGCGGCCGCGGCCACCACTACCATCACGGTGGAAGCCCAGAACACCGGCCCCGGTGAAATCAAGCCGCCCGAGCCCGCCAAGCCGCAGCCGCAATCAGCCGCCCCGGTTTCCACTCCCCAGGTGAGCACTCAGTTCACGCCGGTGGCGGAGGTGAGCGGCGTCGAAAAATCCGCCGTCTATCGCATCAACCCGGACAACACGGTCGAGACGCTGTGGAGTTCCAAAGAGGAGAACGTCTACGATCTGCTGGCGCTCGAAAAGCAGATTCTTTTCTCCACCGACAACAACGGCCGCATCTACGGCCTGGCGCCAGACCGCCGCGTCACGCTGGTGGCGCAGACCAACGAGGGCGAGACCACGCGCCTGCTGCCGTCGGACCATTCGGTGCTGGCCGCCACCAGCGACATGGGCCGCATCTTCCGGCTAGGGGAAACGCCGGGCGCGAGCGGCTCTTACGAAGCCCCCGTGCACGATTCCGGCACGGCGTCACGCTGGGGCAGTCTGAATTGGCGGGCGGACGCGCCCGCCGGCTGCTCGGTGCGCTTCCGCACGCGCTCCGGCAACTCGGCCAAGCCCGACCGCACGTGGAGCGATTGGTCCGAGCCGCTGGCCGACGCATCCGGCTCCCGTATCACCAGCCCCAACGCGCGCTACATCCAATGGAAGGCGGAACTGGCGGGCGGAGCGGGGGGTGGGGGCACGCCGGTGCTGGACAGCGTCACCCTGGCCTACCTGCCGCAGAACTCGCCGCCGGTGGTGAAGAGCATCAACGTCATCATGCAGTCGGTGGCGGCCTCGCAGACCGCCAGGCCGGCAGCCAGCGCGCCTTCGGCACCGTACAGCGTCACGGTGAGCGACACCGGGGACGTCACCGGTTCGGCCCCCGCCGGCGCCCCCACGCAGACGCTGCCGCGCGCCGCCTCGCAGCAGATCACGGTCGCCTGGCAGGGGGAAGATCCCGATGGCGACCGGCTGGTCTATAACGTTTACTTCCGCGGCGAAGACGAGACCCAGTGGAAGCTGCTGCGCGGCGACACGCACGACAATTCGGTCACTTTCGACGCCGACGTGCTGGCCGACGGCAAGTACTTTTTCCGCGTAGTGGCCTCCGATCGTGAAGCCAACCCGCCGGCCACCGCGCGCGAAGGGCAACTGGTGAGCGCCCCGGTGATGATCGACAACACGCCGCCGGTGGTGACCATCGGCGTGGTGCGCCAATCCGGCGGCGCCGCGCACATTGAGTTCGAAGCCGCCGACGCCGCCTCTCCCTTGCGGCGCTGCGAATACTCCCTGGACGCCGCAAGCTGGGTGCCCGTGGCGGCCGCCGACGGCGTGATCGATTCGCTGCGCGAGAAATTCGTGCTCGACCTCACCGGCCTGGCGCCCGGCGAGCACCTGCTCACCATCCGCGCCGCCGACAGCGCCAACAACACCGGAGTGACCAAGGTGATTCTCAAATGATGGAAGCCGCCAACCGGCTGGCGCGGATACTGGGATCGGTTCCGCCCCGGCTATGCAACATTTCCGAAAGCGATGCCGCGCTCCGTTCAGCGCCCGGCCGCTGGTCGAAGAAGGAAATCCTCGGCCACCTGATCGATTCCGCCGGCAACAATCACCAGCGATTCGTGCGCGCGCAGTTTGTGCCGAGTCTCGAGTTCCCCAACTATGAGCAGGAAGCCTGGGTGGCCGCTCAGGCTTACGCCACCGAACCCTGGCCGGACCTGGTGAATCTCTGGCTCCTGTTGAACCGCCACCTGGTGCACATCATCGAGGCGATGCCGGAAGCCAGTTTCGCACACGAGTGCGCGATCGGCGGCAAGGCGCCCGTCGCGCTGTCCGCCCTGATCGAGGACTACGTGGCACACCTCGAGCACCACCTGGACCAGATTCTTTGTGGGGCAGGTTTGCCGTAAGGCAACCTGCGGCCGAGTTGCACTCGGCCAATCCTTACGCGGCTTTCTGAACCTTGCCGGAGCGGATGCACGACGTGCAGGCGCGGATGCGGCGGCTGGCGCCGTTCACCATTGCGTGGACCGTCTGCAAGTTCAGGTTCCAGCGCCGCTTGGTGACGTTATGGGCATGACTGATCCGGTTGCCGAATTGAGGTCCGCGGCCGCACACTTCGCAAACTCGTGCCATAAAGACGGGAATCTCCTGCTGATCTCGAAAGAACGATTATAGCAGTGCGGCGGCGGGCGCCGCAACCGCGAGTGGCGCGCTAGACCTGGGTTGACGAAGCGGTGCCGTTCACAAGTGTGGGGCCTCCCCTGGAGAGGACGATCCCTGGGGTCTGGTAAACGATCGCACGAGAAATCACGCTGGCTGGATTCTTGACTCCAAATGTGTGAGTCCTGCCGCCATGCCCTTCGGCAGCTTTGCTGCCTTCGTACTTCCAGTGTTCTTCCTTGAGAAACGGTATGTCCACACGCCAGACGAGCGCGGGCCGGCCCCGCTTCATACGTTTGGTCGGGTCAATCGCATAGCGCCAGACGATGTACCACCCCGCGTGGTTGTAGTGCGACTGGATGGCCCAGGGCCTGGTACTGCCCTTGGATTCCAGAGATTCGATGGGTGAAGGAGCCAAACGGCCGCGGAGCGACAAGTCTGGGAATCTCTGCTGAGCGATATCCGGATGCTTGTGGCGCTTGTAGGGGCTGAGTGAATCGAGGGCGCGAACACCCAAGATTCCGACCACACCGCTGAAGATGTTGGCTTGCTCGAAGTACAGTTCGATGAGTTCTTCGGCCTTCTCTTCTACGAACTCAATCGCGGCGCTTATGTGCGCGATGGTCAGTCCGGGTGGCAACGGCACTGCCCTCCGTGCCTACAATCGTGAGACACCTACCCTACTCGTAATTACTGTCGAGGGCGGGGAAGGAAATGAGAGATGGGCAAGACCAATGTGAATAGGATTGATGTTCCGTTGCCAGGGCTG
>JBEKSR010000012.1:0-63406 GCA_049516835.1 Bryobacteraceae bacterium | reverse complement strand
TACCTGTACGACGATGGCGAATACTACTATTTCATGAACACGGAGAACTTCGAGCAGATGCACCTGATGAAGGACCTGCTGGGCGACGCCACCCAATACCTGATCCCGCAGTTGATGGTCAAAGTGGAATTCTACGAAGGCAAAGCGATGAGCGTGGAGCTGCCGGCGACCGTCGATCTGACCGTGTTGGAAACCGAGCCGGGGATGAAGGGCGCGACGGTCTCGAACGTCACTAAGCCGGCCAAGCTCGAGACCGGCCTGGTGGTGCAGGTGCCGTCGTTCATTACCGAAGGCGAGAAGATCCGCGTCAACACCGCCGAGGGCACGTACCAGGAGCGGGCGTAGTGGGGCGGGCGGTGCCGCCTGCCCGCGGCCGAGCGAAGCTCGCCGCGTCCCGCTGCGCGGGACGCCGGCGAGGGCAGGCGGCACCGCCTGCCCCACCAAGCCTCACAACCTCCGCAGCGCCGCCGCCAGCTCTTCGTCTTCTTGTGGGAATACGGTCCTCAAGTCCAGGATGAGCTTGTCGTTTTCGATGCGGGCCACCACGGGCGGATCACCCGCGCGCAGGCGGCGCTCGGCGTCCGCCAGGTCTGGGCATTCGATGGCGATCAGCCAGGTGGGAATGGATTGCTCCGGCGTGGCCCCGCCTCCGGCGACGGAGCTTCCGGGCACGATTTCCGCGCGCATCCCCGGGACGCGGGCCACCAGCGCCTCGGCGCGCGCGCGAATTTCGGCGGCCGTGCGCCGGATCAGGGCCAGCGCCGGCACGTCGTCCCACCGTTCCAGCAACAGGCTGCGCAGCGTGGTCCCGAGGGCCTGGTAGATGATCTTGTCGAGCCGCAGGGCGCGGAACAGCGGGTTGCGCCGCAAGCGGGCGACGATCTCGGGTTTCCCCGCCAGAATCCCGGCCTGCGGACCGCCGAGCAGCTTGTCGCCGCTGAAGGAGACCAGATCGGCGCCGGCCTTGAGGCTGTCGGAGACCAGCGGTTCTTGGATTCCGAAGGCGAGCAGGTCCACCACGCAGCCGCTGCCGAGGTCCTCATACACCGGCACGCCGCGCTCGCGCCCTAGCGCCACCAGGTCGCGCAGCTCGGGCCGCGCGGTGAAGCCCGAGATGCGAAAGTTGCTGGGATGGACGCGCAGCAGCAGCTTGGAGCGCTCATTGATGGCCGCGCGGTAGTCGGCGATCCCGGTCCGGTTGGTAGTCCCGACTTCGCGGACCACCGCGCCCGACCGCGCCATGATATCCGGAATGCGGAAGCCGTCGCCGATTTCGATCAGCTCGCCGCGCGAGACCACCACTTCGCCGCCGGCGGCCATTTCGTTCAGCGCCAGAAAGATGGCGGCGGCATTGTTGTTGACGGCGATGCCCGGCGCGCCCAGCAGCCGCTCGAGCAGGCCCGCGGCATGCACATCGCGCTGGCCGCGGCGCCCGGCCGCCAGATCGTATTCCAGGTTGGAATAGCCGGGCAGCACGTGGATGGGGCCCAGCGGCGCGCGTCCCAGGTTGGTATGCAGCACCACCCCAGTGGCATTGACGACGCGCCGCAGCGACGGACGTTCGAGCGCGGCCAGGGCCTTTTCGACGCGCGCTTCCACCGGCGGCCCGGTGGCGCGGCCGCTCAGGATTTCCGCGCGGAGTTCATCCAGCGCGCGCCGGATTTCCGTCACCACCAGCGCGCGCGGGAACCGCGCCAGGGCGGGGAAGAGGCGTTCCAGCACTTCATGCACCGCCGGCAAATCGCGCAGCTTTTCGTTTTCGTCCACGAATTCGATGGTACACTGGAAACGTCGGGGCGTGGCTCAGCCTGGCTAGAGCGCCTGGTTCGGGACCAGGAGGTCGGTGGTTCGAATCCACTCGCCCCGACCAGAAATTCTTTTACATTTCAAACAGGTACGGCGGTTGGAGAATTCGATCTCCAACCGCTTTTTCGTTGTCGGGGCCACTCCGAGTGGCTGTTATGCGGGGTGTGCCAAGGGCCCCCACGTTATCGCCCCATCGAGTTGCGCGACCAACCCCAGCCGTGACACGCTGCTTTCCGCCGCCGGCCGCTGTCAGTATTGTGGCAAACTGGTGGGGGACGGATGCCATGCGGACGGAAATTCCCATTCCGAGAGAGCAGCTCGACGAGTTCTGCCGCCGGTGGAGGATCGCCGAACTCCGCGTGTTCGGATCTGCGCTACGCGAAGACTTCCGCCCGGACAGTGATCTGGACTTACTGGTGAAGTTCGCCCCTGATGCAGACTGGAGCCTGATGGATCACGTCGCGATGGAAGAGGAACTCACCGGTATTGTTGGGCGGAAGGTAGATCTCGTGTCCCAACGCGCGATTGAGCGGAGCTCGAATTGGATCCGGCGCAAGGCCATCCTGGAGAGCGCGGAGCCATACTTTGCCTCGCGATGAAGCGCATCTTCTCGACATCCTCAAAGCCGCGCGCCTGGCAATCGAGTTCAAAGGACCCGCGGAGAAGGCGGAGTTCCTCGAAGACGCGAAAACCCAATCGGCGGTTCTGCACCAGCTTCTAGTAATTGGGGAGGCGGTCAAGAGGATATCGCCGGAGTTCCGGGCGGCGCATCCCGAAGTGTCTTGGAAGCTCATTGCCGGAACTCGCGACAAACTCATCCACTTCTACGAGGGCGTGGACCTGGACGAGGTCTGGAAAATGGTGAGTTCCGATCTGCCCCAGCTAATTCGCTGGATTGAGCCTCTGGCGCCACATACACGCTGAAGGCCGGCCGACAATTGGGGGCGGCGCGACAGATTGTGGCAGACTGGGGGACGGAAGCCATGGCGGGAGAGCACACCGCGATTTTCAAAACACCGGCGGCCGACGATCCCGCGCTGGCCGGAGCGGTGCGGCGCTTGGTGGAAGCCTATCAGCCGGAATGCGTTTACCTTTTCGGCTCCGTGGCCCGCGGCGATGCCGGCCCGGACAGCGACTACGACTTGCTGGTGGTTGTCCCGGATGACGCGCTGCCGGAACGGCACCGGAACCGGTTGGCTTATGAGGCGCTCCGGGGCACGGGGACCGCGGCCGACGTGCTGGTCTGCACGGCGTCCTATTTCGAGGACCGCCGGCCGTTGAAGGCTTCGCTTCCGGCCACCGTTCTCCGCGAAGGGCAATTGCTGCATGGAGCCTGACGACGCCCGCCTCCAACAGAGCGCCTGCCGGCGCCATTCCTGGGTATTGAAAAGCATCCGCCATGCATCGGCTTCGGGATCGTTCTGAGTGCAAGGCTGCTGTGCCGCCGCTGAGTCTTTGATTCCACGCTGGTTGATGGTTCGGGACCAGGAGGTCGGTGGTTCGAATCCACTCGCCCCGACCAGAAATCCCCACATCCAACCTATCCAAGCTTGCTGAGCAGGTGATGTACGACTGCCCGCAGAACCTCAACTCCTGCCAAGACCGCGAAGCGCCTCAGGCAGCCCTCCGTGCCCAATACTGTGCCCACCCCCTGCACAGAAGCGTTGTTCGCGGTTGCGAGTGCTCCGGTTCCAGGGTGGCGTAAGCGATTGGAAACTAGCAACGTATGGGAATGACGCGCAACCGTCTTGCCCACCGCTAACTTGCTGATTCTTCGTGGGTTCCTGGTTCGGCACCAGGAGGTCGGTGGTTCGAATCCACTCGCCCCGACCACTCAGCGGACAACTTCCCAGCGAGCGCCACGCCCTCGGCCCACCAACTGAACGCGGCCGGCCCTCTTCATTTCAGCCAGCACCTTCTTGATCAGTTGCGGACTGGCCGATGGCAACTGCGCCGCCATGTCGGCCAAAGTGAACTTCTCCACCTGCGCGAGCACAGTTTGGCGAACAAGGGCGCTCTTAGCGGGCCGTGCCTCGACCGATTCGACCTGGCGCTCGAATTCCTTGTAGGCGCCTCGCAGCGTGCTCAGGAAATAGTTCCACCATGGGATGATCTCGTTCTTGCCTTCGTGCCAGCCTTGCGAGCACAGCTTGAGAACGCGGTAGTATTCATCCTTGCTTTCTTCTATTAGCCGCTCCAGGCTGATATACCGGATTACTTGGAAGCCGTGCGACCGCAGCAGCAACGAGGTCGCAAGCCGGGAGACACGGCCATTGCCGTTGCGGAAGGGGTGAACACAGAGCAAGTCGAAGATGAAGGTCGCCACGATCAAGAGCGGAGGAATGCGCTCCTCATCGGTGGCGGCGCCATATCGGTGGCACAGGATCTCTACTGTTGCGGGCGTTTCCCTGGCAGAGGCGGGAACGAAACGGATGGATCCGGCCTGCGCAAGAGCATGCAAGCGGCGAATCACATCGGGAGTGACCGTAACCCGATTCTTTCGCGAGAAGATCCAATCCAGCGCCGCTCGGTATCCGGCGAGTTCTTTCTCCGATCGGTCACGCGGCCTGGCCCGTCCAATCAGCAGGGGGCGCAGCCGATTTGCCGCGACGGTGACGCCCTCGATTCGATTCGACGATTCGGTGCTCTGGATGATCGCCTGTTCTCGCAATACCTCCAGGACTTCAGGTTTCTGTCTGATCCAGAGGTCCTGCTTACCACGTGCCTCCATGCACGCTCCGAGAAGCCACCCGGTCCCAATCGGGATCGGTAGGCCGGCCAACCTGCTGGGGTCAAGCGTCAACATTTTCGAACTGCGCAGTAGCCTAATAATAGCCGATTGGGTGGTGAGTAGCCAATTACAAGCCGCGGCCGGCGTGCTTGGATTCCAACTCTTCGATGGCCTTCCGGCAATACTCGGGGATGGGAACCGCCTTGTTGCTGGTGTAATCGAGGACCACTATGGTGGACTCAACCTCGGCGACCACCGCATCGAGGGCTTTGCTCACCACCCGATGCTGCAACTGGAAGCTGCGGTTCCCGATGCGTGTCACCCGGGCGCCGGTGTAGGTCATATCGGGGTAAGTCAATTGCCGCTTGTAGTCGCACGAAATACTGGCCAGTATCGGTCCGACGCCCGCCGGCGGCAACGGGGGCCAGAAGCCGATGCGGATCAGGTATTCGACACGCGCCGTCTCACTCCAGCGCAGGTACGCCAGGTTGTTCACGTGCCCGAATTCATCGTGGTCCCCCCAGAGCAGGGGAATGGCGACCACGACGGGGAAGTCGATCAGGGATTCATGGCAGTGTTTCATGGGGCGGCCGGTCCAGGCCTGAACACAGCATCATAACCGATTGCGCGTGCGCTCCCTAACGGTCGCGGCTCGGACCCGACTACGGCTTAGCGATCTCCACCGCGAAGACATGCGTGGGCCCCAGCATATTCGAACGAAAAACGACCCATTTCATGTCGGGGGAAAACGTGACATTGGGCTCGAGGCGGTAGTCGTGCTTGGCGAGGTTCACCAGGCGCTCGGACTTGAAGTAGCCAATGTCCACGAGGTCCTTCTTGTCGCGGAACGAACTGCCCTTCACCATGACCGGGCGGAAAAGGTAGATCCACTGGCCGTTGCCCGGCGGGTTCAGCGTTTCGTTGTCGGGCGACCGCGCGGCCACGCTGCTGGGGCCGCCCCCGTCGCCGGCGAACAGCTTCTCGTCCGCGGAGACATTGTAGTGCACCGACCATTCGTTGCGCTCGAGGTGATACCAGGTGCGATGTCCGGTGGCCAGCTCCACGCCGGCCACCCAGAAAACCGTGCTGCGCGGGGTCTGCAGATCGTACCAGACGGTTTTGCCGTCGGCGCCGAAGAACTCATGGCCCGCGATTTCCATGTTCATGGTCCGCTCGTGCATCAATCGCAGGCCCGTGCCATCGGTGCGGATGGTCCACACGCGGTCGTTAAAGTGCCACGGTCCTTCATGGCAGAACATGATGAGATGGGGGTCGGTGGGGGACAGTTGGAGGTGGTTGGTCCAGTCGTTCTCGGTGTAGATCTTGCGGAACTCTCCCGTCTTGATGTCGATGGTGTAGAGCATCTTGGGCGTACCGGCGGCCCAGTTCCGCTCGAGGCCTCCGCCCATCCCGCCGGGCGGCGGCGTGCGCGGCACGGTTTTTCCATCGGGATCGGCGGCGATGCCCACCAGCTTGGTTTCATCCGCGTTGACGGCGAATGCGCCGCCGCGGCCCGCCTGGACGGGTATCTTCGCCACCTCGTGGGTAACGTGGGTGTCCAGATCCGTGGCGAAAATGGCGCCTTCCCTGGTGTAGTAAACCTGGCCGGTCTTATGGCCCGTCACCAGAATGTTCACACGCCCTTCGACCACCTGATCGATTTCGCGCGTCGCCAGATTGATGGCGGCGATTCCGTGGGAATTGGTGACCACCAGCTTCTTGCCGTCGGCCGAGTAGGCGTTCTGGTGGAAATAGAGCGAAGCGGTGCCGGGTTCGCGCGAAAGGCGGATCACGCGATGGCCGGTGTCGGGATCGATCCATTCCGTCGGCAGCGCGGTCTGCGCGGAAAGCCATCGCATCCCGGCCAGGGTCAGAAACAAGAGATGGCGCATCATGGCTGGAATTGGCGGCTCGGCGCGAGAGAAAGTTACCGCTGCACCCGGCGTCGCACGTGTACAGGAGATGCCAGGCGGCCGCCAACTTATTCTACGAACGTTAGAGACTGGACTCTAGGGAGCCTGGCTCCGCACGCCTTGGGAGGTGGCCGTCAGCAGGTGGGCGAGCGATTCGTTCGGCAGCGAGCGGATGATGGGGTTAATCAACCAGCCTAGGCCATACGGAACGGATCGTGAGAGCGAAATCGACCGGCACTCCATGTACACGCCGCCGTCCTTCTCCTCGAGGCGCCAATAAGTGTTCAATCTCCAGAGGAAGCCGTGGTCCTTGCCCGGCGGCAGCTCCCGCTCCTCGGGTTTGCCGGCGTCCTTTACCTCCGCGATGCGCGTGGTGTAGGAACTGGTGACCATACGCGTAGCGCTGATCGGGTAGTAATTGGCCGTGTGCTCGGTGTCGAGAACGACGGTCAGGATCTTCTTCTTCACTAACCGGTAGTGAAGCCGATACCCGTTGCCGTTGTGCTCCAGCAACCGGGAATCGATGACCTCGGGCCGGTAGAAGTTCTTGTGGACGGCGTAGTCCTGGAGGAACGCGGCGACCTGGGTGAGCTTCACGCCAGAGATGAACAAGGCGCCGATCCAATCGTGGATCAGCGTGTCGCCGATGTCGGAATCACCCTGGGCGTTCCAGGGCTCCACAACCGCTTCGCCGCTGCGGACGCGCTCCCAGCGCGCGGGCGACCGAGCGGCCCAAAGGTACGTTGGCGACTGGATTTCCTGTTGCATGCGAGCCTCGGCCTCGCGGACGTAGGTCTGGTACTTATCCAGGGGCTTGCGCCCGGGCCGCATCGCCGGATCCCCAGCGAATGCAGTGGCACAGGCGAGCGTGACCCACAGCAACAGATCTCTCGACATTAGAACGCGCACCTGAAACCCAACTGAAACTGGCGGGGTGGTTTGTTCCCGAACCTATTCACCGAGAGCGCCTTTCCGGGGACGAGCAGCGCGAAGGACAGAAAGTTGCGCTCGTTCAGAGGCAGTTCGCGCATCTGGCGGGGGTCGATCGCCTGACCCAACGTCGACGTGTCCGTCTGAATCAAGGGAGGCGCATGCGTCACTGTGATCTCCTCGTTGAGCGCCCCGATCCGAAGGCTGAAATCCACACGTGCGGCCCGATCCACGTCCAGGTTCCCATCGCTGTAGACGCTACGGCGGAAGCCGGTCTTCTCCGCGCTGACGGGATACCGGCCCGGAGGCAAGAGCGAGACCGTGTAGTCGCCGTCGTCGTTGGTCTCGACGTCGCGGGTGGCATTCGTTTCCCGATTGCGCACGGTGACACGGGCCTTCGGCACGACGGCTCCGCAGGGGTCGGAGGCAGTCCCCAGGATGGTCCCGGCCGGCCCTATGGCCGGAAGTGAGCCCGCCAGCGAGCTCGCAATCCACATATCTAGCAGTGTGCTCCTGCCTTGCATATGGTTTTCCTCTGGTCCGCAAAACTGACAGTTCACTCCCCCTCCATCGCGCCTGATGGCAAGCGATATACAACAGAATAGCCGAAGTGGATTGCGAATGAGAAGGAGTGGCGCCCCTTTTTTGCGCCGCGTCAGAAGAATTCGTGGGTAGACTCGGGCTCGGGTAGCTTGCCAAGTGATTGATAGAGCGCGAGTTTCAGAATGCGGAAAATGCGGAAGCCATACGATTCTCTCATGCTCACTTGGGCCTTGTTGTTCGGCTTTTCAGAGAGCGGGGGCCAGTTGGCCTTTTTCAGCATCCTGCCAGCAGACGGGTGCGCGGAACCCAGGCAGTCCGCACCGCGCGGAAAACGTGAATTCGTACCAGGCCGAAACCATCCTACTGGTACAAGCAGTACAAAACAGGCGGTCTATTTTGCCCCGTTGCGGCTACAATTATCTGAGAGAAACGCCGATAGAATTACCGGGAAAACTGGATGGCTATTGTTCAGATCTTCATCTATCTGCAACTGCTGGATGTGCTGACCACCCTGGTGGGGTTCAAGCTGGGGGCGGCCGAAGCCAGCCCCTTCATCCGAGTGCTGATGCACGCCGGCCCGGCCGCCGGAGTGGTAGCCTCCAAAGTGCTGGCGCTGAGTATTGGAGGGATCTGCATCTATACCAAGAAGCACCACTTGATCCGCTGGATCACCTACTGGTACGGCGGACTGGTGGTGTGGAACCTGGTGGTGCTGCTGGCGGCGCCGGCCTACTTCGTACCCTAACCGCGAACCAGCCACGACGACGTCAATAGCAAGGCCAGCAGCAGCCCGCCTTCCGCCAGGATCCGGCGCCAGGACACAGCTTCCCGCCCCTCCCCACTCAAGTGTTCGGCCGCCGATCCTCGAAAGCTTTCCAGTTCGTGCTCCCACATGGCACGTCTGCTTTCACACCTCGAATCACCACACCGTGGCCCGGAGCCGATTGCGCCACGGCGCCTTGCATCCGGTCTTCCAGCGCGTTCAAAGAGCGCTCATCCCGGTAGAGGAAACCGAAGAAGATCAACGCCACCGCGACCACCGCGTAACGTTCCAACATGCGCGGCCTGGCCGCTCCCAACAGGGCGCAAACGCAAACGCTCACACCCAGAGCCATGCGCTCGGCGATGAGAACCAGCGCGTGGTGAAAGCCCGGGATCAGCAACGTGGTGGGAAGGAGGAAGACCCCCGCGGCGCCGACCACACAAACCTGGAAGGGGATGCTCGAAGCCACGCGGCGCGTTCCCCATTGGTGCACCAACTCCAGAAACAGCGTCCCCCAAACCAGCAACAATCCCATCAGCACCACGTAGTACTTGGTGTCGAAGGTCCATCTCTGGTCGGCGGCCGAGGTCAAGAAGATCTGCTGCAGGGACCACTGGGCGATCAACGTGCCGCCGGCCAACGCGCGCAACAGGACCATGGCCAGCAGAGAAACGGCAATCATCCAGGCGCGCGTCCGCGGCGCCGTGCGGCCGGCCAGCCACAGGTACGCCAACAAGCCGGCGGTCCAGACTACCGGCAGCACGTGGGCGAGATATGCGAGCGCCAGAATGGGCGCCACGGCGGCGAGCCGCCAGGGCTTCCATTCCCACGCCAGAGCCAGGGCCCAGAAGCTCAACCCGAGACTCAGATAGAAATTGAAGAAGCCCATGTGGAAGACCCAGCCGTAAGCCAGCATGGCGATCACGGGCATCAGGTGCCAGGCGCGGCGGCCCGACACCACGGAGATAAACCCGAACGCGCCCCAGACGAATGTCAGGACCACGAGGGAAACGGAGATCCGCTGCGCCGCTTCCGCGCCCACGACCTTAAGCAGCCCGCCTAGAATGAGGTCGAAAAGAAGGTTGGTGGTCTGGTGGACTGCCTCCAGCCCTTGTGCCCGCCCGCTCTCGATCAGCCGCGCCAGCCAGGAGTTGTAGGAAAGATCGCCCGCTTGGAGGCGCGGCTGCCAGTGGCAGGGGGCCAGCAGCAACAGCGAGACCAGCACATAGACGGCGCCGATCCGGCTCCTGGCGGCGAAGCGGGCGCTCCATCCTCCCCGGGACGGCCGGGCGGTTCGAGGCGGATCGGGTAGTTGCGCCGGCATCTAACTGTTCTCCATCCGAAGCCACCGGAATTCGGGTATGAGTTCAAAGGGCGTGGCAACAGCCGGCAGGCTTTCGCCGATCTGGCGGATATTCCGCTCGGTGATCTGCGATTCTCCGCCGGAGGCCAGCCGCAGATAGACTATCTTGAAGGGTTCGATGCGCATGATGCGGCAGCAGGTGGCATCCACGGCAGCCCGATCGCGGCCCGCCACCAGCACCCCCGCGGGCTTCGGCGTGCCCTGGATGGGACCGTTGCCTTCCATGCCGACGATGCCGTCGACGATGGCGAACTGGCGCGGAAAGGCCGCATGCAGATCGGCGATGGATTCGTGGATGCCGGCCCAGTGGAGCACGTTCTTGGGCCATCCATAGACGGCGCCCGGCACGACGCCAAAGAGGTTTTTCATGGCCAGCGTCGCGCCCGCCCAGTGATGGGTCTTCATCTTGGGCATCGAGACCAGCAGGTCCGCGCCCAAAGCGGTGTTGGGGAGGTAGAGCGCGCCGAGGCTTGAGAACTGGCGGGCGGGGCGCACGCGCGTGACGTCATCCAGGTTGAGATCCACAAAGACGTCTTCGAAGCGCGGCACGGTTTTGAAGTAGCCGGCCGCGTCCGCGAGGTCCAGCGTGTTGCGGCGGTGCCCCGGCCCCTCGGCGACGCGCACACTGGCGGCGCCCATGGCGCGAAAGGCTTCGAAGGCGGCATGAACCAGCAGGGGATGGGTATTGATGATGCTTTCCGGCTCGAACTCGACGAGATTGGGCTTGAGCACGACGTGGCGGCCGCGCACCTCGAGCCGCTGCTCCTCCAGCATCCGGCGCACCGTCTCATAGATGCGCTGGTCATAAACCGGCGCGCGCACAATGGAGACGATCGACGGAACGATCGGCCTCTCCTCGCCGCAGCCGGTGAGCAGCGTGGCCCCCGCCGAGGCTGCCAGCCATTCGCGTCTGGTAAGTGTTCGCGACATGGGTCAAGACAGGAAGAAGTCCCGCCCTTTCGCGGCCTCGGCGACGAGCAGTCCGAGGGACGTATCCGGAAGCGTGCGGTCCGCGATCTCCAAGGGATGGCAGTAGCCCGCCGGCAGTTGCCCATGCGCCAGCAGGCCCAGCCGCAACCAGTTCAGGGCGTCCGCCGAGCGGCACTCCCCCAGGAAGCGCTGGGCCACCGCCAGGCTGCGCTGGGTGCCGGGCGACCGGACGCCGCGCAGGGCCGCCAGCGCCATGCCGGTGGTTTCCGGGTAAGGGCGAGACTCGTATCCCAGGGCTCGCACGGACCCGTGGTTCCATCCGCCTTCACGGCACATGCGCGCCTGCAAGAACCGCCGGCCGGAATCGATTCGTTCCCGGATCGCCGGCAAGGGTCTCCGGCGGTACTCCTTATCCAGCGCGAGAACCGCCAGAGAAGTCGGACCAACCCAGGCCGCCGAGTCCGGTATCCACGGCCAGCCTGGAAACTCCTGCTCGGGGAGCCTGGGGTTGCCCAGGAGCCACTCCCGCAACCGGTACGTCAGGGTGGATTCCCTGCCGGTGGTTTCCAGCAGCCATGCGATGGCGCGAGCGTGCGCACGGGCACCCAACTGCTCGGGAGGCAGCAGCGCCACCAGCGCGGTCACCCATGTGCTCTGGCCGATGCCCGCCTGCGGAGGCCAGCCTCCGTCGGGCCGCCCGGTGGCGAGAATCCACTGCAGGCCGCGCCGGGCTGGCTCCGTCTCGCCCGCTGCCAGCAACGCCAGAACGGCGTAGGCCGTGGGTTCGGTCCAGGACGAGCCGCGAACGTATGGCCAGCCGCCATCCCGATTCTGTCTGCCGATGAGAATCTCAATCGCCATAGGGGTACAAGCTGACGGGAGAACCTGCTTGGGATGAGATCTCCCGCCAGCGCTTTTCGCGGTTACTACCGCAGCACTCGACGGCCGCGCCGGCGCGACAACAGCATAATGAGCGTAACACCCGCCCCCAGCCAGATCGCTCCTTGAATCGCGAGGTCCATATCGTTCTCCTTTCATCCGTGATCGCTTGGCGGGGCGGCCCCGCGCCTCGGGAACCGCCCCGTAATTCCCTTATTGCTCGGTCCGCCGGGTCTTCCGCCGTCTCAAAAAAGTAAACAAGACGCCGAAGGCTCCGAGCCACATCAAACCTTGAACCAATGTGCCGGTCATCGTCGTTTCTCCTTATCTTCAGCCACCGATTTGTTTCATCATCGGGAACAGATATTTGAAAATCTGCAATATGCCAGGGCCTGCCGCGACGATCATCATCGACGGCAAAATGAAAAAGAAAATCGGGAACACCAGTTTCACGCCCACCTTGCCGGCGCGCTCTTCAGCCTCCTGGCGCCGGCGGACGCGCAGGAAGTCCGAGTGGTTGCGCAGCGATTCGCCCATGCTGGTGCCGAAGCGATCGTTTTGAATCAGGATGGCCACCAGCTTGCGGACTTCCGGTTCGCCGGTGCGCTCCGCAAGATTGCGCAGGGCGTCGGAGCGCCGCTTGCCGGCGCGCATTTCCAGGGTGATCAGCGACAGCTCTTCGCTGAGCTCCGGATGGCTCTCCTGAAGCTCGCGCCCCACGTGCTGGATGGCCTGGTCCAGGCCCAAACCCGCTTCCACCGAGACCACCATCAGGTCCAGCGCATCGGGCAGCGAGAGGCGGATAATGTTCTGCCGCTTGGCCACCTTCTTCTCCAGGACGAATCGCGGGAGAATCCACCCCGCGGCCACTCCGGAAGCCATCAGGGCCAGCTTCATCGCGGGGTTGGGCGGCATGTTGGATTCGAGCATGACGCAGGGCACCAGCATCGCCAGGACGGCCACGATCTTCAGGCCATAGAACACCATCAGGGCATTCTCGGAACGGTAACCCGCCCGGATCAACTGCGTGCGCAGATCGGCGGCGTCGGCTTCCGACGAGGGCACGTGAGAACCGATCTGCTGCAACACGGTGACCACGGTGCTGGCTTCCGGCTCCTCGTCGATCGCCATACCGGGGCGGCCATCGTCGCTGATCACGGGCCTGCCGAGTTGCCTGAGGAACCGGCCGGGCTTGTACAATAAGCGGTACCCGGCCCACGTCATTACGGCCATCAACGCCAGAAACGTGAGAGTGGCAAACAGCAGTGGATGTTCCATATCAGACCTTGATGTTGATGATCTTCTTGATGAAGAAATTGCCCAGAATCTGGGCGGCGACGGCGCCGCCGATCATCCACTTGCCGTCGGAATCCGCGGCCATGCCCTGCAAGTAGCCCGGCGCCACCAACAGCAGGCCCACCATGGTGGCGATCGGCAGCATGGTCAGAATGGTGGCGGTGAGCCGCCCGTGGGCGCTGGCCGCTTTTACCTGGCCCTTCAAACGGAAGCGCTCGCGGATGACGTACGCGAGGCGCGTGAGGATCTCGCTCAGGTTGCCGCCGGTCTGCTTTTGCAGCAACACCGATGAAGTGAAGAAGCGCACGTCCAGCAGCGGCACGCGCGTGCCGAAATTGCGCAGCGCGACATCCAGCGGCGCGCCCAGGTTCTGCTCGTTGAAGAGCGCCCGGAATTCCTGGCCCAATGGATCGGCCATCTCCTCGCCCACCATTTCCAGGCTGATGGAGAAGGCATGGCCGGCCCGCATGGAACGCGACAGAAAGTCGAGCGCCTCCGGAAACTGCTCCTCGAGCGTATTCAGCCGCTTCTGGCGCTTCTTCCGCACGTATAGGTACGGCAGCGTCGAGAGAGCCAAGCCCAGCACGGCGGCGGTAATCGGGCCATCCACCAGAAACGGAAACAGCATGCCCAAAACCAGCCCCAGTATCGCCGCCATGGCCATGCTGGCCAGCAGCCAGTTGGAAGACCAGTTCAAACCCGCCTGCTGGATCTGCTCCTGGGCGTGGCGCGTGAAGTCCAACGAGGCGAGCAGGGCCTTGAATCCCGAGGGGTTCTCCGGATTGATCTCCTTCAGCAGGTTGTCGATTGCCTCCACCGGCTCGCCGGCGGCCGTGTGCAGCATCCCGGTCATCTGCGTCTTGCGCCGGGCGTCGAAGAACTTCAACCCCATGCTCAGCGCCAGCAGGGTGAGCGCGAAAACCACTACGAAGGAGACTATCACGCCTAAGGGCATCAGTTGATCTCCACCACCGTCTGGAACAGTTGGGGAGGCAAAGAGATGCCGGAGGCTTTGAGGCGTTCGCAGAAGCGGGGACGAATGCCGGTGGCGCGAAACCGGCCGAGCACCCTTCCGGATTCCGTAATCCCCGTCTTCTCGAAAAGAAACACGTCCTGAAGCGTGATGATGTCCTGCTCCATGCCGACCACTTCGGTGATGTGCGTAACGCGGCGCGACCCGTCGCTGAAGCGGGCCACCTGCACGAACAGGTTGACGGCCGACGACACCTGCTGGCGGATCGAGCGCAAGCCCATGTTGGCGTTGGCCATGCCGACCATCACTTCGAGGCGGCCGAGACCGTCGCGGGGCGAGTTGGCGTGAATGGTGGTGAGCGATCCATCGTGGCCCGTGTTCATGGCCTGCAACATGTCCAGCGCCTCTTCCGCGCGGACCTCGCCCACGATGATGCGGTCGGGGCGCATGCGCAGGGCGTTGATGACGAGCTGGCGGATGTGGATGGCGCCCGCGCCCTCCACGTTGGCCGGCCGGGTTTCCATGCGCGCCACGTGCGTCTGTTGCAGGCGCAGCTCGGCGGCGTCCTCGATGGTCACAATGCGCTCGTCCTCCGGAATGTAGGAGGAAAGCGCGTTGAGCAGCGTGGTCTTGCCGGAGCCGGTGCCGCCGCAGATCAGGATGTTCAGGCGCGCCTTGACGCAGGCTTTCAGCAGTTCCAGCATGCCCTCGGTCAGAGCCAGCTTGGCCACCAGGTCTTCGCCTTTCAGCGCATTGCGTCCGAAGCGGCGGATGCAAAGCAGGGGCCCGTCCACGGCCACCGGCGGGATGGCGGCGTTCACGCGCGAGCCGTCGGGAAGGCGCGCGTCCACCAGCGGCGACGATTCGTCCACGCGGCGGCCCACGCGCGAGACGATCTTCTCAATGATGCGCAGCAGGTGGGCGTCGTCCTTGAATTCCACCGAAGTCCGGTACAATTTGCCGTTGCGCTCCACGTAGACCAGCCGCGGCGTGGTTACCAGAATGTCGCTCACGGTGGGATCCTGCAGCAGCGGCTCGAGCGGGCCCAGGCCGAAGACCTCATCCAGGATCTCCTCGATGACGCGGTCCTTTTCCACCAGGGAAAGGGGCGTCTTCTCTTCTTCCACCAGCCGGGCGACCGCCGAGCGGATCTCCGTGCGGACGCGCTCCCCCGCCATGGATGAAAGCGCCTCGAGATTGATCCGGTCCAGGAGCTTTCGGTGAAGCGTGAACTTCAGCTCCTGGTATTCCGGCGTGTTGCCTTCGCGGTTGAAGAGACGGTTTACCCAACCCATCTCGTGGCCATCGCCGCTTCTCGTTACTGTGTCCGATACGGCAGACATGACGTTATCGGCCCCTTAGCCGAACCACCCGAAGCGTTTCTTGCTCGTATGTTCTTCTTGCAGGTTGGCCAGCTTGGCAGCCAGCCGGGCGATCTGCCTGCCCAGTTCGGAGCCGCGGTCCAACATGCGGCCCTCCGCGTAGGTTTCGTACAACTGCTGATACTCGTTCGGGATCATGCAAAAAATCGGAATGCCCAGCATCTTTTCCAGTTCATCGGCGGTAATATCCAGCCGTTTGGGCGTGCGGTTGAGGATCAGCCGGATGCGGCTTTTTCCATAACCGCCGTCCAGCAGCGTCTGAATAATCTGTTTGGACTGGTGCAGCGCAGGGACCTCGAGCGTGGTCACCAGACAGGCCTCGTCGATCTCTTCCAACGCGGACATCGAGATGCGGCTCAGGCCGCGGCCCAGGTCCATGAAGCTCCAGTCGTAGTTCGGCCGGGCGAATGCCACAACGTGCCGGATCTGGTCGCCGGTGGGCTGCTGTTTGGAGGCGAGCACCTGCGGCGACACCACGATCTCCACGCCTGGAATGCCGTTGGAGACCAGGGCCTTCCAGTAATGAATGTCCAGCCGGTGCAGATTGTTGACGGCGTCCAGGATGGAATAAACGGACTTGGTCTTGGTGATGAATCCGACCATGCCGGAGTCCATGTCCAGGTCCATCAGCAGGACCTTGTGGTTGAGCCGGCCGAGCTCCGCGGCCACGTGGCAGACCAGCGTGCTGGCGCCGCAGCCGCCTTTCGCGGAGAGGAAGGCGAAGCCCTTGCCGCCGCCCTTGGATCCCGACTCGCGCCGCCGGCTGCGATCGGCGGAACGTTTTTCCAGGGCCCTCTTGAGCGTGTCATGAAGCGGAGGAAACAGATATTCGTTGATTCCCGCGCGCAGCGACGCCAGGATCGGGTCCGCCTCGGCGGCGGTGTTCAAGGCGATGATGATCGGGTCGCCCACGGCGCTCCGAATGGAAGCGGCGAGCCCTTCCAGCGGCTCCTTCCAGTTGCTGATGTCGATCAGAACGACATCCGGCCGCATGCGCTCGAGACGGTCCAGAAAATTGGTCACATCACCGACGTCCTGGTGTTCGACAATGACGCGGAACGGCAATTCGGCAAGAGCCGCCTGCGCCTGTTCCCACAGGTCCCGGTTTTCGATCGCCAGTCCAATGGTCAGCGGGTACATACTAAGTCTCCAGGTCCGCGCATCATTTGTCGTTTCCTCCCGAGCCGCCGCCGGGCGGAGGCGCCTGGACCGGATTCGCCGCGGGCTGCTGGGGAGGAACGACTTCCCTGTTCGGCGCCGGAGCGGCCTGTCCCTGCTTGGGCGGTTGCACCAGTTGTTCGAGGGGAATGCTTACGGTGCGCGGCTCGACCGGCACCGGCCCGGTCTTGTCGATCCCCGGCTGCTCGATCGGCGCCGGGCTGTTGCCTTTCAGAAACGGCTGCGGATAGTTCAACGCCGGCGCCGGCTGTCCCACTGGTATCGGCCGCACCACCTCGGGCGTCACGATCACCAGCAGCTCGGAGTTGTCTTTCGACCGGGCGCGGGTCTGGAACAGCTTCCCCAGCAGCGGAATGTTGGCCAAACCGGGGATTTTGTTGAACGTTTCCGTCATGGTGTTGTCCAGCAGTCCGGCGATCACGAAGCTCTGGCCGCTCTCCAGTTCCACCTCCGTCTGGACTTTCCGCGTCGTCAATGCGGGAATCGTGAATCCCTCGAAGGTTACGGCGTTGGCGTAATCCAGCGCGCTGACTTCCGGCGCAACCTGCAGCCGGATGGTGCCGCGCGGCGTGATCACCGGCAGGAAATTGATTTTGATCCCGTACTCCCGGAACGCGATCGTCACTGCGCCCACGCTGGCGCCGCCCTGCACCATGGGGTAGGGAAACTCGCCGCCGGACACGAAACTTGCCGCCTTGCCGTTGATCGCCAGCACATTCGGTTCGGCCAGCGTTTCCAGCAGCCGTTTGCTTTCCAGGGCCTTGATGGTGGCCCCCAGGTTGAGGTCCTTGCGAAACAGGAAGATGTTCAGCGCATCGGAGAGGCTGAACGTGCCAGTCTGGTTGACCGTCAGCCCGTTGTACTGCCCCGTCGTGGTGGCGGCGTTCTGGTTCAATGCGGTGCTGGCGAGGTCGACGCCCAGGTCGGAGCTGGCGGCGCGATCCACGTTGGCGAACCGCACCTTCAGCAGGATCTGGGTCTCGACCGGCGGGACCTCGACGCGCAGCAGGTTCACGGTTTTGCCCAGCGTGGCGACCATCGCCGCCACGCGCTCCGCCGCGATCACGTCTGGCACCGCGCCCCGCACGAACGCCGTGTCGTTGTCGAAAGTGACGTTGATATCGTAGTCCGGATACTCGCGCGCAATCTGCTGGCGCACCGCCTCCAGCCGCAGAGGGCTCATCCGCACGGTCAGGTCGTACACCAGGCGGTTGCCGTTCTGTTGCCAGACGATCAGCGAAGTCTCCCCGGGGCCTTTGCCGTTGAGGAGAACTTCCTTGGGGTTCACGGCGACGGCCTCCACCAGCTCGCCATTGGCTACCGAGATGCGCTGGATGTTCAGCGGGCTGTCGATGATCAGCGACTTGCCCACCGTGACGGTGAGCTTCGTGGGCCCGGAAACGTTCTCCTGCTGGGCTGAGGGGCCGATTTCGGCTGCGCCGGCGGGCCGCTCGGAAAGCAGCCACACGAAGGCTGCCGCCAACAGGATGCGTGCGATTTGCCAGAATCGTGCCACTTACTTGCCCTCCCCGCCGCTTTCAAATTTGGCTTCGGCCTTCTTGCCGCCCGAGAGGAGTTCCATGACGAAGGGCGCCTCTTTTTTGGGCGGCGCTTGCGCCGCCGGCTGGGGCGCCGGACGCGGGCACGCCGCCGCGTTCTCTCCGGGCTGGGGCGCTTTGAGTTTGCCGCCGGCGAAGAGTTGCGACATCGCGGCTCCGGAAGTCTGCGTCGTCTGGCGATCCAGCGGATTGCGCAGAATGAGCTGGATGGTGGTCTGGTTGCTGGCCAGGCTGAGCTGCTCCGCCTGCTCGGGGGTCACCAGCAGATTTACCACTTGGACCATGATGGGTTTGCCTTCGGCGTCCTTTTTGAAGTCCTGTCCCGCCGAGAGCACCTCGATGTTCTGCAACAGAGTCTTAGTCAGCGTGCCCAGGTTGCCGTTGCCGCCCGGGGAGTTTCCCGAGATCAGAACGTCGACGCGCATCCCCGCCACCACGAATCCCGCCACCCCCACCACTTCGTTCACCCGGACCGCCACCGCGCGCATGCCTTGGGGGATCATGGCGGCGAGGCCGCCGCCCGCGCCCTTGGGGGCCAGGCGCGACTCGATAATCGGCTCCCTGGCGTATATCGGCGTGGTGACGCCGCGCCCCATCAGGTCCTGCACGCGCGCTGTCGCCCCCGCGGGAACGGCGCCGGACCAATCCCCAATTTTGATATCCTCTTCACGCAGAATCGCGCCCATTTCCAGATCTCGCGCGGCCAGCGCAATCCGCACCGTCGCCGCGGCTGCTTTGGTGGTCCCCGACTGGTTGACCAGCAAGCGATAAAACACCGCGCTTACGCTCAAGGCCACGATAAAAGCGAAAATCAGAACCCCAACAAATCTCTTATTCATAACTGTTCCCCGTTCCACCACGCTGGGAGAACCGGCGCCGGGTGCCGGCGACGATTCCTCAGTTGGCCATCAGTCCCGCCAGCCAACGGCGATGGCTTCGGCCCAATCGGGCGGCGCTCTCTTCCGAGCCGGACCGCTGGCCGCAACGCGCCTCCCCATGGTTCTGGCGGTACGCGTTGCGGCCGTTAGCAGCCCTTCCAATCTTCCGGGCCACAGACCTGAGCGGAGCACGCCGGAGGACGACGGACGCCCCGCCATGCCTCGCCGTGTCTCCTAGCTCGCGTTCGTGTTGGCCTGTGTAAGCTGGCTGTTGGTAGTCGTCCAGATCCCTTTGATGCTGCTGCCGGCGCCTATAAAAAGAGCCGCCGACGCCAGCGCCACGAACGCCATGAGCAAGCTGTACTCGATGAGGTCTTGCCCCTGTTCGTCCGTCCAGAAATTACGCAGATACGTCATGTTGTTTGCTCCTAAGTTGTTGGTTTGGTTTTCGTGACCGCTCGATCACGCGCCTCTGTTTTCGTGACCTCGCGATCACGGCCTGTGCCGCCGCCGGTGGCGGCGGAAATCGATTCGCCCGCGCTCTTTGGCGCGGACCGGAACACCAGCGCGACGCCATCGTCGTAGACCACGCGCCAGCGGCTGGATTCCTTCAGCGCGCCGGCCAGCGGCGCGCTGGGGGGCAGCAAAATCGTGTCGACACCGAAACCGTCCAGGGTCTTCTCCCAGTCGTATTTCACGCTCAGGACGGCGATACACTTCTCTTCAAAATCGTCGCCGTAAAAATCGCTGCGGCCGTCCACAAAGACTTTGGTGCGCGGATAGAGACGGTAAATGAGGTAGTCGCCCCATTGGTCGTAGGTGAAGATGCGCGCCGAAGGATCGCGGCGCAGCGCCTCGATGGCCCCGGCCGGGTACGATTTCGGATCGAATTCCGCGCGGAACAGCTTGGGCGGCGAGGGCGCGAATAGCAGGGCGGCCACCACCAGGACGCCGGCCACGCTGGCCAGGTGCCAGCGGGCCATGTCGTCGGTGCCGCTGGTTTCGGCGGCCACGCGGTTGAATTTCCGCGCCGCGCTCCGCAGCCACTCCGCCACGCGCAGCTCCGGCAGCCGCGCCAGCCATTCTTCCATCGCCCGAGCCACCAGTGGCGCCGCCGCGATCATGAAGATGGGAATGTTGCGCGCGGCCAGCAGCGCCGCGTGCCCCCAGACCAGCAGCAGCAAGGGCTCCGTGAAGCGGCCTTGCGACACGTACCAGAACGCCGCGGCCGCGCTCGTCATCAGCATGGCCTCGAAGAAAATGGCCGCCGGATGGTGGAAGCTCAGCGTGAGAAATTCCATGATGTGCTGCCCCACGTACGGATCGCGCAAGTACTGCCACACGTGCACGTGCAAGCGATAGAAGTACGGATTGGCCAGGCTGGCCGCCAGGCAGGCCGACGCGCACAGGAAATACCGCCCGGCTCTCTGCCCGGCTCCCCGCCGCTCTCCGCGGTCCGCTGAAAATGCCATCTTCAGCAGCTCGCCGCCGCCGTAGGCCGCGATCATTATAATGCCGACGAAGAATCCGCCGTGCAGGTTGGTCCAGAGAATCGTGGCCACCGGCAGAAGCGCCAGGTACGGCACGCCCGCCAGACGGGTGCGGCCGTCCCGAACCCGTTCGAGCGCGCCCAAAAACAGCACCACGAACAAGAGCGTGAACAAGTGCGGCCGCGCCAGCCAGTGAACCGAAGACGCCGCCGCCGCCACCATCGTGACCACCAGCGCCACGATGGCGTTGGACTTCCGCCGCGCCAGCCGGAACAGCAGCATGAACG
Organism: Bryobacteraceae bacterium; assembly: GCA_049516835.1. GTDB lineage: Bacteria > Acidobacteriota > Terriglobia > Bryobacterales > Bryobacteraceae > Fen-178. The sequence continues at coordinate 42,504 of JBEKSR010000012.1, read as the reverse complement.
TGACGGCGATCAGCAGAATGCTGAACAGCACCACCGCCGCCAGGCCGCCGCGGCTGTTCAGCCAGGCGAACAGCACGTCCGACAACCACTCCCACGCGTACCAGGGATCGCCGGCTCTCGAAAAGGAGAAGATGTCGCGCGCCGGCACCCCGTGGTTGGCCACGATCCACTCGCCGGTTCGAATATGCCAGCCCGTGTCGCAGTCGCTGAGCAGCGTCTTGACGCCGTCCATGCGGCCGAACAGGAAAACGATCGGCATGAGGAACGCGAAGTCCGTCAGCGACGGCAGCAGTTTGACCGCGAATTGGGATCGTCGAGCTTCCATGGCAATTCAGGCCATCCAGGAACTCTCCAGCGGCTGCAGCGCCTCCAGCGCGCGAATCCGGTCGTGAAACGAGCGGAAATCCATGTAGCTCACCTGCAAAGCCACGCGCGGATAACCCGCATCCGCGAGCGAGGTGCGCGTCACCGTCCCCTGGCAATGGATGCATTTCTGGCCGAAGCCATGGTTTGCAGGCAATTCGATTTCCACGGTTACGACCTGACCGGCCACAGGCACGGGCACGGCGGCCGCGTCTTCCCCGTGCCACGCCACCAGGATCCCGGTTCGGCTGACGTTCTCCGTGTACATGGCACTCCTCATCCACAGCGCCGGCGAGGTGACATAGCACCGGAGCTTGATCTCGATGCGCGGGCTCTCGCGCCTGTTCATGTTCTTCATTGCCGTGGTACGACATCCGGAATCTAACGCGCAAATGCCTCTGTATCAATATCGTAAATGGGCTATATCGCGTTGTTGACGAAGGTTATCAGAAAAGAATTAAGAGCTGGAAAAAGATCGCCGGCAAACTCAGAATCGCAGTTTTCAGAGTCCTGAAAACCGCCGAAAGGCGATTACCCGTATACTTCGGAGAGGTTATTAGAGGGATATTATCGGCGATTTTCAGGCGGATTCGAGGCCGGTTTAAGGGATCGCCGGTCCTATCGTAAGTTATTAATAATAAAGAATATAAGTGGTGAAGATCTTAAACTTTCGACCCCTGAAAATGTGTATTTATTCGGATCAATATCGGATATTCAGGCGGGAATTATGATAATTATCCTTGACAACCGAAGTAAATAGACGGACAATGCTGGAGAAAACAGTCATCAGAATGCGTATGAAGTCTCAAGATGGTTTACATGAGAAATCGCGAGTATCTAGATCGGCTGTTCGTAAAGGTGGAGAATATGACGCGGATTCTTCTTTATAGTGATGAGCCGATTTTGGCCAAAGGCCTCGAGTCGGTGCTCCGGCAGGTCGAGGGTTTCGAGTTGTTGCCCACTTGCGGCACGGTGGCCTGCCTCATGGAACAGCTTGCCGGAGGCGTCCCGGACCTGGTCCTGATGGATTTGACGCCCGAAATCACCTTCGCCGTGCTCACCGAAATGAAGCATGCCATGACCAACTGCAAGATGGTCCTGTGGGTCACCTTCATTTCCACCGAGTTGGCGTTTCAGGCTATGGGCTTGGGCGTAAGGGGCATTCTTCGCAAGACCTTGCCGACCGAGCTCCAGGTGAAATGCCTGCAGAAGGTCCAGGCCGGCGAGCTGTGGTTCGAGAAGGCGCTCACGGACAGCTTCCTGTGCGCGCGCCGGGTGGCTCTCACGCAGCGCGAAGGGCAACTCGTGAGCCTGCTCTCCCAGGGCCTCAAGAACAAGGAGATTGCCACCACCCTGATGATCTCCGAGGGCACCGTGAAAGTCTATCTTTCACGGCTGTTCCAGAAGGTCGGTGTCAAGGACCGGTTCGAGTTGGCGCTGTTTGGCTTGAAGAACCTGACCACCGGACAGATCCCCGTGGGCGACAAGGGTCATCGGGCCAGCGCCATGCCCGGCCTGCGCTCCCTGGTGCTCGAAAGGCCGGCCGAGCGGGTGGAAGCGCCGGCGCGGTTTCCGGTTCCGTTGCGCCCCGTGGTATCGCGCCAGTACTGACCGGGTGGCCCGGCTGGGCTGGCTTGGCCGGGCCTCTCCGCTCACTGAACCGGCAGCAGCACGGTGTTGCTTTCCTGGCCGTTGATCCTCACGCGCAGCGGGGCATTGGTGGCGGATGGCGCGCCATCGCTCAGCCGGAATTGTACGGCATCCACTGCCACGCGCCCGGGCACGGCGAGCGCGTTTTCGGCCGAAAGCACGGCGCCGCCCGCCAGCACGCTGGCGGCATCCAGCAGCGGGAAAGGCGGCGTCTGCGGCACGGCAAATCCCACCGGCCGCGCGGGGTTGGTCGGCCCGAAGCCGGTTCCGTAAACCGTCAGCAGCTCGCCGCGGCGCGCCGGGGAATCCGGCGTCACCGCCGAGCCATCCTCGTGCAGCGCCACCGCGAAAGATTGCCCGTTCACAACTTGCTGGAAGAGCCCGGGCGCATTCCTCACAACCGTGAAGCCGGCATGCACGTCGGGCTGTCCTTGCGCACTCACGGTGAGGGTTTGCGATCCCTCGTTGAAATCGGCCGGCAGTTGGGCGTTGATCTGCCCAGGCGAGACGAAGAACAGCGGCAGCAGGCGGTTGGCCGCCTGCACCACGGTGCCGCTCAGCGTTTGCGTCAGCGGGCTGTCCGGCCCGGTGGCCACGGCGGAGGCCAGGTTGGCGCCGAAAATCGAAATCACCGATCCCGCGGCGACTCCCGGCTGCGGCGTGCTGCCGGCGCCATTTTGCACGCCCGTGGGAGCGATGTAGGGCGCCGCGTCGAACAGCGCCTCGACCGTTCGCGGCGCGTTCATGAGCACCGCGCCGGAAGCAACCGATCCGCTCAGGTCTCCGCTCCAACCGTGGAAACGATAGCCGGGCTGCGCCGTGACGCTCACATTGACGGTCGTCTGGGAGGCGTAGTAGCCGTCGGGCGAGCCGGGCTGCACGCTCCATGACGCGCTGCCCACGGGGCTGGCGGCGGTCGAAAGACGGTTCATGGTCTGGTAATTCGGGCTGATGGCGACCGGGTCGCCGCCCAGAGTCCCCACCCAATCGCCGGCCGCCGCCGGGACGCTGCCGGACCACCCGCTCAGGTCCGCGCGCGCGCCGTCTCCCAGCGGCACCGAGGCAGGCGCGCTCACACGCACCTGGGTGCCCACCGGGAACTGGAGGTCGCAGGGCGTGCCGCAATTTGCGCCGTTCACCGTCACCGTGAGGCCGGCCATCGTGCTGTTCACCGTCAGGTGCCCCACCGCGTTGTACGTGGCCGATAGCCGTACCCCGGTGCCGGCCGCGCTGGCAGGCACGGTGAAGCTCTGCGTGGCGGGCCCGCCGTTCGACCAACTGGCAAAAGCCCAGATCCGGCCCTGCGAATCGGTCTGCTGCGCGGGCGCCTGCAGACTGTGGGTCTCGCCCACGCCCCAATTGAAATTGTAGGTGGGCCAGTTGCTCTTGCCATCCACCGTGAGGCTCAAGCCCGGGGGCGACGTGGTCAACAGAATCGGAGCGGCCGGAACAAAAGTCGCGGTGAGCGAGTCCGCCGCAATGAGCCCGGCCACCTGATACGCATGGGTCGGGGCGCCCCCGTCGCTCCATGAGGAAAAGATCCACCAATGCCCCGTGTCATCCTGTTGCGGCGAGATCATGCCGACGCTGTGAGTGCTGCCCCATCCCCATTCCATGGTCGTAGGCGTAGTCACCGGCGCGCGGTCCGCCAGCACCTGGAGACCGGCGGGCACGGTAGCCAGGATGATGCGGCGCGCCACCTGAAACGTGGGATAAACCGAAACCGGTGTTGCCATGGTTACGGTATTCTGAAACCCCTGAATCACCTGGTTCGCCCCCGGCATCCAGCCCGCGAATACGAAACCTGGATTGGGGAAGGCCAACAGCGTGACGGTGCTGCCCGCTCCCATCCAGATGTCCTGGTCGGAATTGTACGCGACGGTTCCCACATAAACCACGCCGGGGCTATACTGGCAGGCCACCGGGTCGTCACAGGCATAGAAAAGCAGGCGCAAGTCGTACTGAGCGTCGAAAACGGCGTCGTATTCCGGAATGGAGGGATCGGCCGTGACAATCATGGGATTTCCCGGGAAGCTTGTGCCGCCAAACGCCCAACCTTTGAAAACGAACTGCGCTGTGCCTTGAAACTGGGTGGTCGGATAGACCATCAACGTATGTTTGCTGCCGCTGGGCCATACGGCACTCGCAGCGGTCTGAAAAGGCTGGCCATCCACGCTGAAGACCAGGCCAGGCGGCACCGTTGCGATGCGCGTGGCCACCCCCAGATTCTGTCCGGGGCAGGGCGGCGCAAGCGCCGCTACTATCATCATTAAAGTAGAAACTCGCAAGAAGTCCGATGCAAATCTTTTCATAGCCGCACGTTCCTGGCGTCCGCCCACGCCCTCTGCCGGCGCGGGGGGAACCCACTCTTCACGCGAGGAGTATACGCGCAAAGCCACTAGAATACACGGCTAACTTTGGTAATGCGGCCTGTACTAGCCATATCGATTATTGATTCCGCCGCGCCACCGGCCGTTAATCGTAACAGTCGGACATTACTGATATGCGCTGGAAAACTTTGCTGATCTCGATTGCGTTGGGGGCGGCTCTGGCGAGCGCTCCGGGGCCTCTGGCCGGCGCGACTTTCGGAAACGTGGTGACCACCGTGGGCGGGCACCCGGCCGATATCGCGCTGGACGAATCCCGCGGCCAACTTTACATCGCGAACTTCACGGCGTTCGAAATCGACGTGATGTCCACCAAGGACAACGCGATTCACTCTTCGATTCAACTGGGGACGAACCACCCGAGCGCGCTGGCGCTATCCCCCGACTCCACCTACCTGGTCGTAACGGAATATCAGAACGGGATTTCGGATAAGCAGGGCTTGAACGGCGTGACCGTCATCAACCTCGCTTCGAATACCAGGCAGTACTTCAGCACCGGCGATCCGGCGCTGGGAGTGGCCTTTGTGAACACCGGCCAGGCGCTCATCGCGACCTCCACCGCCTTTTATCTGCTCGACCCCGTCAGCGGATACCTGCAGGCTACCGTGAGCGTTGCGGCTCTGGCAAGTCAGACGTTGCCAGTTCCGCAGGGCACCTTCCCCCCACAGATCGGTCAAACGCAAATGACAAGCTCCGCCGACGGGCGGTGGATTTGGGGCGTCGCAGTACCCGCGGAAGGTGGTAGCAACAAGTTCTTGATTTTCCGCTTTAACGTTGGCGGCAATTTCACCGGGCAAGTCTGGCAGATGACTCCGCCGGTGCTGCCGCGCGTCACCGTTGCCGCCGATGGGTCCTGGGCACTAATCGGCTGGTCCAAGTTTGCGCCTGCCCAGTGCGGCTCTGGTTTCATGCTCGCGTCTAAGTGGCCGCAAAGTATGGCCTCCACCAACGTGACCGGACATGCCGCCAACGCCAAGAACGGCGCCACCGACACCATTTACGCCCAGATCTTCGATCCAACCCAACCCAGTGGCCCACCATACTATTCCGCTACACCCTCTCCCACCACGTCGGCAGGGACGGCGTCCCCCGCCAAACTGCCGACCCTCTCCATCCTGGACGCGGACAATCTCACGGTACGGGACAAGCTCTATCTGCCGGAGGACCTCGTGGGCCGGGCCGTGCTCGATTCCGCGGGCAACAACATGTACGCCATTTCCGACAGCGGCGTGACCGTGCTGCCGGTGGGATCGTTGAACCGGTATCCGCGGCTGACGGCCTCGCAGGAGGACGTGCTGGTGCAGACGAATTTCTGCAACCGGAGTCCGCTGACGGCGACGTTCACAATTGCCGATCCCGGAAACAACTCCACCGATTTTTCGATCTCCAGCCCGCAAACCGGCGTCCTGGTCTCGCCCGCTTCCGGCAAAACTCCGGCCACCATCACGGTGACCGTGCAGCCGGGCGCGATTCCCAACCCCGGCGGCACTCTGGCGGTGCCCCTGACGATCAGCTCGGCCTTGGCCGTGAACGTAACGCCTTCGGTGCGCCTGCTGATCAGCAACCCGGATCTGGACCAGCGCGGCACCATCGTGGATGTTCCCGGGCAGCTTGTGGATCTGCTGCCGGACACCGTCCGTAATCGCTTTTACGTGTTGCGGCAGGACAAGAACCAAGTGCTGGTTTTCGACGGGTCGAGCTATCAGCAACTCACGGCGCTGCGTACCGGCAGTATGCCCACGGGAATGTCCGTCACCAGCGACGGGAAGTACCTGATCGTGGCCAGCAAGGGTTCGGACCTCCTGCCGGTGTTCGATCTGGATTCGTTCCAGCCACAGCGACCCATCCAGTTGCCAGTGTCGCACTTCGGCATGTCCGTGGCGCAATCGAACGTCGGGACGTTCGTGCTGGTGGAGAACGACACGACGGGGGATTGCCCGATAGGCGGGACGACCCCGTCGTCCACCGGCGTGGCTTGCGCCATCGACCGCCTGGATTTCTTTTCGCGTTGCGCTTACAGTCCACCGGCGCTGGGGATCTACGCGAACGACAACACCGCGTTGCCGGCCACTACCGTATTAAGTCCCTCACCGGACCAGAATTCGATCCTGGTAGCGGCTCCCAACGGCAATGTGATGCTGTACGACGCCACCCACGACACGTTCGTCCTTTCGCGCAAGGACCTCAGCGCGCTTTCGGGCGCTTACGCCGTGTCCTCCGGCGCATCCTCTTCCACCATCGGGCCAATGTTTGCGCCCCGGTATGTGATCGGCGATAATGTCTTCGACGCGTCGCTGGTCCCGCAGGGGACGATGGACACTTCCGTCGGGCACACTTCCGGATTTGCCTTCACGGGAGCGGGAGGATACCGCGTGACCGGCACCACGGCTTCGGCCGCCGGAGTGATCCAGAACATAGCGGACGTACTTCAGGCCCGCAACGTGAAGCCGGTCCGCACGACCGAAGCACCCATTCTGAGCCAGACGTTCACCCGCACCGTGGCTCCGCTCGCCAACAGTATCGTCCTGCTGACCACTTCGGGCGTTACGGTGTTGGCGCCGAACTACGACGCGGCGGTGGCCCCGCCCAGCATCTCCAGCGTGGTGAGCGCGGCCGACGGCACGGCGTCGGTCGCCCCGGGCGGGCTGATCAGCGTCTATGGCCAGCAGATGAGTCCCCTGAACATGGCGACCTCGCAGATTCCGCTGCCCACCGCGCTGGCCGGCTCGTGCCTGAGCGTGAACGGCGTGCCAGCGCCATTGCTGTTCGTGTCCAGCCAGCAGGTGAACGCGCAGTTGCCCAGTTCGGCAAGCGGCATCGAGACCTTGAGCATCCACACTCCGGGCGGCATCAGCGATAACTTCTATCTCTCGATTCTGCCGGTGGCTCCCACCGTCTTCCGCAGCGGGACAGCGGGGCCGGAGACCGGGCTCGCCACCGTCTTTCGCAACGACAACGGCCAGCTCATCACGCCCACCAATCCCATCCACCCCGGCGATATCATTATCATCTACGCCACCGGCATGGGCCGTACTTCGCCGTTCGTGGATTCCGGATTGCCCGCGCTGCTGCCGCCCAATCCACTATCCAGTACCGTGATCTCGGCGTCCGTCACCCTGGGCGGGGTTCCGCTGAACGTCCTCTACGCCGGCCTGGTGCCTGGGGAGGTTGGCGTCTACCAGGTCAATGCGTCGGTTCCTGCGGGCGTGCCGCAAGGCATGGACATCCCGCTGGTGGTCGCCCAGGCGGGCAGCTCGACCGCGCTTAGCGTGCGGGTAGTCAAGTAAGAACGGCAACAGGAGATTCACATGAGGACGCTTGGTTTATCGATTTTGCTCTTGGCCGCCGCGGCCGCCGCCTGCCGCGCCCAGCAGTGGGAGGTCGGAGGCGTTGGCGGCGGCGGGTTCTTGAGCAACGTCGGGGTGAGTGGCCCCGCCGGTTCGGCAACCGCCGGGTTTCAGACCGGCGCCGCTTTCGGGGCGTTCTTTGGCAACAACGCCTATGGCCATATCGGCGGCGAATTGCACTACGCCTATCTGCAAAGCAATCTGCGGCTTTCTAGCGGCGGCGCCTCGGTCTCGTTTGCGGGCATGGCGCACGTGGTGCACTATGACTTGATCCTGCGCACCGCCCGCAAGAAGGCGCCCGTGCAGTTCTTTGCGGCCATCGGCGGCGGCATGAAGGTTTTCCGGGGAACCGGCGCGGAGGCGGCTTATCAGTCCCTCAGCCAGTACGGTTACTTCACCAAGACCCAGGCCCTCAAGCCCATGGCCAGCGTGGGCGGCGGGATGAAGTATTTTATTACCCGCAAAGTCTGTCTACGGACCGAATTCCGCGATTACATCACGGCCTTCCCCAAGGAGCTGATCGCTCCGGCGCCCGGCGCGAAATATGGCAGCATTCTGCACGATTTCGTGCCCATGGCGGGGCTCAGCTACGAATTCTGACAGCGGACCGGCTCCCTCCTTGCTCCGGCTGTGGCGCGAATGCCGCCACGGCCGGATTCCTTTTCCCGCTCCGCGCGCACATGCGATATCGTAACGGATGGGTGGCCGATTCCTACATCCGCGCGCGCAACCTCTCCAGGGTCTATACCTCGGGAGGCTCCGACCTGGTGGTTTTCTCCGAGTTGAACCTGGATGTCGAACGCGGCGAGATGCTCGCGCTGGTGGGCGAATCCGGCGCGGGAAAGTCCACGCTCTTGCATCTTTTGGGCGGTTTGGACAGGCCTTCGAACGGCACGATATATTACGGCGGGACGGAGATTTCGCGACTCGCCGACTCGGAACAGGCTGATTTCCGTAATCGGGAAATCGGTTTCGTGTGGCAGATTCACTATCTCCTGCCGGAGTTTACGGCGTTGGAGAACGTGATGATGCCGTTGCTGATCCGCGGGTGGCCGCACGCCAGGGCCGCTTCGGAATCGCTGGTGAGGTTGGATGAAGTGGGGCTTGGCGCGCGGGCGTCGCACCGCGCCGGTGAATTATCGGGCGGGGAACAGCAGCGCGCCGTGCTGGCCCGGGCGTTGGTGGGGTCGCCCGCCGTCCTGCTCGCCGACGAACCGTCGGGGAACCTGGATTTCCGCACCGGGGAAATGATTTTCGAGCTCCTCGAGGGCCTGCACCGTTCCCATCGGCTGACGTCGGTCCTGGTCACGCACAACCTGTCGTTTGCGCGGCGTTGCGACCGTGTCTTGAGCCTGGAAAAAGGCGGCCTGGCGCCGCTCGGACCGGCGCCGCTCGGACCGATGGATTCGCACCCCGCCAGCCAGCCGGAGTATCTTTAATTAGGGGGCCACATTCTATGTTTGAGCGATACACGGAGAAGGCGCGAAGGGTAATCTTCTTCGCGCGCTACGAGGCGAGCCAGTTCGGCAGTCCCTACATCGAGACCGAACACCTGCTCCTCGGCCTCCTGCGGGAAGACAAGGCGCTGGCCAACCGCTTCCTGCGTTCGCACGCGGCCGTGGAGTCCATCCGCAAGCAGATCGAGGGACACACCACCATTCGCGAAAAAGTCTCCACTTCCGTGGATCTCCCGCTCAGCCACGAGTGCAAGCGCGTGCTGGCCTACGGCGCCGAGGAAGCCGAGCGCCTGAGCCACAAGCACATCGGCACCGAGCACCTGCTGCTGGGCCTGCTGCGCGAAGAAAAGTGCTTCGCCGCCGAGATTCTGCACGAGCGCGGCCTGCGCCTCTCCACCATCCGGGAAGAGCTGGCCCGGTCGCAGAGCGAGAAAGTCGCCTCCGCGCGGCCCAAGGAAAGCTCGCTGCTGGCCGAATTCAGCCGCGACCTCACCCAGTGCGCCATGGACAACACGCTCGACCCGCTCATCGGACGAGACTACGAGCTGGAGCGGGTGGTCCAGATCCTGTGCCGCCGCACCAAGAACAACCCGGTGCTGATCGGCGAGCCGGGCGTGGGCAAGACCGCCATCGTGGAGGGCCTGGCGCAGCGCATCGCCGAGGGCGACGTGCCCTCGTTCCTGGCCGACAAGCGCATCCTGGCGCTGGACCTCTCTCTGATCGTCGCCGGCACCAAGTACCGCGGCCAGTTCGAAGAGCGGCTCAAGACCATCATGAAGGAGCTGATGGAGAACCAGAATGCCATCATCTTCATCGATGAGCTGCACACGCTGGTGGGCGCGGGCTCGGCCGAAGGCTCGCTGGACGCCGCCAACATCCTGAAGCCGGCGCTTTCGCGCGGCGAAATCCAGTGCATCGGCGCCACCACACCCTCCGAGTTTCGCAAGTCCATTGAGAAGGACCGCTCGCTCGAGCGCCGCTTCCAGGCCGTCAAGGTGCCGCCGCCGAGCGAGGCCGATGCCGTGAAGATCCTGTTCGGAATCAAGGACCGCTACGAGAAATTCCACGCCGTGGCCTACACCGACGATGCCATCGAAACGGCCGTCTACACCTCCAGCCGCTACATCCCCGACCGCTACCTGCCGGACAAGGCCATCGACCTCATCGACGAAGCCGGCGCGCGCGTGAAACTGCGCCAGACCACTCTGCCGGCCGACCTGGCCGACATCCAGAAGCGCATCAAGTTCATCGTGCACCGCATGGAAAACGCCATCGCCAACCACGAGTTCGAGAAGGCGCGCTTCTACTCCGACGAGGAGCGCAAGGAGCGCGAGAACATGCGCCAGCTCCGCGAAAAGTACAACCTGGACGACTCCTCCACCGGCTGCGTCACCAAGGACGATATCGAAGACGTGGTGTCGCGCTGGACCGGCGTGCCCATGACCGCCATCAAGGAGGAAGAGATCGCCAAACTGCTGCGCATCGAGGAAGAGCTGCACAAGCGCATCATCAGCCAGGAGAAGGCTATTTCCGCGCTCTCGCGCGCCATCCGCCGTTCCCGCGCCGGGTTGAAATCGAGCGCCCGCCCCGCCGGTTCGTTCCTCTTCCTGGGCCCCACCGGCGTGGGCAAGACGGAAGTCGCGCGCGCGCTGGCCGCGTTCCTGTTCGGCAGCGAGAAGAGCCTGGTGCGCTTCGACATGTCCGAGTACATGGAGAAGCACTCGGTCTCCAAACTGATCGGCTCGCCTCCCGGCTACGTGGGCTACGAAGAGGGCGGGCAGCTCACCGAGCGCGTCAAGCGCAACCCGTACTCCATCATCCTGCTGGATGAAATCGAGAAGGCCCACCCGGACGTCTACAACATCCTGTTGCAGGTGTTCGAGGACGGCCTGTTGACCGACGGCCTCGGCAACCAGGTGGATTTCAAGAACACCATCATCATCATGACCTCCAACCTGGGCGCCCGCTACCTCGAGAAGCGCAGCAACCTGGGCTTTCAGGCGCCGCAGGGCGAAGGCATCCCCTCGAAGGTCGAGGAGATGGTCCGCGCCGAGGTGAAGAAGGCCTTCAATCCCGAGTTCTTGAACCGCCTCGACGAAGTGATTCTGTTCACCTCGCTGATGGATGACGACCTCGTCAAGATCATCGACCTGATGGTGGGCGAGATCAACGTCAACCTGGTAGCCAAGCAGGTGAAGATCCATCTGGCGCCCGACGCTTCCAAGTACATCCTCGAGAAGACCTGCGGCGACCGCAGCTACGGCGCCCGGCCGTTGCGCCGCGCGTTGCAGAAGTACATCGAGGACCCGCTTTCGGAGTCGCTGATCCAGGGCACGCTGCCCCGGCCCTCGGAGCTCGAGGTCTACCTCGGCGACACCGGCATCTACTACCGGCAACTGAGTGGGGAAGGCGAAGCCGCGGCGGTCACGGCGGGTGGCCCGGCGGAGCCGCCCGTGGGCACGCTGCTGTACACGTTTTAAGGTTTCCAGCGGGTCCGACTAGGGCAGATCGCTCCCGGCTCTGACGTGTAATTCTGAATCGTCTGAGGAAGTAGCTCGAGGAGCCACGGAGCATGAATGCCCATGCAAGCGGCGCAGGGGCATTGCCGACAGGCAATCCATCCAGCCTATTTCAGGCCGCGGTGAGTTCGCCGCACCGAACGAACCACTGCAGACAGGGCGATGGCGGCCAACAACGAGCCCAGCGTCCCCGGTTCCGGAGCAGGGCTCTCGGCGTATGCCACTTCCAGGGCGGCGAACTCGGGTGGGTTGGCTCCGCCGTTGTGCCATTCGAACCCAAGGCTCAGATTGGGGTTGACTGTCAAGTCGCTCTCGAACAACTGGGTGGGGTTGTTTGGATCGAGATAGTCGATCCTGGCCGTTTCATTCCAATACTCCCACTTCCCATCCCCATTCATGTCGTCGAACTTCAGGCTGGTCAGAGTCAGGACATGGCCCTCCCCAGTCAGGCCAATGCCAATTTCCACATCCTGACCATTGCTGAGCTGAGTCCATAACCAGTCCCATGTCGGATACCCTTTGGTCAGCATGTCCCCGCGGTACCAGCCCGTGGTGTCGTCGCCAGGGAAGACCATTCCATGGACCCAGGTTGGGTTCTTGGGGGCATTATTCTCGATCCAGTGGACCTTCTCCTCCCACCAATCTTCGTCTTCCGCCGGACATCCCATCAAGGCCGCTAGGGCGTCCCTGGACGCTTCGATGCCTCCAGGCAGCAGACCGGGGTCATATCCCCAGTGGTTGATCAGATATTGAAACGAGTTGACCGTAGCGGTGGCCGCACAGCAATCGTCGACATTCTCCAGGTGACCAAACAGGTCGTACGCTTCCTGAACTCCGATCCAGCCGGCATGGGCGGGTGCTGCGCAGAGCAATGCGACAAGCCCCGCAAGGCATACAATTTCCACGCGCGTTGCCATGTTCTTCCTCCGACATGAAGTATATGCCGATTGCAGAAAAAGGTCCAGAAAGAACATGCAGGTACCACCGGCGGGTGGTGCCTCGCCCGCGTCGGGAAACTGAACTGCTGGTACTTAGCCAAACGTCGGGGCAGGTCGCCGCCCCGGCTTGCCCCTTTTCACTCCCACCTCAGCGCCGTTACCGGGTCAACATGCGTTGCACGGTGCGCCGGAATGAGGGTGGCCGCCGCTGCCACGGCGCTCAGTAGAGCAACTACGCCAAGAACCGTAATCGGATCCCGAGCGCTCACGCCAAACAACAGGCTGCCCAGGAGCCGGCCGAGCGCCATCGAAGCACTCACACCGGCTGCCAAACCGAAGGCCACGGGTAGCAGGCTCTGGCGAAGCACCATGCGACGAATGGCCGCTGGCCGTGCCCCCAGCGCCATGCGAACGCCCATCTCGTTGGTGCGTTGCGCCACCGAATGCGAAACCACGCCGTAGATTCCCAGGCTTGCCAACAGCATCGCAGCCGCGGCAAACAGCAATACCAGGTTCATTTGGAACCGCCGCTGCGCCACCGATTCCGCCACGATATCTTCCATGGTCCGGAACGCCGGGATGGGGAGTTCCGGATCGATCTGGCGGATCGCCGTCCGGATCGCCGAGGAAGCGGCGCGCGGGTCCATCGCGGTTCTGACGGCCAGCGAAGCCCCTCCGAAAAAGGTCTGCCAGTATGGCATGTAGACGGTGAGCGACGGCGCCTTGTTCAGACTGACACCTCGTACATCGCCGACCACGCCCACCACTTCCAGCAGCGGAGATTCATCGCCGCCCTGACGAAAACGCTTACCGATGGGGTCCTCTCCCGGCCAAAGGCGGGCCGCGGTAAGCGCCGACACGAGGGCGAGTTTCCGCTCGCGGTCGGCCTCGCTGAAGATCCGTCCGGCGCGAAGCGGAATACCCATGGCGCGGAAATACTCGGGATTGACATAACGGATATCGGCGATCGGACGATCCATCATCGGCGCATTCCTGCCTTCCACGCTCAGGAGATTATTGTGGCCCTCTCCGGCGAGCGGCAGCATGTTGGAGATTCCGGCCGCTGTGACTCCGGGCAGCGATTTCACGCGTTCCAGCAGCGATTGCACAAAAGCCGCTCTCTTCTCCAGGTTGGGATAACGGCTGCCCGGCAGGTTCAAAGCGACCGTCACGATTCGCTCCGCCTCGAATCCCCTGTCCACGCGAATCAGCTTCACGAAGCTGTGCAGCAGGAGACCGCCGGCAATCAGGCACATGGCGCTCAACCCGACTTCCAGGCCGACCAGAAGCGAACGAAGCCCGCCGCTCCGCCGGCCGGCGGTGTTGCCCCGCGATCCCGCTCTCATGGCCTCCTGCGGATCGGTCCTGGCGAAGCGCCAGGCCGGAAGAATGCCGAAGACAACGCCGGCCAATGCCGAAATCGCAACCGTGAAGAGAAGCAGCCGGACATCCGGATGGACTTCGTCCATGCGCGGCAGATCAACCGGGGCACGCGCCAGAATCAGCCGGATGGCCGCGTACGCGATCGCCATGCCGAAAACTCCGCCGATACCCGAGAGAAGCAGGCTCTCCGCCAGGGCCTGCCGCACCAGCCGGCCGCTGCCCGCGCCCAGGGCGCTCCGAATGGCAATTTCGCGCCGCCGCCCGGTGGCGCGCGCCAGCAGCAGGTTGGCGATGTTCACGCACGCGATCAGCAGGACCGCCGCCACCGCGGCCAGCATCAATTCAAGGCCGGTTCGCGACCTGCCCGTAATCTGGTCCTGCAAGGGAACCAATGCCGCGCGCAGTTCAACCTTCTCCGGGAACTGGCTCGCAATACGCGCTTGCACCACGTTCAGCTCCGATAGCGTCCGCGCGGGCGAAATGCCCGGCTTCAATCGGGCGATGCAGGAGAAGTTGAAATCGCCTATGGGCTGGAGTTCGTCGTCGCGCAGTCCGAACGGCTTCCAAAGCTGCGGACGCTCCTCGGCCACGGTCATGGCAAACAACTGGTTCAGCTTCGGAAAATGGAAACTGGCCGGGAGCACGCCGGCGATCTCGTACGGCCGGCCGTCGAGCATGATCTTGCGGCCAACCACGCCGGGATCGGCGGCGAAGCGGCGCCTCCATAACTCGTCGCTCAGGAGGACCACGCGGTCGCGGCCGGGCTGGTCTTCCGCCTCCAAGAAAGTGCGGCCAAGCTGCGCTTGAACTCCCAGCATGGGGAAGAGGCTCGGCGTTACGCGGGCGGCCGGGATGCGTTCCGGTTCGCCGGAGCCGGTAAGGTTAAAGGTCACCCCACTGATGAGCGCCAGTTGATTGAACGACTGCATGCTCTTGCGCCATTCCAGGAAGTGCATGGCGTTGACCGGAATCAACGGAGCAATGTGGCTGAACTTGGGGACCACCTCGTGAATGACGAAGAGCCGGTCCGCCTCGCGGTAAGCCAACGGACGGAGAATGACGCTGTCGACGACACTAAAAACCGCGGTATTGGCCCCGATACCAAGCGCCAGAGTGGCTATGGCGATGGCGCTGAAGCCCAAATTCTTGCGCAGCATCCGGAGGGCGAATCGGAGATCACCGACTGCTGTGTCGAACATACAACCTCCTACGACCACCGCGCCTTCACGGTTCCGTAAACTACCGCGTCGCGCCCTTTGGCTCCAGCACCACCTTTTCCCCCGTCCGGCACGAGCGGTACACGGCCTCCACCACTTCCAGAGCCTGGTAGCCTTCCTCGCCCGAAACCAGCGGCTTACGGCCCTTCGCGATGGCGTCGCCGAAATCCAGGAACTGGCGCTCGAACGGCTCGAGCGAAATCGCCATGGGGTCCGATGCCCCGGAGGCCACTGCCTTCGCCACCGGCGCCGGTTCTCCTGAATCGTTGGCGACGTCCCAGGCGGTGAGCTTGTCGCCCGAGACGATCGCCGTCCCCTTCGTGCCGTGGAACTCGATCCGCTCGGTGTATCCCGGCCAGATCGCCGTCGAGGCCTGAATTACGCCTGTGGCGCCGCTCGCATAGCGCAGCACGGCGTTGACCACGTCCTCGGATTCAATCTTGTGCAGCGCGCCCAATTGCCACTCGCCAAACACTTCCGCCACTGGGCCGGCCAGCCAGCGCAGAATGTCGATCTGGTGGATCGCCTGGTTGATCAGGGCGCCGCCGCCCTCGGTTTTCCAACTCCCCTTGATGGGCCGCGAATAGTATTCCGCCGAGCGGTACCACTTCACGTAACAGTCGCACTGGAGCAGTTTGCCCAGTCGGCCCGCCGCCATCGCCTTCGAAAGGAACAGGCTGGCGTCGTCGAACCGGTGCTGGCTCACCACGCCCAGCAGGATGCCTCCGCCGCGCGCCGTCTCGATCATCTGGCGCGCGGTCTCGAGGTTGGTCGCGATGGGTTTCTGCACCTGCACGTGCTTCCCGGTTTGGGCGCAGATCTCGATGGGTTCCATGCGGAAATCCGGGAACGTGCACACGTCCACGTAATCCACAGCGGGGTGGCGGCACACCTCTTCGTAGGTGCGGACGAACTCCGCGCCGTGCTGCTCCGCGAACTTGCGCCCCGCCGGCTCGTAGATGTCCGTGCACACCGTCAACCGGTATCCGATGTTCTTGTAGGCCCGCGCGTGCATGTGCGAAATCGCGCCGGTGCCGATCATTCCAACTCGCATAAGGATAACGACCATTCTACCGGACACGGGGTGGCGCGCCACACCGCCCGCCTGTACTACTATCCGTCATATTCTTCGCGTGCCGCGACGAATTGTGGGGCAGATTTGCAATCTGCGGCGGATTGTCAATCCGCCTGCCACCCTTAGACGCGCTTGCCGCGACCGCGGAGAATTGCCACCACCGTTTGCGGCTTGCCGCTATGCGGGGCAGCTTGTTAAGCTGCGCGCCGGTTGTTTACCGGCGCAACTGGCGGGTTGCCAACCCGCCGCAGATTGACAATCTGCCCCACACCCCGCGTGTACGGTTACAATAGGGATCACGCCATGAAGCGCCAATTTGTAGTTCTCGCCGCCGTCCTTGCGGCCTTGCCGCAGTTCTCCTGCCGCCACAAGCCGCCTGCCAACGTCGCGGCCGAAGTGAACAACCACGCCATCACCTACGCTGAACTCGAGAAGACCTACAAATCGCAGTTCCCCCAGGCCGTCGAGGGGACCAACGAAGACCAGGTCATGTCGCAGAAGCTGGAGCTGCTCAGCAGCCTCATCACCAACGAAATCCTGTTGCAGCGCGCCGAGAAGCTGGGCCTCACGGCGGTCGACGCCGACGTCGATACGGAATTAAACAAGATCAAAGCGCCCTACACCAAAGAGGAATTCGAGAGCCAGATCAAGGCGCGCAACATGACCGTGGACGACCTGAAGTCCCAGCTTCGCCGCGATCTCACCGTCAACAAGCTGATCAACAAAGAAATCACCTCCCACATCGCCATCACCGACGCCGACGTGGCCAATTACTACAACGCCAACAAGGCCAGCTTCAACCTGGTCGAGCCGCAGGTCCACCTGGCGCAGATCCTGGTGACTCCCTTCGCCAACCCCAACGTCCGCAATCTGAAGAACAGCAAGGCCAGGAACGAAAACGAGGCCGTGACCAAGATCACCGACATCCTGGCCCGGCTGAAGCGCGACGAGGATTTCAGCATGCTGGCGCAGAATTACTCCGAAGACCCCGATTCCGCCCCCAATGGCGGCGACATGGGGTTCATCCCCGAATCCACTCTGGAGAAGGCCAACCCCGAGCTGCGCAAGCTGGTGGCGTCGCTCTCGCCGGGCAGTTTCTCGCCCATTCACACGCAGGAAGGCTACCGCATCCTGAGGGTGATCGCCAGGGAACCGGCCGGCCAGCGCGAGTTGAACGATCCGCGTGTGCAGCAGAACATCCGCGAGACGCTGTTGAACCGCAAAGACCAGCTCTTGAAGAACGCCTACTATGAAGTGGCGCGCAACGGCTCCAAGGTGGAAAATTACCTGGCGCGCAGCGTCATCGAGAACGCGGGAAAAACCCGGTGACTGACACACGCGTCCCAAGGCGCGGGGTGCCCTCTGGGCCCTGCGCCGCGTGGACGCTGGTGTCTGTCACCGGATTTGGCGGTCGCCTCGCGCCGCGCCCTTACCGCCGCCGTCCCATCTGGTACAGGTAGATGCGGTGCTCCGTTTTGCCGGTCTGCAGGACGATGGCCTCCACCGGCTTCCACCCTTTGATCGGGAATTCGTAGGAAACTACGCGGGAGCCGGGCTTCAGGTACTTCTCCAGGTTGGGCTTCAGCCGCTCGTTGGAGCTGGTCAGCAGGTACATCGTCACCACGTCGGCGGGGCTGAGATCCACCCGCAACACGCTGCCCTCCACCATGCTGACGCGGTCTTCCAGGCCCAGCGACTTGATCCGCTCCCTGGCCGCCTGGCAGAGGTCCGGCCGAATCTCTACTCCCACGCCCCTGGCGCCGAACTTCTGCGCCGCCGTGATTACGATGCGGCCGTCGCCGCTGCCAAGATCGTACACCACGTCGCCCGGCTTCACATGGGCGGCCTCTAGCATCCTGTCGACGGCCTCCTGCGGTGTCGGAATGTAAGGCGCCAGATTCTCGGCAGCCCCGAACTGTTGAGCGCCGACAGGGAGCGTGCCAGCCAACAGCAGCAGCGCGATGGGGAAAACCGGCATGGGTCACTGTGAGGACGCGTCTCGGCTAACCGTCCCCCCAACCTTCGATTTTACTATACGGCCGATGATCTCGGTCCACGCAAAAAACAGGTCCCGGGGCCGGGTGATGGTATACTCGGCGCCTTTCAGGTACCGGACCGTGGTGCCGATGGCGTCCCGCCAGGGATTGGCCTGCGGGTTCAGGTTGTAGTTCATGTAAAACACGGGGAACTTCACGTCCCCCAGTTGTTTCAACGCATCTTGCGGCAGGGCTTCGTCGAGCATCACCTTCGGCCCGGCGAAGATCACGGCGTCGGGCTGCTCTCTTTCATCCTTGATCTCCCGCGTAATGAAGTTAGCCAGGAACTCCGTGTCGCCGTGCTTCTGGCTCAGGCGTTTGAAATCGACGGTGCCGAGATTGAGCGTGCCCAGCGCTTGGCCGAGGGCGGGGAAGTCGATTTGCGAAGCAGCCTCCTGCCGGTAAATCACGCGCTGCTCCTGCATGTTGAACGCCACAATCGAAAACTTGCCGATGCGCGGCTCGCGCGCGATATTCCGCAGGATCGAGAGCAGAGCGTTGGTGTCGAGCGGCTGCAAGGTGGCCGATTGCCAGTTCTGCGGGGCGAAATTGACCACCACCTTTACGTTCAGCGGACCCTCATGCTGCTCGCGCTCCACGGGAGGCTCCTGCTTGAATGGCTCGCTGTCGGCCGGCTCGACCACTTCGGGAGGGATATCCAGCGCCATCTGCCTGTCCTTGGCGGGCAGGCTGGCTTCCGTGTCCCAGTTCGAGGAGCACACGCGTTCCGCGCGGTCCCTCATCATCCAGTCGATATGGTACTTTCCTTCCCCAACGTCGACCATGCCTTGCAGAACGGCGTCGCCATGGGCGTCTTCTTCGATGGCCGGGACGGACACGTGCTGCGAAAAGTAGACCGGCTCATCGGGGTGGTCCTCCGGAACCACGCGGAAGATCATGGTGAGATGGTTCTCCGAGCCGGCCAGATCTCGAAGCGGAATGCTGACGTCGTACCCGGCATGAAACTTCAGATCGAAGCCAAGCGACGCCTTGGCGGGCACTACCGTACACGGAAGGTCTTTGCGCGTCTCCTGCGATTCCAGAATGGCGGCATCCGTGCCGAAGAGCCGCACCAGGCCTCCCGGCCCGGAAACCGGCATCGGAACCTGGGCCGAAAGCGCGCTGCCCCCCAGCAGGAGCGCACAGATCCGGAACTTCGTTCTTCGCGCGTGATCGCACCCGATCCGGAACCTCAGAGACATCGCCATTGCGGTGAGCACGTTCAGTACCAGCGCCTCCGCCACACAGTCGCCTTCTCCAAGTATTATGGCGCATATTTCAGAAGGCGCATAGAGCTAAATTGTGCGGGCCCTGCCGGCGCGCGTAGAATGAAGACAGAAGGACACTCGGAGGACGTTCGGAATGGACCGCGGCAAAACCCAGAGCGACGAAATCCCATCGCCGGATGGACTTTCGCCGGACGTTATCATTAGCCCGGATACGCGCCGGAGCCAGCGGATTCCGCCGGGACAGTCACGCACCCGGAAATGGCCCGTGCTGGACGCCAGCGGCCCCCCTGCCATCGACCTCGATCAATGGCGTTTCCGGGTGGCGGGCCTGGTGGGCCAAGAGGTCCAGTGGGACTGGCAAGAGTTTACGGCGCTTCCACGAGTCGACGTCTTCGGGGACTTTCATTGTGTAACCCGATGGTCCCGGCTCGGAAACTTGTGGCAAGGCGTCTCCACCCGTGAGCTGATCCGGCGCGCCGGTGGGGCCCGGCCCGAGGCGCATTACGCCATAGTTCACGGATATGACCGGGGTTGGACGGCCAATTTGCCGCTCGAACACTTCCTGGCGGAAGACGCGCTTGTGGCGATACTCCACGACGGTGAGTCGATTTCCACCGAGCATGGCGGCCCGGCGCGTCTCGTCGTGCCGCGCCTCTATGCATGGAAGAGCGCCAAGTGGGTGGCCGGGGTGGAACTGGTAGAGAAAGACCGGCCCGGCTTCTGGGAGGCCAACGGGTACCATATGCGCGGCGACCCTTGGACGGAGGAGCGCTACGGATGGTGAGATTACTGGACTGTCGTCATCTGGTGCTTCAGCCGGCGCCGTGCCACGTGGGGCTCCCGGTGGATCTCATCCAACATGCTGGTGGCGTGGACGCTGGCCGGTTCGAAGCCGTGCGAATTCAGCGCATTCCGAACCTCGTCCAGCCGCCCTTCATAGGCCGGGAATTCCACCAGGGTGGCAGTCTGGGTCTCCTCGCGCCCATCGGCATACAAGTACACCACGGGGGCCTCGTGATAGATCTGCGGGTTGATCGGAAAACTGGTCTGCGCCAGCGCTTCCAGGAGCGACTCCAGGCGGCGCGGGTCCACGTCGATCGAAACAGAAACCAAAGCTCCTTCGCGGCCCGACAGCGAAGGGCTGGCTGGCAATGTCTTGGGCCAGACGCTCATCGATTCCTCCAGCATCCGGCGACGGGGGCCAGCCGAAAACAAAAGACCCTGGAGCCCAAAGGCGCCAGGGTCGAAATGTTTTCGAACAGACCGACTCACCTTTAGCACTTTTTTGCGTGGTTGCAATTAGCCAGGCTCAAACAGCCCTAAATCAATCCACGGTAATTCCAGCATATCACCAGCGGCGGCCACAGGCAACAGGTTTAATGTTTGGTTTAATGTGTGTGTCGCTGCGGGCCGGGCAGGCGGCGCCGCCTGCCCTACCGCCTACTTTTTTGCCAGGCCGAAGAAGTCGGGATCGAGAACCGCCGGGCTCTTCTTCTGCAGTTCCTGCAAGGTCTTCTGCGCCTGCTCGGGGCGCATGCGGCGCTCCAGCTCCGGCCGTACGTCCTCGAAGCTCTTGGACTCTTTAGCCTCGACCTTGATCACGTGGTAGCCGAACGGAGATTTCACCGGTTCGCCGATCTCCCCGGGTTGGAGAGCGAATGCGGCCTGCTCGAATGAGGGAACCATCTGCCCGTGGCGGAAGAACCCGAGATCGCCGCCCTTGGCCGCCGAACCGGTGTCGTCGGATTCCTGGCTGGCCAACTGGGCGAAGTCTTCTCCGGCTTGGATCCTCTTTCTCAGATCCTGCGCTTTGGCCAGCGCTTCCGCCTCCGTGAGGTCCTTCTGTCCCGGCCTTACGGCCGTCGGCGAACCCTGCGCCCGGATCAGAATGTGGCGGGCGCGCACTTGTTCGAATTCCGCCTTGTGGGCCTCGTAGTATTTGCGCACGTCGGCCTCGTCGAGCTTGATGTTCTTGCCGATCTCCTCGTAAGTCATATTGGCCAGGATATTGGCGTCCTGAAACATGGACTGGGTGCGGTAGGCGGAGCTCTCATCCAGTTTCCGGCGCTTGCCTTCCTGGGCCAATACCACGATACGCACGATGTTATCGGCGAACTGCTTGCGGCCCGAACCGCGAGCCACGCTACGGTACTGCTCCGGAAGAGCGTCGATGATCTGGTCGAACTGCGCGGCGGTTACAGTCACGTCCCCAACCGCAACCACCACGCGATCGGGGGGGACCACCGGCAAGGTCTTAGGCGCAGGGTTGTCCACCGACAGGGTGACGGTCGGTTGGGGCGCCGACGCGGGTTGGGGCGGAGGGGCCTGTGCCAGCAGCCACGCCGCCGAGGAAAACAGGAGCAGAATGCGGGGATACGTCATTTGCTCATGATAACAGGGGCCGTGGAACGCTTATGGGCCCCCGCGACGCACTGCCTTGATCGACAGCCTGATCGCCGACCCAGGTTCGCCAGAACGGGTCTCACGGTCTCGAACGTCTCGTCCGGACAGGACACCATCATCGCCAGCGTCCCCTGCTCGGCGCCCTTGACCCCGCCGCTCACGGGCGCATCCACCGCGGCGATGCCCTTCTCCGCCAGAGCCGCCGCGATGCGCTTCGCGCAGGTCGCACCCGTGGCGCCAACGCCCCTTCAAGCTCCTACCAGAATCCTGTTCACGCGCTCGGCGTTCTCCCGGACCTCGTCCTTCACTCTCGGGAAAAGGCCGATGAACACGCCGTCGGTGGGCTTGATGCTCTCGTAGGCCGTGCGGAAGGCCTGGTCCGCGTTGGCGACGCGGCCCGCGGCCAGGATTTTGAACGCGAAGCACGGTTTCCTGGTGGCCCGCATGACCTTGTACATGCGCGGCGGGTCGCTTTGCAGGTAACACTCGCCCTGCATCTCAACCAGCTCGCCGTTGAACACTTTCTTCCATTCCTCCTGAGTGCGCGTGCGGTTGTAGACACAGCCGGCGTAGAAATCGACGTCCCAGCCCTGCTCCTCGACCATCTCGATCACTTCCGGCTTATGCGTCCCGACGCCGGCCAGGACGCCCATTCCGCGGATGTTCTTGCACCATTCCTTCACGGTTTCCATCTGGTGGTTTTGAAACGCCCGGTCGGTGTTCTCCCCGTGGTGATAGATCGCTATGGGCTTCAAGGCCTTTACGACCGCCGCCTCATCGCCCATACCCTGCGCGATCAGGTGCATCCTGCCCCCTTCGGCCAGGAACGCTTCGAAATCCAACTGACCGCGGCCGCCAGGGTAGTAATTGAAGGCATTAATTCCGAACCGGTTGCACTGATGGAGCACTTCGCGGACCCGTTCCTGGGTGTAATACTCCCGCATTACGGTGCCGAGGGTTTGATTGAAATGTCCAAAGCCATAGAACGGATTGCAGCCGCAGATCAGGCGGCTGACCTCATACTTGCCGAATTTCATTTTCGGAACCTGGACCTCCGAGGCCGGCCTGGGAGGCGTCACGGGTTGCTGCTGCCCCCCGGGAAATCCGTCCCGGCCGCCGCCCGGCCTCTGGACTGGCGCCTGCGCCATCAGCGCGGCGGCTCCGCTCACCCCAGCCGCAATGGCGGCCGTCGAGTGCAAAAAGCTGCGTCTTGTATCGGGCATTTCCGTTCCTCTCTCTTAACCTTCATCTCCAGTTATTAAATATTATAGGATTTGTTTATCTCAACTTGCAGTGACGAGCAAGGCGATTACGGTATCAGATAGGGATCTGGAAGAGGCCTCCGGCGCCAGCGTCAATCTGGAAGCGCGAATGCCACGTATCGACGGATCACGGTCGCGACTATTGCGCCGGTTCGACCACCGCCGACATGGATCCCTGGGACCGGGGCAGCCGCCAATCCGGACCGTAGGCATGAATCTGATCGCGCGCGAATTCCGCGTGCGGCAGTTCACACACGATCAGAACCGTGCGGCCGCACCGGTCCACCTCTTCGGCGTGCCGGTAAGCCTGATCCAGGGTGAAGACGAAGATCCTCTGGAGCATCTCGATTACGTAGTCGTAGGTGTGATCGTTGTCGTCCAGAAGCACGACCCGGTAGAGCGGAATCAACTGGTCCCGTTCTATCACTTCCGTTTCGGGAGAGACCGAAGCCTTCGGCATGCGCGCCGGCCACAGCCGGTATGACCAGTATCCGCTATTGCGCGCTGCCCGACAATAGCATTCCTTATACTCGGATGAGGCCATGCAGAAGCCGGTCTACCTGGATCATCACGCCACCACCCCGGTGGATTCCCGCGTGCTCGAAGCCATGCTGCCGTTTTTCGGGCCTAAATTCGGCAATGCGGCGAGCCGCGGCCACAGCTTCGGCTGGGAAGCGGAAAAAGCGGTGGAACTCGCGCGGAAGCGGGTGGCGGAGCTGGCCGGCGCGGCGCCGCGCGAAATGGTCTTCACCAGCGGCGCCACCGAGTCCGATAACCTGGCGCTCAAAGGAGCCATGGAGGCCTACCGCTCCAAGGGAAACCACCTCATAACTATGGCCACCGAGCACAAAGCGGTGCTCGATACGGCCCGGCGCCTGGAGCGGCAAGGCTGCCGCCTCACCCTGCTGCCGCCGCGGCGCGACGGGCTGCTCTCGCTCGATCAACTGCGGGACGCCATACTCCCCGGGACCGTGCTGGTAAGCGTGATGCACGCCAATAACGAGATCGGGGTGATTCAGCCGGTGCGCGAAATCGGCGCCATCTGTCGCGAAAAAGACGTGTTGTTCCACTGCGACGCGGCCCAGGGCTTCGGCAAGGTCCCCATCCGCGTCGAAGAAGATAACATCGACCTGATGTCCGTCAGCGCGCACAAGATGTACGGCCCCAAGGGCATCGGCGCGCTCTACGTGCGCCGGCGGAACCCGCGCGTCGAATTGGCGGCCCAGATGGACGGTGGAGGGCACGAGTTCGGAATGCGTTCCGGCACTCTGAACGTGCCTGCCATCGTGGGTTTCGGCGAGGCCTGCGCCATTTGCGGGCGCGAGATGGCGGAGGAAGCCGCGCGACTGGCCGCGCTGCGCGACCGGCTCAAGAACCAGATCGAAGCCGGACTGGACCGCGTATATGTGAACGGCGGGATGGAGCACCGGCTGCCTGGCAACCTGAACATGAGCTTTGCGGGCGTCGACGGCGACTCGCTGCTTATGAGCCTCCCCGAGGTGGCGCTTTCCACCGGTTCGGCTTGCACCTCGGCCACCGTGGAACCGAGCTATGTGCTGAAGGCGCTGGGTGTGGGCGACGACTTGTCGCACTCCTCCCTGCGCTTTGGCCTGGGCCGTTTCAACACCGCCCAAGAGGTGGATTACGTGGCCCGGCGGGTGATCGAAGCGGTGCGCAAACTGCGGGAGCTTTCGCCGGTTGGCAGTGGTTGACAGCCAAAGGGAAGCCCTGTCCTAGCGGTTCGGCCGTGGGGGTGGAGGAGGTGGTGGTGGCGGGGGAGGAGGAGGCGGCGGCGGTGCTGGCTTTGGCATGGGTGGCCGGCTCTTTTGGAAGGTATGGTCTTCCTTAGCCATGTTGACCCGTCAGATGGTACAGGGCGAATACGCGATCTTGCCACTTCTCCAACAACTTCTGGTCGTTCGGTGCATCCGTAGTGGCAAGTTCGGAAGGCTCTCGCGACATTTCAATGATCTGCTTCAGTTGGTCTTCGGCGTCGTCACCAGTATGGCTCCAAAGACGGGTGTATTCCTGAGAAATCCTGTTCCACGCAGAATGAAGCTTTGCCATAGTGGCTGTTCTTCTGTCGAGTCCTACGGCAATCGAGTACGCTGTCATTCCGGCCACCACCAGAGACAATACTGTTGGCACGAATTCCGGAGCCTTGCCTATCAGAGATGCCGCAGCACTAGATGCAAAGAAGAACGACAGACCTGTAATCCATTGCTCTTGGCGAGTATACCGGGACGCCAAATCGCCAAAGTACAAGGAGCGGGTTTCCGCTGCCAGCATGTTCTCCCAGACCTGAGTTCGTTGGAATTCGTCGAGCGTATAACCGCTCATGCCCCCACACACGATTATACAACCACCTCGCGCCAGCAGTTCGTCGATTGTCCACGTCGCGCTCTTCAGGGCACTACTCCGATTCAAACGCGCCTCCCCGCTATGCTATAATTCTTACGTCTCACCTGTTGCAACAGATCCACGGAATTTCTATGCCGAAGCTCAAGACCCATAAGGGTGCGGCTAAGCGGTTCAAGAAGACCGGCACGGGCAAAGTGATGCGCAGTCACGCCTTTGCACGGCATATCTTGACCTCGAAACCGCACAAGCGTAAGAAGAAACTGCATCAGAGGGTGCTGGCCGATCCAACCAACCAGCCCTCTCTGAAACGCATGCTCCCCTATTAAAGGGGTCGTGCGATTTGCGCGGACGGAGCGCGTGGCACGTGCCCGATCCGCCAATCGATTCGAACCATTGAAAGGAGATTAAACGTGCCCAGAGTCAAACGAGGAACCCACCGCCGGGCGGCCCGCAAGAAGACGCTCAAACAGGCTTCCGGTTATTTTCTCACCAAGAGCAAGCTCTATCGCGCGGCCCAGGAGGCCGTGGAGCGCGGGCTCAAGTTCGCCTACGTCGGCCGCAAGAACAAGAAGCGCGATTTCCGCGCGCTATGGATCGTCCGCATCAACGCGGCGTGCCGCGAAGCCGGCATTTCCTACAGTCAGTTTGTGCATGGGCTGAAGGCCGCCGGGCTGGACCTCAACCGCAAGTCTCTGGCGGATGTCGCCCTGCACGACGATGCCGCGTTCCGCCAGTTGGTGGGGACGGCCAAAGCCGCCCTCGAGAAAGCGTGAGCCAGGTATGAGCCCCGTGGAAGGCGAGACCGATTCGCTCGGCAGTCTGGAAGAACGCATCCAGCAGGCCATCCAACTCGTGGTGCGGTTGCGCCGGGAGAGAGAGGCCGCGCTCGCGGAAGCCGCCAGCGCCAAAGCCGAGGCGGCGCGCCTCGCCGCCGAAATGAAGACGCTCCAGGCGGAGCGGAAACAGGTCCGCGCCCGCGTCGAGAGACTGCTGGGGCAGATCGATCAACTGAGCGCTGGTTAGCGCACCGCCTTGCGGAGGTCCCGATGGAAAGCAGCACTCCCGAGAGACAACCCGTTCGCGTGACCATCCTGAGCCGGCCGTACACGCTGCTGGCCACCGGCGATCCCCGCGAAGTGGAGGAAGTGGCGGCCAGTGTGGACGAGCTGATGCTTTCCATCGCCGCTAAAGCTCCCAACGCCGATTCCACGCGCATCGCCGTGCTGGCCTGCCTGCACCTGGCCGACAAGCTGCGCACGCTCGAGCGCGACCTGGACCGGCTCAAGCACCGCGTAGACAGCAAGTCCGTGGAATTCGCCGGAATGCTCGAGCAGTTGATCGCCTCGGCGGGAGAACGCTGATGGGGTGGCGAATGCCCCTGGCGCTGCTGGCCGGCGCCGCGCTTTTTGCGGCTTCCACTTACCAGGCCGAGATTGCCCAGTGGCGGCGTGCGCGCGAGGCGGGGTTGCGCCAGGACGGAAGCTGGCTCACGGTGGCCGGATTATTCTGGCTGCGCGACGGCGCCAACCGTTTTGGCAAGGATCGATCCAACGACATCGTGCTCCCCGACGGTCCCGCCCATGCCGGCGTGTTCGAGCTGCGCAACGGCAAAGTGACCGCCACCGTGGACGGACACACGCGCCCGCTGGCGCCCGATTCCGCGGACACGATCACCGTGGGGCGGCTGAGCCTGCTTGTGATCCGCCGCGGCCCTAAACTCGGCATCCGGCTGAAAGACCCGGCCAGCCAGGCCCGCCGCGATTTCCACGGTCTCGATTACTTTCCCGCGAGTGAAGAGTACCGCGTGACCGCCAGGTTCGTCGCCGAGCCGCGCAAGATTTCGGTCGCCAACGTCTTAGGTCAGACTGCGCCGATGGACAGCCCTGGATACGTCGTGTTCCGCCTGCACGGCCAGGAACTACGCCTGTATCCGGTTTTTGAAGCGCCCGCGACGAGCCTCTTCTTCATCTTTCGCGACCAGACCAGCGGGAAAGAGACCTACGGCGCAGGCCGCTTCCTGGATACGGACCTGCCGCGCGGCAACCAGGTCGTGCTGGACTTCAACAAGGCCTACAACCCTCCCTGTGCGTTCACGCCCTATGCCACCTGCCCCCTGCCTCCCCAGGAGAACCGTCTGGCGGTCAGAATCGAGGCGGGGGAAAAGACCTTCGGGCATTAGCTACGGCGCATCTACAGGGACCCGAGCGCCAGAAATGCGGTGCGGAGACGGGGATGGCGCTGCATCAAGCGAAGGTAGCGCGCTTCGCTGGCGCTCTGTTTGGCCCGGAGAATCTTCGCCGCGGCGGTCTTCTCTTCCGGCGTCCAACGGGCCAGGTCCGGAATCAGGCTGAGAACCAGCGCCAGGCCGCTGGATGATGCCGTGTCCAGGGCTCCGGCGGCGCGCGCCCGCTCGACGGCCAGCCCAAGGTTGCGCACGCGAAAGTTGTCCCAGACGCCCTTCTCGGACGAGGGGCCTTCGAAAAGGAGGTAACCTTCGGCCAGTTTCTCCAGGGTCCGCTTGGAGCTTCGGTAGCCCGGCGTTTGGCTCATACGTCGCTCTTCACGGTCCGTCAGCGCGGCGACCTTTGGATCGACGGGACGGAACCCCAGCTTGCGGTAGAACCAGAACGCCCCGGAATCCACGGCCTCGGGGTTCTCCAGACCGATCTGGTAGGGATCTACCGAGAAGCAGGTCACGCCCAGAACCTGGCGGAACAGGCGCAGGAGGCGCGCATACAGCCACGCGGATTCGCCCTCGCGAAAGGTGTAGTAAAGGTTGAAGCCGACCTCGGCGCGCTCGAACAACGAAAGCACTTCCACGTAGCCGGCCGGCACGCCGTTCTTGAAGAACATGCCGCCGTGGTAAGCGCGTAGCGGCAAGCGCCATTCCGGCGGCACGCCGAAGAAGAAGATCTCGACGCCACGGCCCGCGTCGGCGCGATAAACCCCGTTCTCGTCGGGGTGGCTGAAGCCGTAGAGCTCGCGGTAGCGCATGGCGGAGGTGTCGAGGATGAGATCCAGAATCTGGCGCGCCTCCGGCCGGGCGAGACGGCGCACGGGAAGCGGCGGGCCTTCCACTTCCCGCGCGAGAGAAACGTCGCTGCGCCGCAGCAGCGGTTCCTGGTGGCAGTACAGCTTTCGTCCGGGCAGCCGCAGGCGTGATCGCGACGTGCGCGTGCCGCCGACATGCCAGGTGAGCGGCAGATCGAGCGTGTCGAACAGGTCCGGCGAAGCGGCCAGGCGCTCCAACAGCCACGCCAAATCAGTCGTGCCCCGGCGGCGCACCGCCGAGATCCACTGGCGGTAGGGAACGTGCGCTTCCACCGGCCAATCCTCTCCCAGCAGCGGCAGGAAGCGGCGGAGGACCGGACCGAGCCTGTCGATGCCATCGTAACGGTCCCAGGCGATTTCCAGGTTGCGCGGATGGCGGGCGGCGAGACGCCGCGCCACTTCGTAGCTGAAGACCGCCGAGAGCGAGGTGCCGGCGATGCCCGATATCTCCGGCTCCTCGAAGGCGGAAAGGTCCGCGCCCGCGGCTTCGAGTTGGGCGATGCGGCCGGCGAACGAGAAGAGAATGGCGTCCGCCAATCGCGCCACCCGCGGATTGCGCGGATAGGCGCGCAGGAAGAGCGCCGTCTCGTGCAACCGGATCAGGCTGGCGGCGTCGCGGAACTGGCGGCGGGCGGCCGCGGCGAGCAAGCGTTCCAATTGGCCGTCGCCGGGCGGGCCAAAGCGGCTCTTCCATTTCTCGAGTTGGTCCAGCAATGGTGAAGGCATTGTCACCTCATCAGCTCGGCCGCGATGGCGGCCTGGCCCAGGGCGATTCCGCCGTCGTTGGGCGGCACTTTGGCGTGCAGAAAGACCTCGAAGCCGGCGCGGCGCAGGCCGGCCACGGCCAGACCCAGCAGCCGCATGTTTTGAAACGTGCCGCCGCTGAGGCAAACCCGGGTCAGGCTGGTCTCACCACGGATGCGCCGGCAGGTCTCGACGATGGCCTCGGCCAGCGTGTTGTGAAATTTGGCCGAGATTGCGGGGCGCGGCGCGCCTTCCGCGGCCTCGCGAGCGATGTGGGCGATCATGGGGCGGAAATCCAGCTTCCAGAGCGGGCCGGCCTCGATCTCGAACGGATACCGTGCGGTGTTGCCGTCCTCGGCGATCATCTCCAGCTCGATGGCCGCCTGAGCCTCGAAGTTGACGGCCGTGCGCAGGCCGATGATGGCCGCCACGGCGTCGAACAGCCGCCCGCAGGAAGAGGTCGGCACCGTATTCACGCCCGATTCGATCATGCGCTGCACCACGCGGATGCGATTCTCCGGAACCCCCTTGATCGGCGCAGCGTATCCCAGCGCCGCGCGCCAAGGCTCGCGCACCGCGGCGTCGCCGCCGGCCAGCGGGACGTAGCGCAAGTGGGCGCGCCGCTCGAAGCCGGAATAGCGGGCCACCAGAAACTCGCCGCCCCAGATGGCGCCATCCGTGCCGTATCCGGTGCCGTCGAACGCCACTCCGATCACTTCGTCAGTGAGACCATTCTCGGCCATGCAGGCGGCGATGTGCGCGTGATGGTGTTGCACGCCGAATTTCGGCAGCCCAACCATCTCCAGCGCGTACTTCGTGCTGAGATACTGCGGATGGAGATCGTAGGCCACGGAGCGCGGCTCCACCCTAAAAAGCTTCTTTAGATTGGCGAGCGTTTCTTCGAAGAAGACCAGGGTTTCGTAGTTCTCGAGATCGCCGATGTGCTGGCTCAGGATGGCGTGCCGTCCCTTGGTGAGGCAGAAGGTGTTCTTCAGCTCGGCGCCGCAAGCCAGCAACTCGGGAACGCGGCGTCCCAGGTCCAGGGTTTGAGGGGCGAAGCCGCGCGACCGGCGCATCACGCGCTCAGTGCCTTCGAAGGTGCGCACCACCGAGTCGTCCGTGCGCATGTAAATGTCGCGGTCGTGGGTGAGGAACCAGTCGGCGACGCCGGCGAGTCGCTCCTGGGCCTCGGCGTTCGATACCACGATGGGTTCCTCGGCGAGGTTGCCGCTGGTCATCACCAGAAGGGAATAGGGCGCGCCGATGAACAGCAGGTGATGCAGCGGCGTATAGGGCAGCATGACACCGATGGTGCGGTTGCCCGGGGCGATGTGGGGCAGGTCCCCGACCTGCCCGTAAAGAATAACAATTGGCCGGCGCGGGCTGAGCAAGGCGCGGCGATCGGCGTCCGAGACGGCGCAGACGGCTTCCACGGCGGCCAGGTCGCGCGCCATCAATGCGAATGGCTTGTCGCTGCGCCGCTTGCGCTCGCGCAGACGGCGAACGGAGTCGGCGTTGCGGGCATCGCAGGCCAGGTGGAATCCGCCCAGACCTTTGATGGCGAGGATCTCGCCGGCCGCGAGCCGGCGGCGTGCCTCCTCGATGCCCGCGGAAAGTGCCGGTCCACACTCAGCGCAGGCGTTGGGCTGGGCATGAAAGCGCCGGTCGCGCGGGTCGTCGTACTCCGCCTGGCAGGCCGCGCACATGTGGAAGGCCGCCATGGTGGTATTCGGGCGATCATAAGGGATATCGCGGATGATGGTGTAGCGCGGACCGCAGTTGGTGCAATTGGTGAACGGGTAGCCGAAGCGGCGGTTGGCGGCGGCGGTGAAATCGCGGAAGCAATCGTCGCAGGTGGCCACGTCGGGCGAAACCAGCGCGAACTCGCCGGTTTCGGCAAGGCTGGCGCGGATGGCGAAAGTGGCGTCGCCCACCCCGGGCAGTTCCTGGATCTCGATTTCCTGAATCCAGGCGAGCGGCGGCGGATCTTCTTTAAGGGCTTTGACAAAAGCGTCAACGGCGGCCGGATGGCCTTCCACTTCGGCCACCAGGCCGGCCGAAGAGTTCAGGACGTAGCCCGCCAGGTTGAGTTCGAGCGCGAGGTTGTGAACGAACGGCCGGAACCCGACTCCCTGAACGATGCCGCGCAAGCGGACGCGAATGCGCCGCCGGCTAGGGTGTGGATTCGTGTCCATTTTGGTCACGTTGTGGGGCAGATTTTCAATCTGCGGCCGATTTTCAATCGGCCTTGGCAGGCCGGCGGCGGTTGCCAACCGCCGCGCAGGATGCAATCCTGCCCCACAGTCATAAGCGCAGATCCGATGGCAGATCCACGTCCAGAAACTCCGCGCGGCGGAACCGTTCCTTGAGGTGAAACGGGACGGTGCAATCGAAGATGGTCTTGCAGGTTGTCCCGTCCGGGTGGCGCGAAGGATCGAGGGCGGCGCCGCGGACGCCGGGTATGAAGACCGTGTCGGCGTCGCCTTGGTAGCGAACGGTCATGGCCCAGAGCACGTCGTTGGTGTCGAAGATGTTCACGTCCTCATCCACCAGGATGACATGCTTCAGTTCCGGGAAGGCCGCGAAGGCGGTCAGCGCGGCCTGGCGCTGGCGGCCTTCGTCGCCGGCCGAGCGCTTGCCGATTTGCAGAATGGCGAGGAATTTTCCGCCTCCGGAAGAATGCGAGTAGACGCCGCGCAGGAGGCCCGGCATGCTGTTCTCGACGGCGCGCAGGATGCTGACCTCGGTGGGAATGCCGACCAGGTTGGTGTGCTCCTCGAAGGGGCCGACGATGGTCTGGAGGATGGGCGACCGGCGATGCGTCACGGCGGTCACCCGGATCACGGGCAGCTCGGGCTGGGCCAGGCCCATCGAGCCGGCGAACTCCGGCATGGAGAATCCGGTCAGGGTTTGGGAATCCTCGCGGACGCGGACACCGGGGAGGATTTCGCCTTCGATCACGATCTCGGCGCGGGCAATGGCCTGCGCCGCCACGGAAACGCAATCCACCAGCTCGACGGGCCTGTGGCGGAGGCCGCCGGCGACGGTCAGCTCGTCGAAACCCAGCGGCACGGTGGGCGACTCGAAGCATGAGGCCAGGTAGATGGCGGGGTCCAGCCCGATGTTCACCGAAACCGGAAGGGGCTGGCCCAGGCGCTCGGCCTTGGCGCGGAACTGGTCGATGTGGCGGCCGGGAACGAAGTAGATGCTGATTGTATCGGGGCCTTGCATGCACAGCCGGTGAATGGTGACATCGGAGGCGCCGGTTTCGGGATCGCGCGCGCGGACCAGCCCCATGGTGATGTACGGCCCGGCATCGCGGAGGGTGTGGGTGGGGGCCGGAATCAGGCGCCGCAGGTCGAAGGGCGGACGGATGACGACCTCCTGGCAAGGGGCGGTGGCGACCGTCACGGGTAGGCACGTGTGATTGAGCGCGTCGAGGAGGTCGAAGGGCAGCCGCTCGATGGTGCTGCCCATGAGCAGGGCGGTGCGCTGGCGGGTGGCCAGGATTCCGGCGACCACCGGGATGGCGTAGCCCTTGACGTTTTCGAAGAGCAGGGCGGGGCCGGCGCCGACGCGTTTGTAGACGGCGGCGAGTTCCGCGTGGGGATCGACGGGCTGGCGCGTGGTGGCGAGCTGGCCGGGAATGGAGGCGAGGAACTCCAGGGCGGAGCGGAGATCGAAAATGCTACCAGTATCCATTGGTGAGAATCGATTCCTTGCAGGCTTGGCAGAACTCGGCGCCTTTGACGTCCAGACGCTCGACGGCGTGGCTGGATGTCATCACGCAGCGCCAGTCCGGGCAGTGCCGAAGACCGAAGGTGTGGCCGAGTTCGTGGGCCGCCTCCTTGAGCAGGCGCTCGCGCAGCAAGTCCGGGCGGGGCGGCATGCCGTAGAACTCCTCTTTCAAGCGCGCGGTGGATACCACAGCGCAATTGCCGTCGAGCTGCGCCTCGCCGAAAACGAAGGTCAGGATGGGCACGTAGAGGTCGGACGCGGTAACGCCGAGCACGCGCGCATCGGGATCCACGGCGCGCTCCATGCGCTGGATGATGGCGGTGGAGTAATACTGCTGCCGGCCGGCGTCCAGCGCGAAAGAAAGATCGAAGGTCTCGGGGCGAATCTGGCACGGGGTGCGGAAGGTGCGGGCCAGCGCCGCGGCGAGGTACTCGAGCAGATCGAGTCCCGGCTCCGCGCCGGGCCGGGATGGCGCTCCGAGCGGGATGAGATGAATGGGTTTCACCGCAAACCGTAACGGCGGAGCTTGTTGTAGAGAGTGGTGCGGTCGATGTCGAGGATGCGCGCCGCCCGCGAGAGATTGTGCTGGGTCTCGCGGAGGATGCGCTCGATGTGCGAGCGCTCGACATCATCCAGGGTCTGGCCGCCTTTGGGCTCGTCGGCTTGGAACTGGAAGGAGAAGTCGGCGGGGCGGATCTCCGAACCGCGGCCGACTACCAGCGCGCGTTCGACGGCGTTCTCGAGTTCGCGAACGTTGCCGGGCCAGTCGTGGCGCATGAGCACCTCGAGGGCTTCCGCGGAGAGCTGCGGCATGGCGCGGCTGGTGGCCATGCAGAACTTGTTGAGGAAATGGTTGACCAGCAGCGGGATGTCGTCGCGGCGTTCGCGCAGGGGCGGCAGATCGATGCAAAAGACGTGCAGGCGGTAATACAGGTCGGGGCGGAAGGCGCCCTCTTTGACGAGCGCCTCGAGGTTCTTGTTGGTGGCGGCGATGCAGCGGAAATCCACCTTAATCTGCTGGTTGCCGCCCACGCGCACGATCTCCTTTTCCTGCAGCACGCGCAGCAGGTCGGTTTGCGTCTTGAGACTGATGTCGCTGATCTCGTCGAGGAAGACGCTGCCGCCGTCGGCGATCTCGAACTTGCCTTTCTTGCGGTACTGGGCGCCGGTGAACGCGCCCTTTTCGTGTCCGAACAACTCGCTTTCGAGCAGGGTCTCGGTGAGCGCGCCGCAGTGGATGGTCACCATGGGCATGTAGCGCCGCGGACCGGCGGCGTGAATGGCGCGGGCCACCACTTCCTTGCCAGTGCCGCTTTCGCCGGTGATGAGCACGGTGGCTTCGGTGGGGGCGACCATCTCGATCAGCTCCGTCACCTTCTTCATGGCGGGGCTCTTGCCGATCAGCTCCGTGCTCGGGAAGACCTCCTGGAGGTTCTCGCGCAGGCGCACCACTTCGCGGCGGGCGCGTTTGTGCTCGAGGGCGTTGGCGACCAGGTGAGACAGCTCATCCGGGTCCACCGGCTTGGTGATGTAGTCGTACGCGCCGTGCTTGAGGGCTTGCACGGCGGTCTCCACGGAGGCGTAGCCGGTCATGATGATGACGGTCAGCTCCGGGTCGGCCTCGTGCAGGCGGGACTGGAGCTCCATGCCGTCCATGCCGGGCATTTTGATATCGATCAGCGCGATGTCGAATTCCATTTGCTGGATGATCTCGAGGGCTTCGCGCGCGCTTCCGGTCGGCCGGGCGGTGTAGCCTTCGCTGGCGAACCACTTACCGAGCGAATCGCGCACCACCAGCTCGTCATCGACGATCAGGATCTTGCCCCGGGTCTTGGTTGCCGTCGGAACATCTACCGCAGTTGCCATTGGTTCCTCCCCGTGAACCTCGTTTAGTTTATCTGGTTGCGTCACTATCTCACCCCTTGGCAGGCGGAACCGCCTGCCCCACCTGCCATCGCCGGCAGCGTCACCATAAACTCCGCCCCCTCACCCGGCGTGGAACCGACCGCGATCTCGCCCGCGTGCTGCTCCACAATACTATGCGCCACGGCCAGCCCCAGTCCCGTCCGGTTCTGGTCCTCTTTGGTTGTGAAAAACGGATCGAAGATGTGCGGCAGCACGTCGGCGGGGATGCCGCCTCCGGTATCCTTGACACGCAGCGAGCAGTGCTCCGCGCCGGGTTCGAGCTGGGTGGCGACTTCCAGCACGCCCCCTTTGGGCATGGCCTCCGATGCGTTGACCAGGAGCACCAGGAACACCTGCTGGATCTGGTTGGCGTCGCACTGGACGGGCGGAAGGCCGGGCGCGAGGTCCTCTTTCAGCTCGATGCTTTGCAGGTCCAGCTTGTGCTTCACCAGCGAGATGGCGCGCTCGACGATGGTGTTGAGATCGTTGGGCTCGCGATTGCTGGGCGCCTGGCGGGAGAAGGTGAGCAGGTTCTTCACCAGGTCGCCGCAGCGCCTGCTCTCGCGCTCGATGATGCGGAGCTGATCGGCCAGCTCGTCGCGCTCGGGGAACTCGTGCTTCGACAGCCCGCGTGACACCAGCCGGGCGTAGGTCAGGATGCCGAAGAGCGGATTGTTGATTTCGTGCGCCACGGTGGCGGCCAGCTTGCCGATGGAGGCCATCTTTTCGGATCGCAACAGGGTCTTATGCACGCGCTCGAGCTCGGCGGTCTTGCGGCGCACCTCTTCTTCGATTTTGGCCTGAACGCCCGCGACCTCGACGGTCATGCGGTTGAAGGAGCGCGCCAGATCGCCGAGCTCGTCGTCGGAGGCGGCGGGCAGGCGATAATCGAGGTCTCCGCCGGCCACGCGACGGGTCCCGTCAATCAACTCCTTGACGGGCCGGTGCACCACCACCCAGATGAACGCCACGGCCGCGAGGGAACCGAAAACCACGGCGCCCACCAGGAACCAGGCCAGGGTGGCCTGGTGCTGGGCGATCTGGGCGTCCACGGCGGCGAGCGAAAGATCGGCGTCGATGACACCCAGCACGAGCTGGCCCGCGGGGTGGACGTGGCAAGCGGCGTCGGAACAGGCGGGCGAGTTGTCGATGGGGCGAATCACGGCTAGCAGGTGAGTGCCCTGCTTATCCCAGAACATACGGGCGCGGTCGGGGCGGTTGAGCCTGGTAAGCGGCGCCGATTGCGCATGGCACCCATAGCAGGCCTCGGCGCTCTTGTTGACCACGGTATCGACCTCGCGGGCGTCGGTGGAGAGGGTGATGCGGCCATCCTTATTGAAGATGCGGATGCGCTGGATGCCCGGCTGGCTGCCCAGCTCGCGGATGATGTTGTAGAGCGCCTCGCGGTCGTTGTGCAGCATTTCGTAACGCGTGCTGCGCAGGATCAGGTCGGTGACGCGGTCGGCGGACTGCTCGACGAAATCCTGGGAGTGAACGCGCTCCGCGCGCAGGTTGATGAAGCCGAACAAGGCAAAGAAGGCCGCAGTGCTCGCGGTCACCGAGATGGCGAGCTTGGCGGCCAGTCCCAGCCGGATTGTCCTGCCGAGGTTCATCCCACTGCGACTGAATCTGCCTCCGTTTCTGCCATTATGGAAAGCGTCACGGCGACCTCAGTCCACTTGGGAATGTAATGCGCGCCGGAGCCGGCTTCCATTCCGGTGACGGCCACGTTCAACCGGTTGGCGATGAACCCGAACAGCACCATCACCGCGCAGGCGTACAGCGCGCCCGGACTCATGCGGACTTTGCGCTGATAGAGGAGCGCGGTGGGCACAGCCATCAGGGCGATCTCGAGGGCGAACAGCCACGTCTCGGTGCGGTTGCGCAAAAGCAGGGGGAACGCGTGCTGGTGGGCCAGGTCGAGGAAGCGGATCCACAAGTAGGCGCTCATGAGCACCGCCAGGACGCGCGCCATGCTGGCCAGCAGCGGCAGCTCCAGCGCGCGGCCGAAGGCGCGGCTGCTATGCCACGATTCGAAGATGGTCATGGACAGCCCCACCGCGATGGCGGAGATATAGAACAACAGCGGCAGGATGGGGCTGTACCAGAGCGGATAGAGCTTCTCGGGCACGATGAGATAGAGCGACCCGAGCGAGCTCTGGTGCAGGGTGGAGAGCAGCACGCCGGCAATCATGAGGGGCACGGAAATGTTGTGAATCCATCCCAGCGGCTTGTGCCAGCCGAATTTTTCGAACACCACCGGAATGAACTCGAGGAACAGGACCGTGGTGTAGAGGGTGACGCACCAGGCCACCTCGAACATCACCGAATGCGGGTTCCACATGATCAGCGGGTGCCAGATGCGGTCGGGGCGGCCCAAGTCGTATAGCAGGGCAACCACTACCAGGCTGTAGCCCAGGAACGCGGTGAGGATCGCCGGGCGCAAAATCGGCTTGTAGCGCTCGATATTAAAGATGTGGACAATGGCCACCAGGGTGAAGCCGCCGGCCGCCAGGCCCACGCCGCACAGGACGTCGAAACCGATCCAGAGTCCCCAGGGGAACCTGTCGCTGAGGTTGGTGGCGCCGCCCAAGCCGTAGAGCACGCGCAAGCAGGTGGCATACAGACCGCTCAACAGGATGACCGCGAAAATGGCACGCCAAACCGTGATTTTCGGGAGTTTGAGCTTCACTTCCGCGGGCCCTCCTTCCTGGCGACCTCGCCGCGGCGGTTG
Source organism: Bryobacteraceae bacterium (assembly GCA_049516835.1). Lineage (GTDB taxonomy): Bacteria > Acidobacteriota > Terriglobia > Bryobacterales > Bryobacteraceae > Fen-178. Next base: position 4,705 of record JBEKSR010000012.1, on the reverse strand, counting down.
GTGATCCACCAGATGCCGCCCAGGAGGACCGAACCGGTGGAGACGATGTCGGGCGTCAGGTCGAGCACGCGCCAGGTAAGATCCGGCAGGGCTTCCATCGGCACATTGGTGCGCAGGCCGATCTGCTCGAAGGGGACCGCCGAAAGGAAGAGGACGGAAGTGCCGCCCACCTCTTTCACGCCGTAGATCTTCCCGTAATACTGGCCGGGCTTTTCCGCGATGCGCTGGCGCGCTTCGGCCAGCAGTTGATCGCGCTCGCCGTTCTTGGTGGCGCCGGTCGGGCAGACCTCGGCACAAGCCGTCTGCTTACCCTGGTTCTGCCGCTCATAGCACATGTCGCACTTCCGCATCTTGGGCAGGCGCTTGTTCCATTCGTAGGTGGGCACCTGGAACGGGCACGCCTGGAGGCAATAGCGGCAACCCATGCACTTCTCTGCGTCGTACACCACCGGGCCCAGGGAAGTCTTCTGCAAGGCTCCCACGGGACAGACCGAGGCGCACGTCGGCTCGGCGCAGTGCATGCACAGCCGGCGGCTGTATCGCTCGCCGTGCGTTTCGACGGCGGTGAGCTTGTGGGCCGAGATTCGTTCCTCGGCGGCAATTTTGTCGTCGTAGGGAAGACCCCAACGCTCGGCACAACCGCCTTCGCATGCCTTGCAACCGATGCAGAGGGTGCTGTCGTATAAGATGGCTCTCGACATAAGTAGACCCTCAACTCCCTTTTTAGCAGACTTCACGCCCAATGTGTAGTAAATCTTTACAAGTTTTTTACGCAGTGAGGAAGAACTCGCCGGTCACTTCCTTCCAATTGGCATCGGGCAGGGTGGCGAGGAGGTCTTCCGCCGGGCGTCCGCCATCGGCCGCAACCGCACCGGCGAGGGCCGGCTGCCGGGCGTAAAGGCGGTCGACGGCATCCCGCATCCACTCGCGAACCAGGCTCTTGGGGACCAGATTGCGCCCCGTGCTCTCCTCATCCGGCACATGGACCGTTACCAGCCAGCCCTTGCCGTAGGGATCCTGGCGCAGCGCGGCGGGGTTCTTGACGACTTCGGAATTGACCTCCATGACTTCACCTTCGGTGGGTGAAACCATCTCGGTCTTTTCTCCACCGCGGTGGAAAGAGAGGACTTTCTGTCCTTGGCGGATCCACTGGCCGGGCTTGGGAAGCTCGATGTGCTCGACCTTGCCCACGAGGGCGGCGGCAAACTCATCGGCGCCCATGCGGACGACGTTCTTGCGCTCCCTCACCAGCCAAGTGTGGCCAGAGTGATAGGAAACCGTAGCAGGGACCAGGAAACCATCCACATAGTCTCCGCCAAGCATGGAGGGAACTGCTTTCGGTGCGAACGCCGTCGCGGTATGCACGACCTTGCGGCGATTGAGGGCGTAATCCAACACGATAAAGACCAAGAACGTGGCGAGAACCAGAATGACTGTCATAAGGTTACATCCTTTCCGGCTTGTATAAGGGCACGGCGAGGGCCAAAGAGCGGTGCTTTTCGCAACTTTATCTGTCGTGGTTTCATGCAGGTAGAGGCGTGTGGATTTTGACGACCAGACAGCATGTTGATTTTGTCAACGGCCAGATGTGGAGAATTGCACTGATTCGGCATGGAATCATGACCTTGGAGAGGATGAGGCAAAACACGACGGGGGTGTCGTGGATTCCAACGGAACGAAGGACAGGGGTCGGGGGCCGGGGGTCGGGTCGAGGCGGTGACGGTGGGCAGGAATGCTTCGTGGACGGATTTGCGGAACGAAGCCAATTCGGGGGCCAGGGATCGGGGGCCGGGGGCCGGGGGCCAGGGGGGCGGGAGTGCGGCCGGTGGCGTTGGGCAGGAATGCTTCGTGGACGGATTTGCGGAACGAAGCCAATTCGGGGGTCGGGGGCTGGGGGCCAGGGGCCGGGGAGGGCGGTTCCGAGGGCGGCCCGTGACGGTGGGCAGGAGTGCCTGGTAGACCAAATGTGCGAAACGAAGCCAATTCGGTAGCGGCGGCGCGCCGGGTGGGGCGGACCGCTTGGTCCGCCCCACGGTTTTTGCGGAATGACGGGCGGTGCGAGAGCTGAATGGCATAGGGATGGGAATCCGGCCCCACTTATAGGATAACGCGTGAGAAGTGCGGTTGAAGCGTAAGTGATTGGTAGGAAAGAGGAAATCAGTTGTGAATGGGAAAGCGCTCTTCCCAGGAAACGTGGGATGGATGTACCATCGGAGCCATGAGCGAAGTCGATCGGAAGGGCAAGAGGCTCGGGCTTGCTAAAGCTGAACGGCGAATCGAGAACGCCCGCGTCACAGGTGAGACGGAACTATACCTTACTGATCTTGAACTGGCCGTTATCCCCGACTCGCTCGCCGGTCTCACCAAGCTGGAGTACCTTGGCCTTTCCGGTAACAAGATCGGCGCTATCCCCGACTCGCTGGCGGCTCTCACTAACCTGCGGCAGCTTTACCTTTCCGGGAACCAAATCACGGCCCTTCCCGAGTGGCTGGCCGCTCTGACCAAGTTGGAGCGCCTTGACCTTTCCGGGAACCAAATTAGCGCCGTCCCCGATTCGCTCGTGGAACTGCCTGAGGCGTTGTATCTCAGGCTCGATGGAAACCCTCTCCCTGGTGAACTCGCTGAGGTGGCTCGCCTTGGCTGGGAGCGGCTGCGCGGGTACCTGAAGGAGCGTGCTCAGGAGGGCGTCCGGCAGTGGAAAGTCAAACTGCTGCTGGTGGGCGAGGGCGGCGTCGGCAAAACCAACCTTCTGCGCCGGTTGAAGGGAGAGAGCTTTCAGGTGAACCTGGATCCCACGCACTCGCTGGAAATTCGCGACCTCCTGCTCCCTCATCCTGCGGAAGCGGGAGTGACGTTGGAGTGTCGCGCGTGGGACTTCGGAGGACAGGACTTCTACCACGCCACCCACCAGTTCTTCTACTCGGGCAAGAGCATTTTCCTGCTGGTCTGGAACGCGCGGGAGAATATCCAGCAGGGCAAGCTGACTTCCTGGCTGGACCGTATCCAGGCGCTGGCCCCCGATTCTCCGGTGTTGCTGGTGGCGACGTGGGCCGACAAGATTCAGCCCAATATTCCGCTGGCGGAGCTGAAAGAGAAATACCCGCAAGTGGTGGATCTCTACGCGGTGGACAACGAAAGCGGCAGCGGGGTGGACGGGGTGCGAAGCGCGCTCCGGCGGATGGGCGCCGCTCTCGAACACGTGGGGCAGTGGCGGCCGGCAACCTGGGTGAAGGCTACCGAGGCGATCCGGCAACAATCGGAACCCTATGCCGAGTTTTCCCGGTTCCGGAAGCTGGCGGACGACAACGGCGTTACCGAGTTCGATACCTTTGCCGAGTACCTCTGCCACACCGGCGAGATCACTTTCTTCCCCAGGAATCCCATTTATCAGCCGGAGCAGGCGGAACGGCGCGACTGGGTGGTCCTGAAACCCGACTGGCTGTTGCAGCAAGTGAGCCATCTTTTCACAGACCCGGAAATAGCCGGCAAGGCTGGCATCGTCAGGGCCGAAGAGCAGCGGCGGATCTGGCGCGACTGCCCCAACCTGGTGCAGGAGTTTCTGCTGCGCATGATGGATCACTTCGATCTGGCGTATCGGACCGAAACGCATCCGGTACACAGCATCGTGGTGGAACTCTCGCCGGAAGACCGGCCGGCGGACGTGAACCCGCTCTGGGAGAAAGCAGCGGAAGAGAGCGGCGCGAGTGAAGTGGCGCTGGAGTATCGCTTCGAAACCACCATCCCGCCCGGGCTTCCCACTTGGTTCATCGCGCGGTCGCACCGGTTTACCACGCCGGAGCGGCACTGGCGGCGCGGCGCCCTGATGAGCGACGAGGGCGGACGGCATTGGGCGCTGCTACAGGCCGACCTGGATGGGCGCAAGGTCGCCCTGGCGGCGCGGGGGCCGGTTCCGCAGAACTTCCTTGCATTGTTGCGGGACTGCTTTGATGGGACGCTGCGGCGGTTCCCGGGGCTGCTGCCGCGAGTGGAACGAGTGGTCCCCTGTCCCAAGCGGGGGTGCAAGGGCGATTTCAAGGTGTCGGATCTGGAGGCGTACCTGGCGGAGGATGAGTTCATACGCTGCCACGGTTGCCGGTCGAGGCTCGGGATTGCTTCTTTGTTGTTCGGAATCCATCCGGCCGGTTTGCAGGTGGCCCTCGAAAGGCTGAGCCATGGCATGGAGACTCAGCAGCAGGAACTGCTGGCCCTGGCGCAGCGCGAATTCACGGAGAGCTTCCATCGCGAGCAGTCGCTGGGAGAAAGCCATTGCCCCTCAGTGTTCACGTTGGAACTGGAACGCCTGCCGGACGTATTACCATCGCAGCTCGAAGCCTGGTGGAGAGATATGACAGACCGTCCCGAGCCGGCGCGGCTCACGTTGTACTGCGAACAGCCGGGAGAGTGGCATCCGGTGAAGAGCTATCGAATCGAGCCGCCGGGGCGGGATTGCTGGGGCGGGTTGGTTAAAGTAGCCACCAAACAGTTTCACTACTTGTGGCTCTGCGAGAAGCACGCGAAGCCGCATATGAGGGAGTGGGGGTCTGGGTGAGGCTGGTGCGCGGCGCCTGGGCCTGAGCATCTTGCGCCCCTACCTTCTTGACATTTGGCACACCGGTTATTTTGGTCATAAGGACCATGGGAGGTGTGCAGATGGGCGTACGTCATGTGGAACGCGAAGAACTCCGGCGCCTGGAGTCGAAGACCC
>JBEKSR010000011.1:0-59279 GCA_049516835.1 Bryobacteraceae bacterium | reverse complement strand
GTCAAGTCCATCGCCTGCAAGCGCAAGATCGCGCTGGTGAACATCCATTCCACCCGCATGCTCATGGCGCACGGCTTCCTGCGCCGCATCTTCGAGGTCTTCGACCGCTTCGAAACGCCGGTGGACATGGTGGCCACCTCCGAGGTCAGCGTTTCCCTCACCATCGACAATCCCGCGCGCCTCGACGCCATCGTGGCCGAGCTCGAGCAATTCGCCGAGGTCGAGATCGAGAAGGACCAGGTGATTGTCTGCCTGGTGGGCGACAACATCCGCCGCACCCCGGGAGTGGCCCGCCGCGTCTTCAACGCGCTCGGCGGCATCAACATCCGCATGATTTCGCAGGGCGCGTCGCTGCTCAACATCAGCCTGGTGGTGGCCGAGGCAGACCTGTTCCGCGCGGTCCCGGCGCTGCACCAGGAGTTTTTCGCCGAGCTCGATCCGGAGGTGTTCGAACGAAGGGAGGCCGTCCATGCCTGAGCTGGCAATCGTAGGTTACGGCAAGATGGGCAAGCTCGTCGAGCAGCTCGCCCCCGAGTACGGTTTCACCGTGGCGCTCAAGCTCGACGAATTCAACAACGCCGCGTTTGTTGGTCTCACGCCGGAAAATTTCCGTGGCGTCGACATGGCCATCGATTTTTCCATCCCCTCGGCGGTGCTCGGCAACGTCGAGCGAATCGCGGCGCTGGGCGTCAACATGGTGATCGGAACCACGGGCTGGCTGGAACACCTGGAAGCCGTCAAGGCCGCCGTGGCCAAGTACGGCGTGGGCCTGGTATGGAGCCCCAACTACTCCGTGGGCGTGAACGCGTTCTTCCATCTGGTGTCGGAGGCCGCCCGCCTGCTGGCCACCCAGCCGGAGTACGGCGCCTGGGCTTGGGAGATCCACCATTCCGCCAAGAAGGACGCGCCGTCCGGTACGCTACTGAAGCTGGTGGATGAGATGAAGAAAGCGGGCTACCCGCGCCAGATCGACGCCGGTTCCAACCGCGCCGGTGCGCACCCCGGCACGCACGAGATTGGCTTTGATTCTTCCGCCGACACCATTACATTGCGGCACACCGCTCGGAGCCGCGAAGGTTTCGCCCGCGGCGCCCTGAAAGCCGCGCGTTGGTTAAGAGGCAAGAAAGGTTTTTACGAGTTCGGTGAGATATGGGGGGACTGACACCCGAGGGGCCAGACACCCGCGAGGGGCCAGACACCCGCGTCCCAAGGCGCGCCTTTCGCGCCGCGCGAACGCTGGTGTCTGTCCCCGAATCTTGGGGCTGTAGGTTTTTGCTAAGGAGGCATTCCATGTTCACAGGCTGCGGCACCGCGCTGGTAACCCCGTTCCAACGCGATCTTTCGCTCGATGAAGAGACGCTCCGCAAACTCGTCCGCAGGCAGATCGACGCCGGCGTCAACTTCCTGGTCCCCTGCGGGACCACGGGCGAAAGCCCCACGCTCACCCGCACCGAGCATCTGCGCGTGGTCGGGATCGCGCTCGAAGAGGCCCGGGGCCAAGTCCCGGTGCTGGCCGGCGCCGGCGGCTGCAACACCAGCGAGGTGATCGACCTGGCCCGCGAGCTCGAGCGCATGGGCGTGGATGGCATCCTCTCCGTGACGCCCTACTACAACAAGCCCACCCAGGAGGGCCTGTACCAGCACTATCAAGCCATCGCCTCCTCGATCCGGCTGCCCATCGTGGTGTACAGCGTACAAGGCCGCACCGGAGTGAACGTCGAACCGGCTACCATGGCGCGCCTGGCCGCCATCGAAAACATCGTGGGCGTGAAGGAGGCTTCCGGCAGCATCGCGCAGGTGGCCACCATCCTGAACCAGGTCCCCACAACCTTCACGGTGCTCTCCGGCGACGACGCCGTCACCATCCCCGTGATGGCGTTGGGCGGGCGCGGCATCGTCTCGGTGGCCGCCAACCAGGTTCCCGGCGAAATGACGCAGCTCGCGCAGGCTTGCCTGCGCGGCGATTTCGAAACCGCGCGCCGCATCCAGGCCCGTTATCTGCCGCTCATGAACATCAACTTCGTGGAGTCCAACCCCATTCCCGTGAAAGCCGCGATGGGGCTGATGGGGCTGCTCGAGCCGGTGTACCGCCTGCCTCTGACGCCGCCCAGCCCCGCCAACCTGGCGCGCATCGCGAAGGTTCTCGAGGACGCCGGCCTGCTGAGGAGGGCCTCCGATGCAAGCTGAAATCGAACGCCTCTTCGACCGGAACCCCTCGGTCTACACGGACGAGGACTTCCGCCTGTTCGCGGAGTTCAAAGCCGCGCTCAACGATGGCCGCGTGCGCGCGGCCGAGCCTTGCCCCGAAACCCGCACCGGCTGGCGCGTGAATACCTGGGTGAAAAAGGGCATCCTGCTGGGCTTCCGCATGGGCGCGGTCATCGACATGTCGGTCGATCCCCAGCGCCAGCCGTTCTTCGACAAATCCACATACCCAGTCAAGCGCTTGACCGTCGAGAGCGACGTGCGCATCGTGCCCGGCGGCTCCAGCATTCGCGACGGCTGCTATATCGGCAAGGGCGTGGTCTCGATGCCGCCCATGTTCATCAACGTGGGCGCCTGGGTGGACGACGGAACCATGGTGGATTCGCACGCCCTGGTGGGAAGCTGCGCGCAGGTGGGCAGAAACTGCCACATCTCGGCCGCCAGCCAGATCGGCGGCGTGCTCGAGCCGGTGGGCGCCATGCCGGTGATCGTCGAGGACGACGTCCTGGTGGGCGGCAATTGCGGCATCTACGAAGGCACCGTCGTCAAGCGCCGCGCCGTCGTCGGCACCGGAACCATCCTCAATCGCTCGACCCCGGTCTACGACCTGGTTCGCAACACCGTCCACCGCGCCACCGATGACGAGCCGCTGGTCATCCCGGAATCGGCCGTGGTCGTGGCCGGTTCGCGCGCGCTCCCCAGCGGCCCGGGCAAAGACTGGGGAATCTCCGTCTACACTCCCGTGATCGTGAAGTACCGGGACGCCAGGACCGACACCAAGATCCAGCTCGAAGATCTACTCAGATAGGTATCGCAGAGCTTACTTCAGCTTCCGCGCTTTCTCGAAATCTTCCTTGAGCTTGGCCGTAATCTTGTCCGCCACGTCCGCGCTGGCGCCGTGGAACTTCGCGCCCAGGCTCTCCTCGGTGGTGGACCAGATCACATCCCCGTCTTTGTTCACCAGGCGCACCGCGGCGATGGCTTCGTGACGCCGCTCGGCCGAACGGTCCGATTCGTTTTCCCCCACGCCGAGGCCGGCGGAATCGCCCCGCGAAGTGCGGGTGCTGCCGCCGGTTCGCAAGCCCAAGTTGGCGTGCGCGTTGATGCCGTCGGAAAACGTGTGCACCTCGGTAAACACCAGGTCTTCGGCGGCGCCCCGCAGCACGGCGTCCGCGCGCTCCTGGTTCTCCGTGAGGATGAAGAGCTTGGCGCCGTCCATGCTGCTGATGAGGACGTCGCGCATCTGCGCGGCGGTTTCGCCTCCCGTGAGCCGGTCCACGTAGACGCGCCGGATGGAGAGCAACTGGCGGAGGCTGGCCGCTTCGATGGCGGCCGGCGAGGGCGGATCGTCGGCGCCGGGCCCAGAGGGCACCCCAGCCGCCACGCCCAGCAGGAGAATCAGCGGCACTTTCATCATTTGTCACCCTTTCTGGCTTCGTCGTCCTGATAGTCGACCCGGCGGCCGGTGCGCGCCTCCAGGCTGGCCAGCACCCACCGGATGTCGCCCTTTTCCACCCGAAACACCAGCGCCTGCTGCTGGCCTTCGCCGTCCAGGTACCCTATGGTGACGAAGTGTTTGCGCGATTTGCTCAGCAACAGCACCGGCGAAATCAGAACCGCGGCGGCGTAGCGCCGGCTCACGGTCTGGCCATACTCCAGCGTGTCGATCTTCTGGTATGGGATGCGCAGTTCGGTCTGGCCGCAACGGAACACCAGCGCCTCGGCGCTGGTCAAGTCCAGGCGGGCGCTGGATTTGCCGGAGACTCCGGCCAGCGTCCCGCCCATAAACTGCGCCTTGACCCCAGGCTCGGCGGCCATGAGGGCGACGCCGCCGAGGATCAGAAAAAGGGGACAGACGCATTTCTTGCCAAAACCGCAAAATGCGCCTCTCCCCTTTTTCATTCGAATCATCGGTTGTATCAGGACTAGTGGCGGCGAAGGGGCGAGGTTCTCAAGAATATAAGCGTCCGGATACATTAATGTAGTGTCCATCTGGGCATTGAAGGAGGAATACGAGATGAAACGTCATGTTCATGTCGCGCTACTCGCGGTGCTCGCTCTTGCGCCGCTCGTCGCCCAGACGCCGCAGGGCTGGAAGCAGCGCGTCGATCGCAGCCAGTCGGCGACCGACCCCGACGCCGCCGGCGCCATCAAGTTCGTAACCCAGGGGTCGGGTTTCCACGCCACGAACCCCCAAGCGGCGGTGTACTGGAATCCGGCCAATACCGTGACCGGCGCTTATACCCTCAAGGGCACGTTCACGCTGATGAAGCCGAGCGGCCACACCAACTACTACGGCCTGGTGTTTGGCGGCAGCGCTCTCGAAGGCGCGGACCAGGCCTATCTGTACTTTGTGGTGGCGCAGGACGGGACGTGGCTGCTCAAGAGCCGCAACGGCGCCGCCACCCCCATCGTGGCGCCGAAGACGCCCAACGACGCGGTGAAGAAGCCGGACGCCAGCGGACAATCCGTCAATGCCCTCGAAGTGCGCGTCGGCGCCGACAAGATCGACTTCGTGGTCAACGGCGTAGTCGTGCACTCCGAACCCAAGAGCGGAGCGATGGCCAAGACCGACGGCATCTACGGCATCCGCATCAATCATATGCTCGAGGTTCAGGTGGACGGGTTCTCGGTGTCGAAGTAGCGGGGGGACTGGCTACGAATTTCGCGCCCTTTGCGAAATTCGCTGCCTGTCCCCGGGTTTGCCCGGTTAGCCTGTCCCCGGTTTGCCCAGTCAGCAGCACTTCGCGCGCGCGTACCGGGCTGCCAGCCGCTCCTCGGAGAACCGCCGCCATTCCGCGGCGGAGTGCGCGCGCCCGTGCGCCGCCAGGTGCCGCTGGTAGGCGCTCTCGTCGGCGAGCTCGCGCAGCAGCGCCAGAATGAACCTGCCCAGGCGCTTCATAACTCCTCCGCCCGCGATTGGGATAGCACGAAGGGCGCTTCGCACACGCGGGCGTCCCGCGTGCCTCGCAGGATTCCGATCCAGACGCGCACCGAATCCAGCAGAATAGTCGCCACCAGCACTAGGAAGACGCCGCACAGTACGGCGTCCAGCCGCGCGTTGAAGATCAGCGTCTGGGTGGCCGCCGCGTTCGCCGCCGTGCCGGCGCGCAAGGAGGCTTCCAGCCGGTCCGCCTGCGCCAGAAAACCGATCGCCGGAACGGGAGAGAAAATCTTCTGCCATGCGGCTGTGAACGTCACGGCGAGCAGCCAGGCCAGCGGCGCGCAGGTGATCCACAGGTATTTCGCGCCGTGCATCTTGAGCAGGATGGTGGTGGCCACCGAGAGCGCGATGGCCGCCAGCAACTGGTTGGCGGTCCCGTACAGCGGCCACAGCGAGTTGATTCCGCCCAGCGGATCGCGCACGCCTTGTATCAGGAAGTAACCCCACGCCCCCACGATCGCGGCGCTGGTGGCGACGACGCCCGGCATCCAGCTTGTCCGCCCCAGCGGTTTCCAGACGTGCCCCAGGAAGTCTTGCAGCATGAACCGGCCTACGCGCGTGCCGGTGTCGAGAATGGTCAGGATGAAGAGCGCCTCGAACATGATGGCGAAGTGGTACCAGAAGCCGATCACCGCCCTGCCGCCGCCGCCGCGCGCGAAGATGTGGGCCATGCCCAATGCCAGCGAAGGAGCGCCGCCGGTGCGGTAGAACAGGGTCTGCTCGCCCACGTCGCGCGCCAGGTTGGTCATATCCGCCACCGTCACCGGGAAGCCCCACGAGGAAATCGTCGCCACCGCCGCCGCGGGCGTGGCGCCCACGGTTGCCGGGGGCGAGTTCACGGCGAAGTACACGCCCGGCTGGAGCACGCAGGCCGCAATCATGGCCATGATGGCGACGAAGCTTTCGAGCACCATCGATCCATAGCCAATCGGCCGCGCGTGCCCCTCTTTCGCGATCATTTTCGGGGTGGTGCCCGAGGCGACCAGCGCATGGAACCCGGAAATCGCCCCGCAGGCGATGGTGATGAAGCAGAAGGGAAAGATCTTGCCCGCGAAAATCGGCCCCGTCCCGTCCACAAACCGCGTGAACGCCGGAAGCTGAAGCTGGGGCCGCACGAACAGGATGCCGACTCCCAGCATCAGGATCACGCCCAGCTTCACGAAGGTGCTGAGGTAGCCGCGCGGCGCCAGCAGCAGCCACACCGGCAGTGCGCTCGCCAGGAATCCGTACACGATGATGGCGATAGCGAGCCCCATGGCGCCCAGCGTAAACAGCGGAGCCAGGGCGGCCGATTGTGCCACGGAACGCCCCGCGAAGATGGCCGCCATCACCAGAACGACACCGATGGCGGAGCACTCCAGCACTTTGGCGGGCCGCCAGTAGCGCAGGTACAGGCCCATGAACACGGCGATCGGGATGGTGGCCGCGATGGTGAACGTGCCCCACGGGCTGCCTTTCAGCGCGTTCACCACCACCAACGCCATCACCGCCAGCATGATGACCATGATCAGCAGCACCGTAATCAACGCTGCAAAGCCCGCCACCTTGCCGATCTCCTCCCGCGCCATCTGGCCCAGCGATTTGCCGTCGCGCCGCATGGAGGCGAACAGGATGACGAAGTCCTGCGCCGCCCCGCCCAGCACCGCCCCGATAATGATCCACAGCGTCCCTGGCAGGTAGCCGAACTGCGCCGCCAGCACGGGCCCCACCAGCGGGCCCGGCCCGGCGATGGCGGCGAAGTGATGGCCGAAGAGGATCCACTTGTTGGTCGGCTCGAAATCCTGGCCGTTGCGCAGCCGCTCGGCGGGCGTGGCGCGCCGGTCGTCGAGCGCCATCACGCGCGCCGCCAGGAACCGGGAGTAGAACCGGTAGCCGGTGGCATAGGAGCAGGCCGCCGCCAGCACCAGCCAGATGCTGTTGATGTGTTCTCCGCGGTTGAGGGCGATGCCGCCCAGGCAGAACGCCGCCGCCCCGGCCACGGCGGCCCAGAAGAGATGAGCCAGAAGCTTCATAGGTAGATTTTGACGCGGTACTGGCTAAAATAGCCAGCCCGTTTTCAACAACCCCCTTTCAAATTCATCCCGGCGCTATCCGGATTGAGAGTCCGCGCCACGCCCTTCAGGCGACTCTCAGTCGCAAACCAATCTACCGGCTTTAGCCGCTAGTCGTTTAGCATTGAGACATGCCCCGCTACGCCGCCATCGACATCGGCAGCAACTCCATCCGCATGGAGGCCGCCGAAGTCGCGCCGGGACAGCCCGCCCGCGTCCTCGCCTCGGAACGCGAAGTCACGCGCCTGGGTGAAAGCGTCTTCCGCACCGGCTCGGTCAACGAAGAAGCCATGCGAGCCACTTGCGCCGTGCTGGCCCGCATGGCCGGGCTCTACCGCAAGCTCGACGTGGTGGGCGTCCGCGCGGTGGCTACCAGCGCCATCCGCGATACCGGCAACCAGAGGGCTTTTCTGGCGCGTGCGTCGGAAGCCGTCGGCGCGGGCGTCGAGATCATCTCCGGCCGCGAAGAAGCGCGCTTGATTCACCTCGGCGTCGAGAGCAACTGGCCGCAGCCGGCCCGGCGCGTCCTCATCATCGACATCGGCGGCGGCAGCGCCGAGATCATCGCCGCCGAAACCAGCCGCCTGGGGGAATCGTTCTCCAAACCGCTGGGGGCCGTCCGGCTGCGCGAGATTTTTCTGAAGGACGACCCGCCCGCTCCGCTCCAATTGCGCCAGATGCGCGAGTACATTCAGGCCAAGCTCGATGCCGCCGTGCGCCGCCTCGGCCCCTCGGGATGGGACCGCGCCATCGCCACCTCCGCCACCGCTTCCGCCGTGGCCAGCGCCGTCGCCCGCGCGCCGCGCTCCCAGCGCGATCAGCTCGACCGCCTCCGCGTCCCCACCGCGCAGGTGCGCAAGCTCTACCTCAAGCTGGCGGAGCGGGATCTCGCCGCCCGGCGCAAAATCACGGGCATCGGGCCGCGCCGCGCCGAGATCATCGTTCCGGGCGTGGCCGTTTTGCTCGAGTTCTTACAGGAATTCCATTTGCCGGCGGTCTACTACTCCCGCGCCGGCGTCCGCGACGGCATCATCGCCGACCTGGCTGCCCGCAACGTGGGCGCCGAGCTTTCCCGCCTCACCCGCGATCAGCGCCGCGAGGTGGAGGACATGGGCCGGCGCTACGGCGTCTCGCTCGACCACGCCCGCAAAGTCGCCAATATCTCCAACCTGCTGTTCACCGCGCTCCAGCCCCTGCACCAAATGCCGCCCGGCTGCGGCAAGCTCCTGGAAGCCGCCGCTTACCTGCACGATGTCGGGCATTTCGTCAGCAACACCGGCCACCACAAGCATTCCTGGTACGTGGTGTCCAATTCCGACATGGCCGGCTTCACCGAGCGCGAGCGGCTTCTCATTGCGGGCCTGTGCCGCTATCACCGCAAGTCCCTCCCCAACCCGGTGCACCACGCCTACCTGTCGCTTTCGGCGGAAGAAAGGCGTATGCTGCTGATGATGATCCCCATTCTGCGGATCGCCGACAACCTCGACCGCAGCCGCGAGCAGCGCGTCCGCGGCGTGGAATGCCGCTTGCGCGACGAGGAGGTTCTGCTCCAGGTCGGCTCCCGCGGCGATATCGACCTGGCCCAATGGGGCGCCGAGCGCGCCGGCGAAGTTTTCCAGCAAGTGTACAACCGGGCGATTTCCGTGACCAGGGCGCGAGATTAATTATGGGACCTGCGACGATTTTCGTGGGGCGGGCCCCCAGGCCCGCGGTCGACCCCCTGGTCGACCTGCTCGCACACAGGAAAAGCCGGATTGGTTGCGGCTCCGCTGCTCTGTGGGGCAGGCTTTTCAGCCTGCGGACCCGCTTTCCAGCGGGTCCAGCCGGCCGGAAGGCCGGCTGCGGGCAGGATTGCCCGCCCCACAGTCTGCGCGCAATACCGTTTTTGCGAAAACTAAGTGGCATTTGGCACTCGTGCCTGCTGCGCCACGCCGGCGCTGCGAGTTTATTCTTGCGTGGTTCCTATGCGTGATTACGCGCGGCTCCAGACTGCGATTCTGCTGCGGCGCCTCGCCTACCAGTTGAACCGCGCCGCCCGCAACGGCGACGCCGAGTCCATCCACGACCTGCGCGTCGCCATCCGCCGCTTGAGCCGTTGCCTGCGCGTTTTCGCGCCGTTCTTCCCCGGCGACTCGTGGAAGAAGGTCCGGCGTCAGCTCGCGGAGCTAATGAGAGCAACGGGCCGGGTGCGCGACCGCGATATCGCCTTGCAGCTTCTCGCCGAGGCCGGCATTCCCCCGCGCGCCGCCATCGCCGCGCGCCTGGCGGGGGAGCGCCGCAAAGCGAGCCGCGAGCTGCTGCTCGAAATCCGCCGCTGGAAAGGCCGCAGTTTCTCGCGGAAATGGCGCAGCCGGCTGGAGCTGAGCGCATGAGCAAGCTGCATCAACTCAGGTGGGATGAGCGGGCCGGCGCCACCACCAACGCTCGCCGCGAGCTTCCCCATCTCACCGCCAGCTATTTCGCGCGGGTCCGCGCGCTGCTCGCCGGCGATCCGTCTCCCGTTAAGCTGCACCGGCTCAGGCTTCTCACCAAGCGCCTGCGCTACACGCTCGAGCTGTTTCGTCCGTGCTACGGTCCCGGCCTCGATACGCGCCTGGCCGCCTTGCGCCGCGTTCAACAGTCGCTGGGAGAAGTGAACGACAGCACCGCCGCCGGCCGGCTGCTCTCGAAATCCATGAGCACGGCGTCGCCGCAACGCGCCCGCCTCCTGCGTTTCCTCGAAGAGCGCGCCGCCCTCAAGGCCCAGGAGTTTCGCAAGGATTGGGCCGAGATCTTCGACGCCCCCGGCCAGGAGCGCTGGTGGACCACCTACCTCGCGCGCCACGCCCGCGCGCCCGGCCGGCGTCCGTAGGGCGGACCCCAGGTCCGCGCGGGTCCCCTGGACCCGCCCTCTTGCAATTTATCGTCTATCGATATACGATAAGCTTGTGATCCGGTCTTTTCGAGATGCCGCGACTGAGAGGATCTTCCAGCAGCAATCCTCGAAGCGGTTTCGGCCCATCGAAAAGGTTGCGCTCCGTAAGCTCATCCACCTGAACCGGGCGAGATCCCTTCGCGATTTGGCGGCGATTTCCGGCAACCGCCTGGAAGCCCTGAAAGGCGCCGGGAAAGGACGCCACAGCGTCCGAATCAACGGCCAGTACCGCATCTGTTTCGTCTGGAAGGATGGAGACGCCTGCGACGTGGAGATCACCGACTACCATTAGGAAGACAATGTTATGGCTAATTTGATACCAGTCCCCCATCCCGGCGAAACGATCCGCGAAGACGTTCTCGAACCGTTGGGCATGAGCGTGAACCAACTCGCCAGAGCATTGGGTATCACGGCGACGCGCCTCAATGATGTCGTGCGCGGCCGGCGGGGAATCACCGCCGACACCGCCCTGCGCCTGGCGCGATACCTTGGGACCTCGGCCGAATTCTGGCTCGGCCTCCAACTCGAATACGACCTCCGCACCGCCCGGCAAGCCCGGCAACGAGACATCGAGAAGGCGGTGCACCCGAGGTCCGCAGCCGCTTAGAGCCGCCGAGAGCCGTGGCCGTATACCCGGAACCGGCCGGATCGCCCCCCTCATGGAACTGCCGGCCAGCGGAGTAATCGCCTGCACTTCCTCCAAGGGGGACTTGGGGCCCGCGGGGGTTCACCTCAACGGGTCTGGGCGTTTTTCGTCCAAGTGGCGCTGCGAAACCGCTCCTAGAACTTTCGCGACTACACGCGGGCGTAAGGCTGGGAACCGCTTCGCGCTTTAGTACCACAAGAATGGCGCGGTGCTGTACAATTGACAGACATCTATGCGTGGCCTGCGTGTACCCGGCGGTCCGCCAAGACGACCTAAGTATTTGTTTGGTGAGCGGGGATCACCTTACGAAATCACGTTGATGTTGCGCAAGCGCCTCAATGAGGAGCTTGCGAACTTGCCACCGGACGTTCTGCTGAAGTCTTCGCCCGATGCGGTCATCAATGACATCGTCCGGCGCTATACCCTGAGCGTTCCAGTTTTTGACCGGGTAAACATTGGCGAATACGAACCCGCTGCTATCGAGCTTGAGGTTCCGCAGAGCAGCCAGTATGGATTCTTTGCCGGGCCCGGACCGTATTTTATAGACGCGACCGAATTCAAAATCCGAATCCCGTTCACTGGCGACAAGAACCTCTTCCGCTATTCCACAACCGTCTACGGCACTCCCATCGAGGGCGAAGTCGCCGATGACGCCGTAATTCTCACCCACGCGGCGAAGACCCCAGACGTTGGAGCTATCAACCGGGAATTCAACGAGCGATTGAACCGCATCGAAACGACGCTGCAGTTTTCGAGGGACTCGGTAAGTGACTGGAACAACGGTCTAGTGAACATCGTGAAGCCAGCAATCGAGAAGGCTTGGCGACGAATCGAGCAAAGCAAGACGACGACCCTCGGCTTCAAGAGAGTAGGGAAACCGGCTGTCGCTCCGCCCACCTCTCGACCAATTGAGCCTCAGATGCCCCGCCAAATAGCCAAGCTCGATGTGTTCCTCTCACACGCCTCTGAAGACACAGACGCCGTCGCCCGGCCACTTTATCAAGAGCTCATCGAAGCGGGTCTACCCGTGTGGTTCGACGAAGCAGCCCTGCGCTTGGGGGATAGTTTGCGGCGGAAAACTGATGAAGGTTTAGCACGCTGCAACTACGGCGTTGTCATCATTAGTTCTAATTTCTTGAATAAGGAATGGCCGCAACGGGAACTCGACGGCCTCGCAGCTCGTGAAATCGCTGGGCCCTCCGTGCCTCGAATCGGATGACTGTTGGAGAAGCCAAGTTCCGATTCGCTCAATACGGCATACTTCAGGCGGTCGCCGACTCGCGCACCCTCAGCCGGGTGCTGGCGTTCAAGGGCGGCAACGCCCTGGATTTTGTCTGGCAGCCGAACCGCAGCACAAAAGACCTTGATTTCTCGTCCAAGGATCCGACGCTCACTGCCGAACAGATCAGGACCTCCTTGACACCGAGTCTCGAGCGGGTTTCCAGGAGTATGGGGGTCTTGTACCGCGTCCAGAAAATGGAGCAACAGCCTCCGGGTCCCGACCGGAGCTTCATCACGTTTGAGGGCACGATCGGGTACGCCCTGCCGGATGACCGGCGCAACAGACAACTCATCCAGCAGGACAAGACCTCCAACGCGACCGTGCCCCTCGACGTGAGTCTCAACGAGCCAATCTGCAGGGTCGTGGAGGTTGACATCGCAAGCTCGACCCCCCTGCAGGTCTGTCAGCTCGAGGATATTGTGGCGGAGAAACTCCGCGCACTGCTCCAGCAACCCCTGCGAAACCGGCGCCGGCCGCAGGACGTGCTCGACATTTGTATTGCGGTGCAAGAGAATCTGGCCCTGGACCTCAACCTTACGGCGGAATTCCTTCTGGAGAAGGCCATGGCCCGCAACGTCCCCGTGTCGCGTGCAGCCTTTCACCAGGAAGAGATTCGGCGCCGTGCTTTTGAGGGGTACAACGAACTGAGGGAGACGACACGCCGCGCCTTCATCGAATTTGAAGAGGCATTCGCAATCGTATTGAGCCTCGTTGATGGACTGCCATTGCCCGCGAGGTGAAGCTCGGGTTGTAACCGAAGCCGTTCCGGTAGGGGCCCCGCCCCTACTGCTGGAACGTCAGAAACACCACCACGCCGCTGCCACGGAAGACCAGGTTCGCGGGCGCCTGCCTGGCGGCTTCGGCCTTGCGCGTTTCCACGCGGCCATAGACGACCGCCCAACGGTCGTAGTCCGGAGTGCCGAAGCGGAATTTGCCGAGCGACGTGCGCTGCTGGATGAGGGCGAGCTTGCGATGGAGCGCCACGGCGTCCAATTCGAAATCGCCGGGCGGTTTAGGGCCATCGTTGGAATCCTCCACAAGCCACAGCAGCGGCGGAGCGGGCGAGCCGGCGTCGCAGGCTTGTTCGCCCATCCAGCGGCCGCTTTCGCGGAAGGAGTACCGGGCGACGACGGCGACGCTCTTGCCCTCGTTGGATGCCAGATCGTGCAGCACCTCGCAGACGGTGAGCGGGACGAGCGGCGGCTCCGCCGCCAGGGCGAACGCACAGAGCAGCACCGGCAGGTATATGAATCGCCAACCTCCAATACTTCCCTGAACTCTGAACGGCATGGTGCGGCCCGGCCGATGGTGCCACAGAATAGACTGCCTGACACTTCCCACCGGTTACACCCATTATGACCGACTGCCGCAGTGCGGCGGTACAATCGAATCGACCCGTGCCCCAACTCTGGGACCACTTCCGCCTCTTCCTGGACCACCGCATTCGGCACAAGATCACCCGCGCCGGCCTGCTGTTCACCTTCGCCATCCTGGTGGTCGGCTTCGGCGCCGTCATTTCCGCCAACAACCTGCTGTTCCTGATCACGGCTGCCATGCTGGCCACGCTGCTGGTCTCCGGGCTGGTGAGCCGCCTCTGCCTGGCGGCGCTCGAGTTGGACTTCCTGGTGCCCGAGCACGTCTCCGCCCGGCGCACCGTACCCGGCAAGCTCTTCGTGCGCAACCAGAAGTGGTTCATGCCCTCGTTCTCCATCCGGGTGGAAGGCATTCGAGACCCTGCCAGCCCGACTCTGAAATCGGTGTATTTCCCGCTGATCGCCGGCGGCGCCACGCTCGAAGAGACCGTCGAAGTGCGCTTCCCCAAGCGCGGCGCCTATCGCCAGAACAGCTTCGCGTTCTCGACTTCTTCCCCCTTCGGCTTCCTCGAGAAATCCGCGCGCGTCACCTTGCGCCGCGAAATGCTGATCTACCCTTCGATCGACCCGCAACCCGGCTTCGACGATCTGCTGACCGGCATCGCCGGAGAAATCGAGACGCACTACCGCGGTCTGGGCAAGGACTTTTACCGCATCCGCCCTTACGAGGCATTCGAGAGCGCCCGCCACGTGGATTGGAAAGCCTCGGCCCACACCGGCGCCCTGCAGGTCCGCGAATTCGCGCGCGAGCAGGAGCAGACCGTCGAGATATTCCTGGACCGCGACATCCCGCCCGCGCTTGACGCCTGGTTCGAGCACGCCATCGATTGCTGCGCGTTCCTGGCGTGGCGCCTTTCCAGCCGGGGCGCGGCCATCCACTTCCGCGCGCAGGGCTTCGATTTTCGGCAGCCCGAGGACGGCGACATCTATACCATCTTGAAGTACCTGGCTCTGGTCTACCCGCAAAGCGCCAATGCCCCGGAAGCGCCGCTGGACGACACCAGCTACAAAATCGTCTTCACGCCCGCGCCGCGCGCGTTCCGCGACGCCGGCTGGATGGACGCGCGCATCCTGACCCCCGATGTGCTTCCCGTTCCCGCCGCCGGCCCGCCGGCCGGCCAGTTGCGCTAAGTGACCAGAAGTGGTCATAATGAGGACATGAAGTCGAAGGTCGGCATCGCCGAATTGAAAGCCCACCTGAGCGAGTATGTTCGCGCGGCGCAAAAGGGCAAAGAGGTCATAATTAAAGACCGCGACACGCCTGTGGCGAAGCTGACGCCCCTGGGGCCTGCATACAAATCTCTGCGCGTGATCCCCGCCACGCGGTCCATGGCGGAAGTTGAGCGCATGCTGGACGAGAATCCGGACATGACGGTTCTGCCTCCAGATCTGGTCGAAAGGATCTTCGAGGATACCAGGAAGGACGTGTTCGACAAATGGATCGCCGGAGAGCTTACCTAGATTCCTCCGTCTTATTGCGCAGGCTCCTTCGTCAACCCGCCGCCCTGTCCGGTTTATCGCAATGGAACCTGGTTTCGAGTGAGCTGCTGGAAGTTGAAGTTCCGCGGACGTTGCATCGCTATTGCGCCGCCCAGTTGTTTTCCGAACAGGACCTCGCTCTGCGTACCGCCGAATTGCGCGCTGTTCTCGCTGCCGTAGACCGGGTTCCACTTTCGAAAGCTATCCTGAATCGGGCCGGGGGCCCGCTCGGCGGCGCTCTCGGGACCCTCAACGCCATCCATCTGGTCACGGCGATGCTCTGTTCCGAATACAACGACGAAGACATCGTTTTTCTCACTCACGACCGCCAACTCGCCGAGGCCGCGCGGGCCTGCGGTCTCACTGTCTATCCCGACTCGGTCCGCCACGTTGTAGGCCATTGATGTAACATGGAGACAGGAGACGCCCTCTCCCATGACCATCGACGAACGCTTCGACCGGCTCACCGAACGCCACGAAGCCCTCACCCAGACCGTGGAACTCATCGCCGCCGCCCAGATCAAGAACGACGAACGCATGGGCCAACTCACGGACACCATGAACCGCCTGGCCAACATCATCATCGCCCACGAGCAGCGCATCGAAGACCTCGAAGACCGCCGGCAATAGAGCCAAGCGCGGCGTCTGATACCATTAAGAATCACCCTTGACCGGCACCGTTCCAGACATCCTGGCCCGCATTGTCGCCAGGAAGCGCGAAGAGCTTGCCCGCGGCGTCCCACGGCTCGACCAGTGGGAGGCCGAGGCCGAATCGCGCCTCGCCGCGCGCCGCGATTTTCGCGCGGCCCTGGGCGCGCGCACGCCCGCCATCATCGCGGAAATCAAGAAGGCTTCGCCCATCAAAGGTCTGCTCTCGGCGGATTTCGACGCCGCGCGCATAGCCTCGGCATACCAGCGCGGCGGCGCCTCGGCCCTTTCCGTGCTCACCGATGAAACCTTCTTCCAGGGGAGCCTCGGCGATCTCGAGAGCGCTCGCGCGGCCGTTTGGCTTCCCGTCCTGCGCAAGGATTTCACCATCGCCGGCGCGCAGATTGTCGAAGCCGCGGCCCACGGCGCCGACGCCATCCTGCTGATCGCGGCCATTCTCACCGAGCGCGAAATCCGCGCTTTCCGCGAAGCGGCTGCGCGCTACCGGATGGCCACGCTGGTGGAGGTGCACGGCCGCCGCGATCTCGATGTGGCCATCGCCGCCGGCAGCGACATCATCGGAGTCAACAATCGCGACCTCGCCACCTTCGAAGTCGCTCTCGAAACGTCGTTGCGCCTCGCGGAACACATTCCCGGCGGCGTACTCCGCGTCAGCGAAAGCGGGATTCACGGCGCGCGCGACATCGCCACGCTGCGCGAGGCGGGTTACACCGCCTTTCTGGTGGGCGAGCATCTGATGAAATCGGGCGATCCCGCCGCCGCCCTGAAGAAGCTGGTGGCGGCATGATCGTCAAGATCTGCGGCATCACCAACCAGGAGGACGCCAGCGCGGCCGTGGCGGGCGGCGCCAACGCCATCGGCTTCAATTTCTACCGGCGCAGCCCGCGCTACCTCGCGCCGGAGCGCGCCGCCGGGATTCAATCGGCGCCCGGCGTGCGCCGCGTCGGCGTGTTCGTCGACGAAGCGCGCGAACGCGTCGAGGAAATCGCCCGCATTGCGGCGCTGGATGTCGCGCAACTGCACGGCGACGAAACGCCGGCGGATTACCCCGCATCGCTGGCGGTATGGAAAGCCGTGCGCGTGGGAGGAGTTTTGGACCTTTCGAGGTGGCGCGATTGCCCGGCTGAAGCTCTGCTGCTGGATGGTCCGGCTTCCGGCGCCTCCTTCGACTGGCGGCTGGCTGTGCCGGCTCCCAAGCCTGTCATTCTGGCCGGGGGCCTGGATGCCACGAACGTCGCCGAAGCTGTGGCACTGGCCCATCCCTGGGGCGTGGATGCCTGCTCCCGCATCGAAAGCGCGCCGGGCAAGAAAGACCACCGGAAGATGAACGAATTCCTCGAGGCAGCCAAGGCGGCGCTGCGCGCATGACTCCGCAACCCGATCGCGGCGGCCATTTCGGGCCATACGGCGGGCGCTACGTGCCCGAGGTCCTCATGGCGCCCATCGAAGAGCTCGAGAAGGCGTACCTGGCCGCGCGCGACGATCCCGCGTTTCAGTCCGAGCTGGCCGACCTGCTGCGGGCCTACGCCGGCCGTCCCACGCCGCTCTATTTCGCCCAGCGGCTAACGGAAGGCCTGGGCGGGGCGCGCCTCTGGCTCAAACGCGAAGATCTGCTGCACACCGGCGCGCACAAGATCAACAATTGTCTCGGCCAGGCGCTGGTGGCGCGGCGCATGGGCAAATGCCGCATCGTCGCCGAGACCGGCGCGGGCCAGCACGGCGTGGCCACCGCCACCGTTTGCGCGCTGCTGGGCTTCGAATGCGTGGTGTACATGGGCGAGGAGGACATGCGCCGCCAGCGCCTCAACGTTTTCCGCATGCGGCTGCTGGGCGCGCGGGTGGTGGGCGTTTCGACCGGCAGCCGCACGCTCAAGGACGCCATCAGCGAAGCCATGCGCGACTGGGTGTCGAACGTCGCCGGCACTTATTATCTGCTTGGCTCGGCGCTGGGCGCGCATCCCTACCCCATGATGGTGCGCGATTTCCAGAAGATCATCGGCGAGGAAGCGCGCCGCCAGGTTCTGGAATCCGAAGGCCGCTTGCCCGACGCCATCTTCGCCTGCGTAGGCGGCGGCTCGAACGCCATCGGCATCTTCCACGCCTTTCTGCCCGAGCGCTCGGTGGAGTTGATCGGCATCGAGGCCGGCGGCCGCGGCGACGCCATGGGCGATCATGCGGCGCGTTTTCGCGGCGGAGCGCCCGGCGTCCTGCAAGGCGCCTACAGCTACGTGTTGCAGGACGACGACGGCCAGATCGCGCTCACCCACTCCGTTTCCGCCGGCCTGGATTACGCCATGATCGGCCCCGAGCACGCCTGGCTGCACGATCAAGAACGTGCCCGGTACACCGCTGTTTCCGACGCGGAAGCGCTGGAGGCCGCGCGCCTGCTCTCGCGCACGGAAGGCATCATTCCGGCGCTCGAATCGGCGCATGCCGTCGCCGAGGCGGTCAAACGCGCCCCCGCCGCCAAAGGAAAGGTCTTCCTGGTGAACGTCTCCGGCCGCGGCGACAAGGACATCGATATCTACCGCGAGAATTTCAAGGAACTCGACGAGCCATGACGCGCATCGGGCGCATGTTCGACGCTTTGAAGCGGGACGGCCGCAAAGGCCTCATCGCCTATCTCACGGCCGGGGACCCGTCGCCGGACCGCACGCCCGCGCTGGCCGAGGCGCTGGAGCGCGGCGGCGCCGATCTCATCGAGCTGGGCGTGCCGTTTTCCGACCCCATCGCCGACGGCCCCGTCATCCAGCGCGCCGGCGAGCGCGCGCTCAAAGCCGGCACTTCGCTCCAGACCGTGCTCTCGATCGCCGCCCGCATCCGCCGGCGTTCCGAAATCCCGCTGCTGCTCTTCACCTACCTCAACCCGGTGATCCGCTACGGGCTCGAGCGCCTCGCGCGGGACGCCTCCGCCGCCGGCATGGATGGCTGCCTGCTCACCGACGCTTCGGTGGAAGAGGCGTCCGATTATGTTGCCGCCATGCACCGCCATGGCCTCGACACCGTCTTCCTGGCCGCGCCCACCAGCACCGAACGCCGCCTGAGACTCGTCGCGCAGTATTCCACCGGTTTTGTCTACCTGGTTTCGCGGACCGGCGTTACCGGCGAGCGCGATTCGCTTTCGGACGCCGTGGCCCCGCTCATTCGCGCGGTGCGCGCCGTCACCGATCTGCCGCTGGCCGTCGGCTTCGGCGTCTCCAAGCCGGAGCACGTGGCCGAACTGGGCCGGCAAGTGGAAGCGGTGGTGGTGGGCAGCGCGTTGGTCCGCTTGATCGAGCGCAATTCCGGCGACACCTTGCTCGAGATTCAGCTCGAATCCTTCGTCCGCGAGCTCAAGCGCGGCTTTGGAGCGCACGCATGACCCCCGACGAGGCCCGCGACAAGCTGGAGGAATTCCGCGTGCTCGTGGATGACGTGGACCGCCGCATCGTGGCGCTCCTCAACGAGCGCACGCGCGTGGTCGAAAACATCGGGCGCGTGAAGCGCCAGACGCAACTGCCCATTTATGAGCCCAAACGCGAAGACCAGGTATTCGCGAATGTCAGCGCAACCAATCGCGGGCCGCTGACCGAAGAGGCGGTGCGCCGCATTTTCGAGCGCATCATCGACGAAATGCGGATGATCCAGCGCGTGTGGATGAAATCCGACGGAGAGAAATAAATGTTAGTTGTTATGCAGCAGGGCGCGACGGAGCAGCAGATCCAGGCGGCGATTGACCGCCTGGTGGAGATGGGCTTCGATGTGCACCGTTCCACCGGCGTGATCCACACCGTACTGGGCGGGGTGGGCGGCAAGGAAGAAGTTGACCTCGGGATCTTCGAGGTGATGGATGGCGTCAAGGAAGCGCACCGCATCGTCTCGCCCTACAAACTGGCCAGCCGCAGCTTCCGCCCGGCCGGCACGGTGGTCAGGATCGGCGATGTGGATGTCGGCGGCCAACGCGTGGTAGTCATGGCCGGCCCATGCAGCGTCGAGAGCCGGGACCAGATCGAGCGGTCGGCGGAAATTGTGGCCCGCCTGGGCGCCCAGGTGATCCGCGGCGGGGCGTTCAAACCGCGCAGCTCGCCCTATGCCTTCCAGGGCCTCGGGGAAGACGGCTTGCGCATGCTGCGCGAGGCCGCCGACCGCAACGGGCTGCTGGTGGTCAGCGAGGTGATGGACCTCACCCAGATCCCGCTGGTGGCGCAGTACGCCGACATCCTGCAAGTGGGCGCGCGCAACATGCAGAGCTTCACCCTGCTGCGCGACTTGGGCAGGCAGCGCAAGCCGGTGCTGCTCAAGCGCGGCATTTCAGCTACCATTGAAGAGCTGCTGCTCTCGGCCGAATACATTCTCGCCGGCGGCAACTACGACGTGATTCTGTGCGAGCGCGGCATCCGCACCTTCGAGACCTACACGCGCAATACGATGGATATTTCCGCCATCCCGGTGGTGAAGAAGCTCTCGCACCTGCCGATCATCGCCGACCCTTCGCACGGCACCGGCCGCCGCGACAAGGTGGCGCCCATGGCCCGCGCCGCCGTGGCCGCCGGCTCCGACGGCCTGCTGGTCGAGGTGCATCCTGATCCGGACCGTGCCCTGAGCGACGGCGCACAGTCGCTGCGCCCCGAGCAGTTCGAGGAGCTGATGTCTCAGTTACGGATCATTGCCCCCGCCGTGGGCCGCAGCATGTCAGAGCCGCGGCCATGAGAAGCTGTAAAGAAATCGCCCGCAGGCGGGCAATGGGCAAGCTCAAGCATGCCCCACCTGGTGGGGCATGCTTGAGCTTGCCCAGTTTTCTGCGGATTCTGAGGGAGCTTTTCAGATGCACAGCGTAGCCATCGTCGGAACCGGTCTGATCGGCTCGTCTTTCGGCCTCGCCTTGCGCCAAGCCGGGTTCGATGGACCGATCACCGGGGTCAGCTCCCCGCGCGCCATCGCCGACGCCATGGCCGCGGGGGCCATCGACCGCGGCGCGCCGCTCGCCGAAGCCGTTGCCCAGGCCGATCTGGTCTTCCTCGCCCAGACCATCGGCCGCATTCTCGATACCATCCGGCATCTCGATCCTCTGGTCCGCCCGGATGCCATCGTCACCGACGCCGGCAGCACCAAGTGCAAAATCACCGACCTGGCGCGGCAAAGCATTGCCCGCTGCCAGTTCCTGGGCGGCCACCCCATGGCCGGCAAAGAGAAGCGCGGGGCGGCGGAAGCCGATGGCGGTCTTTTTCGGGGCCGCACCTGGGCGCTGACGCCGGATGAACCGTCCGAACTGGCCACGCCGGCGGCCCGCGACTTCCGCTCGTGGATCGAGCGCATCGGCGCGCGCATCATGGTCCTCGACGCGGAGGAGCATGACCGGGTCGTCGCGCTCACCTCGCACCTTCCGCAACTCGCATCCACGGCGCTGGCGGCCACGGTGGCGGAGCGCATGGGCGCCTCCCCGCGCTGGCGGATGGCGGGCCCCGGCCTGGAAGACATGACCCGTCTCGCGCTGGGTTCGTACGATCTGTGGCGCGACATTCTGGCGACCAACACCGAGCACATCGAGCGCGCCTTGGCCGCCTACATTCAAAAGCTGGAGCACATGCGCGAGAACCTTCGGACGCGGCAGCTTCAAGAGGAGTTCGAACGCGGCGCCGCCATGGCGGGCCGCTTGCGGCGGACCCCATGAGCCCGAGCCTCTGCCACTGGCAGGCGCTGAATTAGGATAAACTACGCATGAGGCTATTGAACGTAGCTACACCGCCGGCGGACGGTTCGCCCGCCAGCGGGCACGCGGCCTTCCAGGCGCGGCGGACCTCGCGGTCCGGCGCACCGGGGGCCGGATTTAAGGAACTCAACATGGAACAAAAACTCAAGATCGCCGTGTTCATCGATTTCGACAATATCGAGATCGGAGTCAAGTCCACGCTGCACCGCGAATTCGACGTGGCTGCCGTGCTGGACGCGCTAAAAGAACGCGGGGAAATCGTCACCAAGTTCGCTTACGCCAACTGGGGAAGGCAGGATTCCGCCACGCGCGCGCTTTCCGAGCACGCCGTGCAGATGGTCCAGCGCGACCCCTCGCCGCGCGGCGACAAGAACGGCGCCGACATCAACCTGGCCCTCGACGCGCTCGAGATGGCCTTCACTCACGACCACATCAATGCCTTCGCCATCGTCAGCGGCGACAGCGATTTCATCGCGCTGGTCAACAAGCTGAAGCAGTACGACAAGCGCGTCTTCGTCGTCGGCGGCCGCGCCTTCACCAGCACGATTCTCCAGAAGAACTGCCACGAGTTCGTGGCTTACGAATCCATCATCGACGAGCCGCGTCCGCGCTCTTCCGGACACCAGCAACAGCAGCAACAGCAGCAGCAGCAACAGCCGCCGCCGCAACAACAACAGCAGCATCAGCCACAGCAGCAGCGCCAACCGCACAAGCGCGTGGCGCTCGATCTGGCCCAGTCCATGCCGCTGGTCGAACGCGCGCTGGGGGTGCTGGAGCGGCGCGAAGTGCGCCCGCAGCTCGGCCTGCTGAAATCCACCATGCTGCAACTCGACTCGACCTTCAACGAGAAGGCTTACGGCGCCAGTTCATTCACCGATTTCGTCGAGAAGCTGCAGAAGGCCGACTTTGTGGAGGTCACCGGCGGCGAAGGCCGCTACATGATTCGCATGAAGGGCGGCGGCGCCGCCCCCGAAAAGCCCGGCCACAAGCCCGAGCAGGCCATTCCCCTGCTGCGCGACGTGCTGGAAACGCATCGCTTGGAAGTAGACAACGGCGCGCTCGCCGACGACTTGGCCGAATGGGTGCGCCAGGAGCGGCCCACTTTCGACTGGCGCGAGTACGGTTTTCAGGAGTTCAGCGAGCTGTTGAACTACGCGCAGGATAAAGGCCTGGTGCGCAACCAGGCCGACGAAGAGAGAGGTCTCATCGTGTACCTCGGCTCCGAATTCCATCCGCCCGCGCCGCCGCCCGAGCCGGAACCGGTGGCCGCGGCCTACGAGGAAGAAGAGGACGAGCCGCAGCCCCTGGTGCCCGGCCAGCCCACCGCCACCGGCGAGATCCCCATTCCCGAGACCCCGCCCAAGCCTCAGCGGCGCCCCCGGGCGCCCCGCAAGACCTCCGGGGATCCCGGCGCCAAGAAGCGCATCTCCCGGCCGCGCAAGAAGCCGCCGGTTCAGTAGGGATGCCGCCGGCCGATTCTCGGCATAGCCAAAAGATAGGGCGTCAATTCATCGGCAATGGTTTAGAATCGGAAGTAGCAAGGAGTACCAGGATGACAAGGCGGGGGATGCTAATTGGTATCGCCCTCTTGGGTCTCACCCAGTGGACGGTGAGCGCCGCTTCCCACGATCGAGTCTGGCAGGATGGCGTATTGGTTTCGAGAAGGACTGTCCCTGTCGGCCGCAACACCTTCCAGAACCAGTTTGTGTATCGGGTGCGAGGGGGCACTGCCCGATACGTCGTGGTTTCCGCTGAGCCGCTGAAGCTGGACCTGCACGTGCCCATGCGGTTCGCAGTGACCAGGAGACACCTGGTCATCCAGGACGTGGATGGAAGCGAACACAAGACCGCCATACTGCAAAAGCTCGAGAACGTGCCCCACGGGCGGTAGCGCCGGGCCCAGGGGGCACCCCCTTTGCCGCCGGCATGCTCCAGTCCGGACAAACCCACCGGCGGCAAGACCGCCGGCGCTACTGTAAAATGGGCATAATGCCCGAAATTCCCGACGAATTCTATCGCATCCGGAAGCTGCCGCCTTATGTCTTCGCCGTCATCAATGAAATGCGCGCGCGGGCGCGCGCGGCGCAGATTGACGTCATCGATCTGGGGATGGGGAACCCCGACGGCGCCACCCCGCGCGTGGTCGTGAGCAAGCTTGTCGAAGCGGCCAGAAATGCGCGCAACCACCGGTATTCGCAGTCCAGGGGCATTCCGAGGCTGCGTGAGGAGATTACCCGGCGGTACCAAGCCAACTATGGCGTGGAACTCGATCCCGACAAAGAAGCCATCGTCACCATAGGAGCGAAGGACGCGCTGGCGCACCTGCTTTTTGCCGCTGTCGGGCCAGGGGATGTGGTGGTTTCGCCGAACCCCGCATATCCCATCCACCAGTACGGGGTGATCATGGCGGAGGGCCAGGCCGAGATGCTGCCCATGCCCGATGCGGCCACCTTTCTGAATCGTCTCGAGGACCTTTACCGCAACGGGCCGCGAAAACCGAAGCTGCTGCTAATTTCCTTCCCGCACAACCCCACCACCACGTGCGTGGACCTGGATTACTTCCGCGAGATCGTGCGCCTGGCGCGCCAGCATGGCACGCTCGTGGTGCACGACTTTGCCTACGCCGACCTGGGCTTCGACGGCTACAAGCCACCCAGTATCCTGCAGGTGGAAGGCGCCAAGGAAGTGGCCGTCGAGATCTTCTCCATGTCCAAGAGTTACAACATGGCCGGCTGGCGCGTGGGGTACTGCGTGGGGAACGCGAGGGTGATTGCCGCGCTGGCGCGCATCAAGAGCTACCTGGATTACGGCGTGTTCCAGCCCATCCAGATCGCCTCCATCATCGCCCTTCGGGAGTGCGAAGAAGATACCCGGAAGATCTGTGCGGTGTACCAGAAGAGGCGCGACGCGCTGGTGGCCGGACTGAAGCGGGCGGGCTGGGCGGTGGAGAAGCCGCGGGGATCGATGTTCGTGTGGGCGCCCGTGCCGGAGCGGTTTCGCGAAATCGGCTCGCTGGAGTTTGCGAAACTTCTGCTGGAGAAGGCGCAGGTGGCCGTCTCACCGGGCATCGGCTTCGGGCCGCTGGGCGAAGGGCACGTACGGTTCGCGCTGGTGGAAAACGAGCACCGCATTCGCCAGGCCACGCGGTCCATCGGGCAGTTTCTGAAGGAATAGGGGTCAGGGGTCGGGGCCCAGGGGCCGGGGGTAAGAGGTCAGCCTTCGGCTGACGGCTTCACTGAATCTGGTAGGGTACGGTTACGTCAACCGTTTTGGGCGGGAAGCAGGCCCGGTCGTTGCACGCCTGGTAACGCAGTTTCCCCACCGCCGCGCCGGGGCCGGCCGGCGCGTTGGCCGCCACCATGAAGTTCGCCACCAATTCGAAGTTGCCCGTGAAGACCGAAAGCGGCTTCTCCGCAAACTCGTACTTCTCCAGGGAGGGCTTCGGGTAGGTCACCGATCCGCCCTCGAGGGCGCCCGCCGAGGTCCACGTCAGCTTCAGCGGGATGAGATATTCATCGGTGGGCGTATGGCTGTTGACGTGGTACCCCGGGCGGACGGACACCGGGATCTTCGCCTGGACGGCGGCATTCCGCTTGCCGGCCACCTTCTGAGGCTCGCCCACCGTCAGGTAACCGCTACTCTGGGCGAAGAGTGAAGGCAGGCAGAGCAGCGCGGCTAGCAGCGGCAGGCGCGGGAGACTGCAAAAGCTGTTCGACACCATCCTCGAAATCCCTCCGATCCGCAAGACCCACGTGGACCGCGGCGATCTTTCCACCCCGGTCGATGAGGAACGTGGTCGGGAGCGCATCCACGCCGCCGTAAAGCTGGGCCGTTTCGCCG
The DNA here is from genome assembly GCA_049516835.1 of Bryobacteraceae bacterium. Classification (GTDB taxonomy): domain Bacteria; phylum Acidobacteriota; class Terriglobia; order Bryobacterales; family Bryobacteraceae; genus Fen-178. Next base: position 34,187 of record JBEKSR010000011.1, on the reverse strand, counting down.
TCGCCGATCACCACGCGATAGTTTACGCCCAACTGCGAAAGAAACGGCTTCACCACTTCCCAACCTTCATCGTCCATGGAAACGCCCAGGACCGCGAAGCCCTTGTCCTTGTTCCTGCGCTCCAGGTCCACGAACCAGGGGATCTCGATCTGGCACGGGCCGCACCAGGTGGCCCAGAAATTCAGCAGCACCACTTTGCCGCGATAATCCGAGAGGCGAACGGTCTTGCCGTTCACATCCTTCAAGGCAAAATCCGGAGCCTGATGGCGGTCTTTGTCCGGCTTGACCGGCCCGGTTCTTGCCGAACGCGGCCCGGGAAAGTAGAAATATATGAAACACCCCGCCAGGAGCGCGATTGCGAGAGCGGACGAGAGGCGGAGTGCGGACACAGATTCCTTTCCCTGATCCAATTATATCGACAATCGTCCGGACCCAATCCTTTGGGCAAACCAGGCGCGGCGGGGGGCGCGGCAAGCGCCCGACAGCGTAAACTCACGGTGCCGCCTGGCGCCGGAATACAACCACGCGGCGGTGTCGCAGAAGCTCTCGCAGCAATACTCCCGCCATCGGCGGCTGCGCGATTGGACATCGCCGGCGGCGAGGGCGCGTTTTCGCCACTCCGCCGACCAGCCCAACTCGCCGCGCGCGCCCGCCTGCCATTCACCCTTCACCAGACGCTCGTAGGAGTAGCGCGCCGGGTTGCCCAACCTCGCCCAGATGAAGTGAAACAGCTCGTGGACGAAGATGCGCGGGAACTCCGCCCGGCTGCAATCAAACGCCATACGGCGTTCCCGCACAAACGTTCCGGCGTGCACCGCGCCGCGCCGGCCGGCCAGGGCGTGGGCGCTTTGGATGCGGACGGGCGCGCCCGAGATCGGCGGCAGACGGCGTAGCACCACACCCACTTGATTCCAGCGGGAGGCGTCGTCGAACAAAAAAAGATAAGGAACCGGCACTCTCCAAGATTACAGGACCGCAAATATCGGTATAGTGGGATGGGAGACCGATGCACTATGCACTGCCGAGCACTTATACCCCTACTGGCGGCCGGGACGATGATCCTGGCGGCCGCGCGCCCGAGCGTGGCGCAACAGACCGATTTCGCCAACTGGCCCGCGCAAACTTCGCCCACCGAAATCGGCAAACGCGTGGCGGAGCACTTCGTTGTGACGCCGCACCAGGATCGCAGGCGCATCATCTATCCGGAAGTCTGCGCCTGGTACGGGGCCTTGACCTTCGCCCAATTGTCGGGCGATAAGGACCTCTCCGCCCGCCTCATCAAGCGCTTCGATCCGCTGATGACGCCCGCGGAATCCGGGCTGATCGTCAACGAGCGGCATGTGGACTTTTCGGTCTTCGGGGCCGTCCCCCTGGAGATTGCCATCGAAACCAAGGAGCAGAAATATCTCGACATGGGCAAGGCCATCGCCGACCGGCAGTGGAGCGACCCCACGCCGGATGGTCTGACCAGCGAGACCCGCTTCTGGATCGACGACATGTACATGATCACGGCCGTCGAGGTGCAGGCGTACCGCGCCACCGGCGATACCAAGTACATCGACCGCGCGGCACTGGAAATGGTGCCTTACCTCGACAAGCTACAGCAGCCCAACGGATTGTTCTACCATGCTCCGGATGTCCCGTTCTATTGGGGGCGCGGCAACGGCTGGGTGGCCGCCGGGATGACCGAACTGCTGCGCTCGCTTCCCAAGGACCATCCCCGCCGCGCCCGCATTCTGGAGGGCTACCGGAAGATGATGAAGTCGCTCCTCGAGTTCCAGGGCAAGGACGGCATGTGGCGTCAACTGATTGATCATCCGGAGGCCTGGCCGGAAACCTCCGGCACGGGCATGTTTACTTTCGCGATGGTCACCGGCGTCAAGAATGGCTGGCTCGACGCCAAGACTTACGGTCCCGCGGCTCGCCAAGCCTGGCTCGCGCTGATCGGCTATATAGACCAGCATGCGGACGTCACCAGCGTCTGCGCGGGCACCAACAAGCTCAACGATCTGGCCTACTACTTATCCCGCCCGCGGATGACCGGCGACTTTCACGGCCAAGCGCCGGTCTTGTGGAGCGCCTCGGCGCTGCTCCGGTAGCGTCGGGATCGGGCGGGCTCCGGGGTGCGGCGGCCGGGCTGAGGGATGTCCATCCCCTCGGTCTTGTCGCCGTGCGTATTTCCGGCCGCCAGCGGAGAAGCGCAGGACCGCGCGCTTCCTGTACGAGCGGTTTGCCACGGAGGCGCACAACACCAGGAGCAGCTTGCCTCGTGTGCGCAAGTATCCGAGGGAACTCCAACCGGATCTCATGTCCCTGAGCCAGGCGTGCGGCGAAGGCGAGGGCCTCGCGGATATCCGGCTCTTCGATATTGTTTTACAATTGGCCTTCGCACAGCCTTCCCGTGGAGGAATGATCATGAACTTCAACTTTCGAATCCTCGTGTTGGCCGTTCTCACGGCATGTCTGCTGACCTCGCAGCCCACGGGCAAAGTAGTGGACCCCGCCGTGTTCAAGGAGCCTCCGGCCCAGTTCCGCGGACACGAGATGTACGGCTATGGACAATTCAACCTGTCGAATCTATCGGAGGAAAAAATCCGCTCCGACGTGGACATCATGGCGAAGAGAGGCATGGGTGGATTTGCCGTGGAGCCGAGCGGAGGCCCCACCACCGGCCTGCCCGCGGACTATCTGAAGGCGACCGGGCGCAGGCCGAGCAGCGAGGGCACGGTCTACTTGAGCGACGAATACTTCAAGTTCTACCGGACGGCCCTGGAGGAGGCCCGGAAGAACGGCATGGAAGTCATCTTGTACGACGAATGGGCCTACCCCACAGGGATGGTGGACGGGCAGCTCTATGCGAAATACCCGCAGCATGTGGCCAAGAGCCTGGAGATGGCGGAAACCAACGTCACCGGCCCGGCGAAGGCGGAATTAGCCATTCCCGGGAACCTCTACGTGGGCGCCGTGATGATGAACCGGGACACGTTCGAACTGGTGGACATCAGCTCGCAAGGCGGGGCCGGGAAACCGCTGGTGGCGCAGGTCCCCAAGGGCAACTGGAAAGTGATGGCGTTCTATCTGGATGCCAGCATCCGGCCGAACTCGCAGAAAGGGGCATACGTCGATTATCTGGACGCGGCCGCCATGGACGCGTTCATCTCCTTGAGCTACCAGAAGCACTTCGACCATATCGGCGAGTTCTTCGGGAAAGAGATCAAGTTCTCTTTCTGGGACGAGCCGGCTATGCATCCCGTCGACGGACGTATGTGGACGGGCTCTTTCAACCAGGGGTTCGAGAAAAAATACGGCTATTCGCCCATGAAATACTACCCGGCCCTGTGGTATGACATCGGCCCCGACACCGCCGCGGCGCGCAACGCGCTGTTCGGTTATCGGGCGTATCTGTTTGCCACCAACTACGTGAAGAAGATCGAGGATTTCTGCGAAGCGCATGGCATCAAAGCGGGCGGCCATTTCGACCAGGAGGAGATCGTGAATCCGGTTCCCGTGAACGGCGATTTCATCAAGCTGTTCGAGTACCAGGGCGTGCCGGCGGTGGACGACATCTACTTTCTGGGGCGGTCGAACCCGGGGTACAAAATTGCGTCGTCGGCGGCATTCAACTGGGACAAGCCGGTGATGTTTGCGGAGACGTATGCGGCGTACAGCGCGCTCAACGAGAAGACCGTCTACAAGGTGGCCATGGATCAATTCGCCATGGGAGTGAACTTGCAGGTGACCAGCGGCGGGCCGGGGCTGTGGAACGCCGCTTACGTGCCGGAATTCAATCGCTTTCTGGGCCGCATGAGCTACCTGCTGCAACATGGCCGGCACGTGGCGGACGTGGCCGTGTTGTATCCCATCGCGGCGCTCCAGGCGGCCTACCAGAATGAGGGCGGGCAGCACCCCACGCCGTCGCAAGACCCGGCGCCGAAAATCAATGGCGAGGCTGCCGCGCGCGAAGGCGGCGTCACGCCTCCGGAGATCGACTACCAGGACATTGGCGAAGCGTTGTTCCGCGGAGTGCGGGTGGACTACACCTACGTGCACCCCGAAGTCCTGGCGGAGCGATGCACGGTGGAGGGGTCGAAGCTGATTCTGAACAATAAGGAGAACCGCGAGGAATACAGCGTGCTTTTCGTCCCCGGCGGCGACACGCTTTCGGTGGCGGCGGCGGCGAAAATCAAAGAGTTCTACGACCAGGGCGGAGTGGTGATCGCCAGCAGCAAGCTGCCCGCCAAGTCGGCGGAGTTCGGACGCGACAAGGAGATCCAGAAGATGGTGGCCGACGTGTTCGGTCTGCCGGTGAACGACCCTCCCACGGCGGACCTGCAGCGCGCGATGGGCAGCAGGCTGGTCACCTTCTACTTCTACAAGCGCAATACGGCGGGGGGACGAGCGTACTTCCTGCCCAAGCCGGAGCCTTGGGTCGTGCAGTGGACCTTGGGGCGAGTGCTGCCGGTGAGGGATGTGAATATCCAGGAGCCCATTCCGTTATTGAAAAGAGGCCCGGACTACGATGGCGCCCTGACCTATCTTCACAAGGTGAAAAACGGACAGGACATTTACTTCTTTGCGAACTCCACCGACAAGCCGGTGGATACGAAGGTGGTGCTGCGAGGCAGGAAGGCGTTGCGGATCTGGAACCCGCACACCGGCGATTCGCAGCCGGCCGAAGTCACGGCCGGCGAAGCCAATGGGCAGCCGGTGACGACGGTTCACCTGGTGCTGCCGCCAGTGAGTGCGTTGTTCTACGTGCAGGAGTAAGCAGGAAGCCGCCGCGCGGCCCGATGAGATCCTTTCACCTCTGGCGAGTCCGGCTCAGGCGATTTTGGATTCCTTCTTCAAGGCCTCATGGAGCAGCGTTTTGATCAGGGTCTGGTAGCCGACGCCCCGTTTCTCGGCCAGCTTTCGGGCCCGCTCAATATCCGTAACCGGCAGCCGGACGGATACGTTCTTCGTGGGCACGGCGCCACGGCGGCCGTGCTTTAGCAGCAGATCGGCGATCAGGTCCGGATGCCGGTCCCACCACTTCGCGTCCTCGGCTTCGGAGCGGAATTCCGGCGCATCGACCAGAATGGATATGGCCTCGCCCTTCTTCGCCTTCACAGTTTCGCCTCCGAGACGGCCGCGACAAGGCTACTTCGCAAAGGCCGGTGTCGGGCGGCAGAATTGGTGGGCCCTGAAGGATTTGAACCTTCGACCAACGGATTATGAGTCCGCTGCTCTAACCGCTGAGCTAAGGGCCCGAACGTTTAATTTCAATTACTTGTGAGGATTTCCGTGGGCGCCGTTTTTCTGGTGTGCCTATTTTTGTGCCCACTACGGACCCGCTGGTAGCCTCCGCCTTGGCTTCAACTTCCGCCTGCTCGAACTTCGCCGCGTTGAGGTTTTCCAGCCGCTCGAATGCGCGCTCCATGCCCTCGGGAGTCGGATGCACATACCGCTGCGATACCGTCACGCTGCTGTGTCCCGCGATCCGCATGATGGTAAAGGCGTCCGCGCCGGCTTCCCCGAGGCGAGTCAACATGGTGTGCCTTAACGAATGTATCACGAAGTCCTTGGGCAGCTTCAGAGCGGTGCGCACCGCGTCGTGCTGGTGATCCAGGGACGTTCCCAGGATCGCCGCGTCCAGCGAATCGCCAGGGAACACCAAGGCCGATTTCGCGCCGGCTTTCCGGGCCTTCAGCATCTCCGCGGCACGCGCGGTCAGGCTGAGGTTCCGTTTAGCCTTGGGAGATTTCCCCTTGCGGACCGCGATGTAGCCCAGCTTCGCGTGGACGGCCGGTTGCAGGTACACGTCGGACCATCGCAAACTAACCGCTTCGCCGGGCCGAATGCCCGCCTCGAGGATCAAGACCGCAACGTCTCTCAATGGTTGCGGCGCCGCCTCCAGGTACCTCGGTTCCGATCCATGGCCGAGAACAAATTCACGGTTGCGCTCACCGCGAAGTAACCGGATTCGCGGTATGCGGTCCAAGACCTTCCACTCTTGCGCCAGGCGTAGCAGACGCCTCAGTGTTGCCAGCTCCCGATTCACAGATGCCGGCGACAGCGGGCGCTTGTAGCGGGAAAGCTGCCGGGTCCGCCGCTGCTTGTAGCCGTCGATTACCGCTTCGTCGATGGCATCGAGGCGAGCGCCGGATAGTTGCCGATCCCCAAGCAGCCGGCGAAGTTTCTCGCGGTAGAACGCCACGGTAGCCGGCTTCTCCGCGCATGTGGTCTCAATCGCCGCCGTGAATTTCGGCGCGAAGTCAGCCAGCGTAGGGCTCGCGGGCTTCTCTTTGATGCCAACTTCTCCCTTGGCAAGCGCAGTCCGCTTCGCTGCCTCGATTTGTTCGGCCGTGCGCTGATTCCCTTGCTTTGTGCTGGCTCGGATCAGCCTGCCCTTCCAGACGAATTTGTACCAGTAGGTTTCGCCCCGCTTGTAGACTGCCATCGCTACCCTTTCGCCTTATTCCCGCGGACGATCTGAAACCGCCTCCGCTGGCGGCCCGTCGCGAGGTCTTGCACCATGTCATCGGCGCGATATCTGGTAGCAGCGGAGGCGTCCAGGCAGGCGGAGAGACAATAGCTGGTGTGCCCGAGCATTTGGGTGGGAAGAATCTTGCAGGCTTCATCAACCAGGTGCCGAAGTCGCGCGATGGCCTTTTGCCGGTCTTCGTAAAAGGGATCGCCCGGGTTGTCCTCGTAGAAGTGTTGTGGTTCCATTTCCCGCTACCCTTTCGACTTCGCAGCCTTCTTGCTCCGCGCCATGGCGCTTGCCGCCTCCGGCTTCCCCCACCGCGCCGCCGCCGCCTTCTTCGCAACCTCAGTTCTCTTTTCGGGAGTCAGTTTGACGAGTCGGGCCTTGGCGCCGCGCTTTCCGAGCGCCACGGCCGCGGGATTCTTTCGCTTTGCCATCATGGACTATGCTAAGCGCTCAGGACCGAAGCTGTCAAGTGTGTTGCATAACATCCCGGATGGCTTGCGCGCGTCGGCCATACTTCTCCGCCAGCTCCGGCCGCCCGCGCCAAGCGTGCCAGGTGGAGGCGAGCTCAAATTCTCGCTGGCAGTGCAACAGCACGGATGGACTCAGGCTCATTGCCCTGATAAGTGCCGCGCTCTCGAAGCTCGAATAAACAGCCGCATTGTCACTCAAAACGTGGTGGACCTTCTCGCAGAGCAGCGCTTCCGTTGCGTCGATCAAGCCGTGTTCCAGCAAGGCGCGGATCTCATCGAACCACTGAAGCGGCGCCACGCCCAGATCGTGCCGATAGAACCCGAACGGGCGCCGCCCAGGGCCGCTGTACTCTGCCATGAGCGCGTTACGGTAGGCGTTCCACGCCGCGCGCTCCTCTGTGGTGCTGGCGAACCCAGGTCCGCCGCCAGAGAAGGCCCCGTCTCCGAGTACCAGGGCCTCCAGCATGGCCGCGCTGAAGTGAAGCGCGTGTCCGCGTCTGCGTACTCTTGGCATGGCAGCTTACCTTCCAGCCTTCCGAACTTCGGTTGCCGGCGGCCGGCCGATGGAACCCGGCGCCACGACATCAAGGCCCAGTTGCCGGATTGCCCGAAGGAACATGCCATCGTGAAGCTTGACCAGATCCGAAGCCGGGTGCTTCTTGCCATCGACCACCAGGCCCTCGTCGCGCAATAGCCGGCGGCCTCGATCGCCCAAATCCAAGTTTTCGAGCGCCACGCGCAACGTTTCAATCGCTTCGGGTTCAAGCTCGTACTGCGCATGAATGGCGCGCCATAATTTTCGGGTCTTCGCACTGAAATACCTTGGCACCGCCCTGCCCATTTTTGGCCTCCTCACTTACGAAACACCTACCCTCGATCTGCCCGCATCCGCCCTCGACCTACCTTCGATCTCGCCGCACCTATCCTCGACCTCGCCGCACCTGCCCGCCACCTGCCCGCACCTACCCTCGATCTCCGATATGCTCTCGGTACAGATCCTTTCGCGCGAGGGTGCGCCATGGTCGCGTAAGTCGTTGCCTCTCGTAGAATTAGAGTACCCTCCCCCTCTCCGGGTCGGGAGTGGCCCAACGCGGCCTTGCGGGTTCCCTTGTCCACCAGCGGTCACTACCTGACGGTTACCGGCAACCCCAGGTTGCCAAGCTGGGTCTTGGCCTTGAGCACGCTCACGCGCTGCTGGGCTTCATCTATGCTGAGGCTGCCTTCGCGGGCAGTGGTGGGGGCCATCAGCCGATGTAACCGCCCTTGGGCCTCGGCCGCGGTTACCGGCCCGGTGTCGCGGTCTTGGTCGACGCGGCACCTTTCCATCAACCGCTTGCGGTTTCTCAGGCACATCAAATTCCACTTCGCGTTCAAACTCGTACTTTGGGATCTCATGTCTTTCTCCTTAGACCTCGAACCCGGCCAACCGCTGCCGGTCAAGCCAAAAATCGAAGGCATCCGGATTGCCCGCCTGTGGCGCTGGGATGCCCGGAAATCGAACGCATGGTATTGACTCTCCGCCACTCGCAACGGCCGCGGCGGTCTCGAGCCAAACCGCCTCTTCGCTTCCCTGACGCGCCATCGTTACGCCGCCTGCGATCCTCTCCACGATATCCCCCATGATCGGTCTGAGCGCCACGGCGAGCTCAGCGCAGAACTGCCGGCCGGCCGCCGAAACGTAAGACTGTTGCTGGCGGATGGCAGCGGCCAGCGTCCGGCTCTCGGCGAGCAGCTCGCTCCGCCGCACCGAGCCATCAACCACAGGTCCGCTGGGCGGCATCGTGCCTGTCGCGAGCAACTGGGCGGCGCGGTCCTCGACGTTTGCCGGTTCCCGCGCCGTGGTTTCCAGAACGTGCAGCTCGCTCTCGACATCCGCCAGGCGCTTGCGCAAGGCATCGCACTTGGCGCGCGCATCATGGAACACCTGCTTGCCCGGCGCCTGCGCTACCGCGGCCGCGATTGCCTGCGAGATTCTCACGCGCCGTTCGGCGTGGGTTTTCTGTTCGATTGCCCCCAGCGCCCTATGCGCCACGCCAAGGCCCGCGGAAACCATGGAGAGTTCCGGCTCCAACCGCTCCAGTTCGGTTTTCAGGTTGCTGATTTTCGCAAGCCGCGATTCGCGCCCTCGTTGCGCCGCTACAAGCGCGGCCTTTGTTGCATCGGCCGGCAGCGAAAGCGCCCCGTCGCGCGCTTCCAGGCTCGTTATTTCGCTGCGGAGTTGTGAAGTTCTGGAAAGCAGTTCGCGCTCTTTTTCGGAGCCGATAGCGATGCTGCAGGCGAGTTGCCGACGCTGTTCGACAACGGATTCTTTCTGGGTCATTTCAATTCCTCTGGTTGAACTACGTTTCGTGTTTTGGCGAGCTCGCGCCCGCCGCCTGAAGACTTTTCTGCGTTGCACACTGGGCAGCACTTCTCGCAGAATTGCCCGTGCTGGCAGGCAACGACGTGCAGGGGGATCGCAGCGCCGCCGCAGGCATCACAACGGCGCCCCATTCCGAGAAAGCACACACAGCCGTCCGGTTGCTGGTCGCCGGGTCTGCGCCCTCTTCGCCGGCCAAGGCCCGGTAACGCTTCTTTCGAGTTCTCCATGACCTTTCCTCTACTCCGGCCCCGCCGCCCCGGAACATTTCGCACCTGGTACGTTTCCTCCGCCCGCCCCGCTCCGAACGAACCTTGCCCCGTTTCCCTGCGAAGGCGCGGCATTCTGCGGAGCGCCTCACGCCGCGGGCTTCAAGTCCGGCCCCGCCGGATTGCACGCGGGACAATGCCGCTCGCACCACATCCCGGCCTTCCGAGTTGGCACATGGAGTATCAGCGGCTTGTCACCGCATCGGCCGCACCGCCGGCCCGTGCCACGCGCCCGCATACAGTCCGCTGGCGATGGCAACAACGAGTCATCCGCCGCCGACTCGCCACGGTTGATCCTTCTCGGTTTTCCACTCATGCCGCGCGCCTTTCGAACAACGGCCCGTGAACCGTGGGTGCCATCTTCGCCAGCACCAAATGCGCCCAGACCACCATCAGCGAATCCGGCCCGCCGTAACGCTGAACGTCCTGGAGTACCAGTTTGGCTGCCTGTTCGTTTGCCGCCCGGTAATGGTCCGCCGTCTGTCTCGCCTTCATGCCCGGTCTCCGCTCGCCAGCATCTTCCGGTCCACCATCACCAGGAACACCCGCCGATGTGAGCGCCCTGTATTTGCCTTGCGCGCCGCGTCCACCGCCGCCAGGCGCACGCCGCGCGCACAACCGCAACGCTTCAGGCCGCCGCCCGTCGCGATGCACCAAGCGCCATCCTGATGCACACAGAACCGGCATGGAGGCGGTAGCGGTTCGGTAGTCTGCCGTTTCACTATTCCGCCCCACGTTGCGCCATCAGCAGCTCCTTGACGCGCGCGGTCATCGCTTCGTACCCCGCCAATCTTTCCTTAATCCCATTCTTTTCCTGACAGTGTTTCCTGACAGGCTGACATGACACTCTCTCTAAAGAGAGAGAGAGTGTCAGTCAACAGCCCGACTGACAGAGTGTCAGCTTTTTACTGACACTGTGTCAGCCGAGTTAAACCACTGATTCTGCGTATACTTGCGCCAAAGGTCTGAAAAGCTGGCTGACACTTTCGGAGCAGGTTTTGCCGAAAAAAGCTGGCTGACAAAGTGTCAGTCAATAGAATCAATGAGTTACGGATAAGGCTGACTTGCGTTAGCGTAAAAGTATGGACTGACACTTTGTGAACCAATGAAATCAATATGTTACAGTTGCAGCCTATTTCGCTCCAAAAGGCCAACCCGGCCGCCTTCCAGCACGATAAACAGCCCTTTGTTGCGGAACGCGGTCCGCTCGATAGTATCGGGCTTGGCGTCGATTTCCTCAGCGAGTTGCTTTATGGTCATTGCTCCGCCACGGACCAGGTAGGCCATCCGTTGCCGTATAGTCAACTTGCTGGCCAGGTCCGGGCTGGCGCCTACATCCGTCCGGTGGAACGTCGTAGTATCCTCACCGAAGGAAATACTGAAACCCAACGGCGGACGAAGGCGCCCAAGGTTCGATTTCCGGTTGAACAGCCCGATCTGTAGAACGTCGCTGCCGGCGGAGCCTTCGTCCTGCTTGACGAACCACGTTGAGCGGGCGCCATTGTGCCAGAATGCAGAGCCGAACGGCTTTTGGTCTCCAGCCTCTCCCTTGTTGATGTGAGCAACATGGAGCGAGCCTCCGCCGATCTGCCGGACAGCGCGGAAATACCGGCCGGCCACCTCAGCCGCTTCGGGCGGCCCGTCACAGGCAAAGGCTATCGAATCGAACACCGCAAATTCGATACCGCCGTCCCGGACGATGCGCCGCAACCGATCCGCCTCGTAGACCAAGGGCCGCTCACAGCGCGCATAGAGAACGCGCGGCATCCCATCGGGGAACAGCCGCTCCAGCCGATCGCGGTGATCGTCGCCGGCCAGCTCCCAATCGAACAGCGCCACTGGGATACCCTTCTCCGCAATGTGGCCCGCCAAAAGCAAGGCAAGGTACGACTTGCCGGCGCCGCCGTCGCCAAACAGGACGCTCGGATGCCGCCGGGGCAGCACCAGCCCTTCGACGCTCACCATGTCGTCATCGCCGCTGGGCCTCGGCAGTGTGCGGAGGTCCACCGCGGGTTGGCCGATTCGATCCGCCTGCAGCACGCGCTGGCAGAACTCTTCAACCAGCGATGTCCAGTCGATCTCTTTGACGGCCGCGCGAACGGCCAGGAACTTTGCGCGGTCAGTGCGCGCCCGTGCGCTCGAAAGGTTGAAATCGGCGATGCTCAAATTTCCGTTCACCGTGCGCGCCCCCGGCAAATCACACCTCACCGAAAGCTCACCCAGGAGCTCGTTATGATCACGCCGCAACCTGTCGATTTCTAGCGCCACGCCGATACCGGGAATGCTCAGCCGGTAACGATCCTCACTGACGGCGACGAACTCCCGCTCAGCCGCGGCGGCCGGAGTCACCGCGCGCGGCTTCATCTGCTGGAGTTCCCGCGCGCACTCCGTCTGTAGCAGCTGCTCGATATCCGGTTGCGCCGTCATACCGCCATGCTCCCCGCCGCGGGCGCCGTCTGTCCCAGGTACGCGAGCAGGGCCCGGCGCTGCGCTTCCTCTCGACGTTTCCCCGCGCGCACCATTCCAGCCGTCATGCCTGGAAACCGTGAAAGCCACCAGCGGAAATCACCTACCAGCGCGGCGCCGTCGATTCGCTGGAGCGAGCGGAGCATGTTCTCGACATGGCCGATCTCGCCTATGTCGGGCTGTGGGAGCATCGGGTCCACCAAGGCGGCCTTGAGTGAGTCGAGCAACTCCTCAGCCATGTTCCCCGCCGCGCGCCGCCAGTACCGAGCCGCCGGCAAATCCCGTTCCAGCGCCCGCCTCTCGGCCATCCATCGCTCCCGGTCCCCGGGTGAAAGTGGCGTATCGTCCATTCGCACGCCGGCCAGGTCCGCCAGCCAGCGCAGCGCATCGGCCCGGTTGCCGCCACGGACTTGCACCACTAGGTCCAGCACGCCGCCGCCCTCGTCCGTGGTGAAGTCGTGCCACACTCCGCGGGGATCCTCGAGCGACACGTTGAAGCCATCGCCGCCGCGCCAGAAAGCCGGCCCGCGGTTATGCCGGAGCTTCGGCCCGCCGAGCGCCTGGTAAACGTCGGAGATTTTCAGGCGATTCAAGACTTCCGCTGTGCTGTCGTTCATGCCGCCGCTCCTCCGCCGCCCGGCCGCGGCAATTCCTCAATCCAGCGATCCAAGTCCGCATGGTCGTACCGCACAGCGGACACGATATAGACGAACGCGGGCCCGGCCTCCGGCCCCGTGCATCCGTCCAGGCGCTTGCGCCGAAAACGCCGAAGCGTGGAGAGGCTCAGGCCAACGTAGCCCGCCGCAAATCGTTCATCGTGCAAACGTGGAGACACACCTCCGGCGCCGGATTCGTTGTGGTGGGGCTGTTGGCCGACGTGCATTTCGATCTGACTTGCGGGGTGTGCAGATTACTCTAGGGTTTTTTGCTGCCTACTTCGGCGTAGCCTTCGCGGCGGCCTTTCTGGCGGCCGCAACCCTCTTGAGCGTTTGCATGAGGTTGAACTCCACTGCGCTGGTGTCTATGATCGTCATCCACCGCGCCCCAATATCGCGCATCCATTTCTGAATGATCGGGATGGTATCATCCGACGTAATACTGACGGCGATAAACCCTGGTGAAACAAATTCCTTCGGGCTGGTTGACTGCCAGCCCTCTGGCCGGCGGATGATCGCCGCCCATGGCTCCGGGTTCTGGACCAGCTCGCAGCCGGCTTCGATTGGGGTCGCTGGAGTCGTCATCATCAAGCGTGGCGAAACGCTGAATCGCGGCGCCAAGCAGGCCGCATCCTCGATTGGCAGCCCCGCGTCGACCAGCACCCGCAGCATGGTGAGCGTGATAACCGAATCGACGTCGTACCGGCGCCAATTCCCACGGCCCGGCGCCCGCTGGAAGTCAGCGGGTAGGCAATCGCGCTTGTACCAGGTCATGAGCCGGTCAGCGGTCAAGCCGGTGACAGCGAGCATTTCTCGGTGGGACAAACCGTCCCTCAATTGTGTTGCGATCTGCCTGAGCGTGATTGCAGACATGGCTAAACCACCTTCGATTATGAGCACACCTCGCCCGGTCTATATAGCCGGTCTGGCCGGCGGTTACCGCTCCAATTCTGTATCGCCCCGTAGGACTCATCCGGCCGCGATGAGAGCCGCTTTACAGCCTCCTGCTGGCGCGCGTTCGTCTCCAAGAATCGAATTCGATCCGGCCCCGTAACCTGAGCCAGACCGCGCTCCACGTAGTTTTTCGCGCATCGCGCCGTGGTATAGCGCTTTCCACCGGGCTGAGGATTTTCGATGAATGCGAATCTGACTGATCTCTTGGACACATCCGGCGCCTCCGCCGCGTCTTGGGACCCACAGCACTGTGCGGGAACTGCTAATAGGCATTCGCCCGTTAATACTATAGGGCACATGCCCATCAACTGTCAAGAGCGAAAAAACGTTCCGCGAAAAAGTCAATAACGCCGGGCCTGCACTACTAAATCGTTAGTAGCGACTGTGCCTATTTTTGTGCCCACCCCTTGCGTTTCAGGATTTCTCTAACCTTCTCATGCATACTCGGTTGATTTTGGTTAAGCGTTGTGATTTCTTGCAAGTAGCGGGAAAATCAGGAGGTTGCGAAGAAACGGCGAAACGGCGTCTGAGGTGATTATGAGTCCGCTGCTCTAACCGCTGAGCTAAGGGCCCGCAGTATCCATATTGTACCGGCTGCACCGTTGTCCTGTCTCTCGGACGCGCCGTAAATGCGGAACACGAATTTCGACAGTGCACGCCTGTTCGAGGCGTTTATCGACGAAGGTCTGTGAATTTCGACGGATGAGACTCGAATTAGGGCAGATCGCGGTTTTCCAGGAGAAGACGGCCCCTCAGGGCAGCAGACTGGCCGGCTGGGCAGCAGCCGGGCGGTACAATGGCGGAGTCCTCCCCCGGCTTGCGAGAATACAGTAAAGAAGAAACGGCGAAAGCCGATATGTTAGATCAGATGAGAGTGCCGCATCCCGTCCCGTACCAGGGGAGCAAGCGAAAGCTGACGCCAGCGATACTGGCGTGCTTCCCTCTGGGTTCGCCTCGCCTGATCGAACCCTTTGCGGGCTCCGCCGCCGTCACGCTCGCCGCTGCCGCTCGCGAGAAGGCATCCCGGTTTGTCATCGCCGACCTGAACGCTCCGCTGATGGATCTGTGGCGGGCGATGATTGAGAACCCGGACGAAATCACGGATCAATACCGAAAGCTCTGGCACGATCAGGCTGGCCGCGAGCGCGAGTTCTACGACCGCGTTCGAGACCAGTTCAACAAGATCCACGAACCGGGGCACCTTCTCTACCTGCTCCTCCGCTGTGTCAAAGCTGCCGTCCGCTACAACGCGAACGGTGATTTCAACCAGAGTCCGGACAACCGGCGCCGTGGCATGAACCCGGAGACGCTTCGAGATGAGATCGCCGGTGCTTCGCGGTTGCTCAAGGGCAAGACCCAGGTCGTCGCTGGCGACTACCGCGAAGTGCTTGAAGACGCCCGGCCTGAAGACATCGTGTACATAGACCCTCCGTATCAGGGCGTCTGCGGCGACGGGGACGGCCGGTACATCAAGGGACTTTCGTTCGAGGACTTCACACTAGAACTGAGAAAGCTGAATGAGCGGCAAGTTTCCTACATTCTCAGCTACGACGGCAGGGCGAACGACAAGGTTTACGGCAAACCAATGCCCGAGGATCTGAACCTGTTCCGCATTGAACTCGATGCTGGTAGATCAACTCAGGCCACCTTCCTGGGCAAGGACGTGACAACTTACGAATCCCTTTATCTCTCTCCCGCGCTGGCTGAGCGCACCGGCAAGGTTGATACCTCCCATTTGACTCGGCGTGGGCAACAAACTACGCTCCTTGATGACTCACCAGTCATCGAATGGGCAAGAAACCCGATCTACCAAAAGAGTTTTTAGAACGGCTCCAAGCCATCACAGCCAAGCGCGCCCGGGCCGTCATCGATCACATCATTGAGCACGGCCACGTGACGACCGAAGAGCTGGCGACGCAGCACGGCTACGGTCATCCGCCGCGAGGTGCGCGCGATGTTCGTGAGCTGGGTATACCGCTCGACACCTTCTTCCTGAAGGATTCGAAAGGCCGGCGCATGGCCGCGTACCGATTCGCTGCTCTGCGGTTCCTGCAACCGTCGGCTGATGGCGCAGGCGGCGAAGGCCAAGGCGCCAATGCCGCAGTTTGTGCGCGAGGTGTTGAAGGCCGCAATTCGCAGGTAGCCGGAAGCCACGGGTACGTATCATGACAACCCCACCGGCGGCACAGACCGCCGGCGCTACGCCGGGGATCAAGCTATAGTACCGACATGAGCTACCTTGTGAACCTGGCCCTGGAAGGCCGCGCGGCGGTAGTGATCGGCGGCGGCGAGGTGGCAGCCCGAAAGGTCCAGGATCTTCTGGCGGCCAAGGCCAATGTCACCGTGATCGCTCCGCAGGCCTGCAACCGGATTGCGGCGCTCGCCGATGAGAAACGGATCGTGGCGCATGGCAGGCCCTACAGCACAGGGGATCTTGCCGGCGCGTTTGTAGCGATCGCCGCAACCGATGACGAGGGACTCAACGCCCGCGTAGCCGAAGATGCGGCGGCTATGAACGTGCTAGTCAACGTGGTGGACCGTCCGGCGCTGTGCACCTTCACTGTTCCCGCCACTGTCCGCCGCGGCGACCTGACGTTGGCGATTGCCACCGAGGGGCGTTGTCCGGCCCTGGCGGGAATCCTGCGGGAGGAACTCGAGGCGCGGTATGGGCGGGAATACGCCGAACTGGTCGGCCTGTTCGGTGAATTGCGGAAAAGAATGATCGAGCTGGGCTGGGACGGCGGGCGCATCCGGGAGACTCTGGCCGGGATCTATCGGGACGGCGTGATGGAGCGGATCGCAGCCGGAGATCAAGAGTTGCTCGACGATTATCTGCGTTCCCGCTTTGGCCCCAGCTTCCCCTGAGGGCTCGTCAGGAAATAACCACTCTTCTCGACACATGCTCGTGCGCGGGAAACCAAGCCTCGGCATGAGTGCAAAGAAAACGCTCCGGGTGACACTGACAGGCCATGCGCCCGAGTGCATCCTGGGCGCTCGTACCGGGTTCCGAGGGGCTCAGCTTCCGGATTGCGCCGCCACGCTGTCCACGGCGCGGCGGAGCTTCTCGTTTACTTGCCGCGCCATTCCCTCCATAGCGGGATTCCCCACCACGGACAACATCTTCACGGCATCCACTGCGCCCACGCGGACCGCTCCGTCATGTTCGTATACCACGACGTTGCAGGGCAGCAGCAATCCGAGGTTGATTTCCTGCTGGAGGGCCTGGTGCGCGATCGGTGGGTTGCAGGCGCCGAGAATCACATAGCGAGGGAAGTCGACGCCCAGCTTTTCCTTGAGCTTTGCCTGTATATCGATCTGACAGAGGACTCCGAAGCCTTCGGCTTTGAGCGCGGCTTCGGTCTTGGCGATGGCTTCCCCGAAGGGGAGCGCCACATCGCGCACATAGCCATACTGGATGGTGCCGGCAGCTTGCATGATAGTTTCACCCCATTCCAGGATAACGCCGGCGGTTCAAGGTTCCCGGCTTTCCGGGGCAGCCGCCGGTCTTCCCGTGCTCTTCTCACGCCGCGCCGCGGCGTCGCAGGAGTTGGCCATTCAAGTGGGCACGCCAAACCGGGGCAGGACCCACTTCATCAGGACGAAATACAGCAGCAGGAAGATCGCGTAGGCCAGCCATCCAGTCATGAGCAGTCTCTACCCTTAAAGATGCAGTTGCGGGAAAGAGGTGACACGGATCCGAGAGAAGCTTTGCCGCACGGAGATATACTGTTCGGGGGAAAGAACCTGAAATTGGAGCCCCTCGACAATCGGTTGATTTATCTGGACAATGCCGCCACCGCCTGGCCCAAGCCGGAGAGTGTCTACCGCTTCATGATCGACTTTTATCGCGGCACCGGAGTGAACCCCGGACGAAGCGGCTTCGACCTGGCTCTGGAAGCGGGCTCTCTCCTCGATAACCTGCGCAAACGGCTCACGCGGTTCTTCGGCGGCGATGAAGACGCGCCCGAGCGCCTGTCGTTCGGCTACAACGCCACGGATGCGCTGAACCTGGCGATTCCCGGCCTGCTCGCGCCCGGTGACCACGTGATTACCACAAACCTGGAACACAATTCGGTAATCCGCCCGATCAATCACCTGGTGCGCGACGGCGGTGTCGAAGCCACCTTCGTTCCGTTCGACGGAGCCGGGTTTGTCGACCCCGGCGACATCGCCAAGGCGATCCGGCCCAACACCGCGCTGGTGGTTGTGAACCATGGCTCGAATGTGACCGGCACCGTTCAACCCGTCACAGAGATTGGCGGCATTTGCCGGGCGAAGGGCGTGACATTCCTCGTCGACTCGGCTCAGACCGCGGGCGCCATCCCCATCGACATGAAAGAAATGAACATAGATGTCCTGGTCTTCACGGGCCACAAGTGCCTGATGGGGTCGATGGGGCTGGGAGGCCTGTCGGTCCGCAAGTACGTCGAAATCCGGCAGGTTCGCAGCGGCGGAACGGGAGTACGGTCGGCCTATCCCTATCACCTGGAAGAGTACCCCTGGAGACTGGAATACGGCACACCGAACATGGTGGGGGTGGCCGCGCTGTGGGCGGGGCAGGACTGGCTGGACAGTCGCGGGTTAGAGAATATTCACGCCGGCGAGATGAAACTTGCGGCCAAACTAGCGGATGGCTTGCGCGCGATCCCGGGCGTGCGCCTGTACTGCTGCGAGAGCATGGCGAATCACCTGCCCACCATTGCCATGAACCTCGAGGGGATGGAAGCCGCGGACGTGGGAACCATGCTGGACGTGGACCACAACATCGCCGCTCGGACGGGTCTGCACTGCGCTCCGCTGGCGCACGGCCAACTGGGAACGGTTGAGATCCACGGGGCGGTGCGGTTCTCGATCGGTCCCTTCAATACGGAAGAGCATATCGATGCCGCCATCCGGGGCGTAGCGGAAATCGCACGTTGGAAGGCCGGCCGCAGATCGGGTTAGGCTGCCGCCCTCACTTGGCTTTGCGCGGCCGGCGCACTGCGGTCTTCGGCGATCGTCCGGACCTGCGGTTCAGGTCATCCACAAATGCCCGCACATCGAGCGCCTCGATGGCTGGCGCCAGCGCGCGAGTGGGCGGGGCGGTTGTCGACGCGAAATGGACCACGCTCGACCGGACTGGCGCGCGATCGCCCATGGATCGGCGCAAAGACGCCAACGGGCCGGCCATGGACGGATGGACGGTCTTGGATGCTTTGCACTCCACCATCCACAGAACACCAGGGCCACTGGGAAACAGGAAGTCGACCTCGAGACCCTGCTGGTCGCGAAAGTGGTAAAGCTCCTTCCGCCGGCCTTGGTTGACCTGACTTTTCAGGATCTCCGCCGCTACGTATCCTTCGAACAAGGCGCCGAGGAACGGCGACCGGTCCAGTTCGGCCTGAGTCGCGATCCCCAGGAGGTAGCAGGCCAATCCCGAGTCCCCCAGGTACACCTTGGGTGACTTGATCAGGCGCTTACCGAAGTTCTCGAAGTAGGGCGGAACCAGGATGACCTGGCCCGTGATCTCCAGAACGTGAAGCCAATCGCCTACAGTCGGAACCGACACGCCCAGCGGAGCAGCCAGATCGGTCTTGTTCAGGATTTGCCCGTGCCGGCTGGCCAGCAGGGCAAGAAAGCGCCGAAATGTGGCTAGATCGCGCACATTCGTGACGGCGCGGACGTCTCGTTCCAGGTAGGTTTGGATGTAAGAACTGAACCACAACCTGCGTCCAGCAGGACGCGCCAGCGCCTCGGGGTAACCGCCGTGAAGGAGGCTGACACGGTGCGTTTCGGTGAGACTAAATGGCAGCAACTGCATGATGGCGGCGCGCCCAGCCATGGACTCGGTGACACCCTGCATCAGAGGCGCCTCCTGGGATCCTGTGAACAGCCATTGCCCCATTTTGCGAGGATCTCGATCGATGCGGGTTCGGATGTAGGGGAGCAATTCCGGCACATTCTGGATCTCGTCGAATAGCGCGGGGAGCCGGAGCTCGTCCAGTAAGGCTCGGGGGTCGGAAGGCGCGCGGGCTTGCATGCCGGGATCCTCCAGGAGCGCATCAGCGGCGCGCGGGAAAAGCCCGCGCAGCAAGGTAGTCTTTCCGGCCCGGCGCGGCCCAGTCACCACCACGGCGGGGAAACCGCGACCCGCCTCGAGCACCGCCGGCTGCGGTGGGGCAGGCGGTGCCGCCTGCCATGAAAATTCTAAACTATCAGTTTAGATTTCTCAAGTCGCGGCGCCGCCATGCGCCGCACCCACGTCCAGAAAATGGTCAGCGTGAGGAGCACAAACACGCTCTCCCACACATATTGGTGCGCGAACTCGAACCACTGCCGGTTATATTGGCCCAGGTAGAAAAGGCTGATGACGCGCAGAAAGTTGATGACGTGAATAGCGACGGTGCCGGCGAGGAGGCCCTCGCCCTTCTGCAACCAGGACGCCGGATAGGCCAGAATGGCCGCCCACAACAGGACCGTGACATCATCTCCATTGCAGACGTCCAGCACCTCCATAGCGAAGCCGTTAGAAGGATTCCGCAGGACCACCTGGTGGGCGGTCGCGTTGCCTCCGAAAAGACGAATCACAATCGCGGAGATCTCCACCAGGCCGCGAGTGAAGCCCGTGACCACCGGATGCAGGAACGGAATCAGCAAACCACAAAACCCCACGGCCAGGAGAATCGGGAACAGCACCAGGAACCGGAGCATCCGGTTCTTCCGCGGCGGCGCGCTGGCCTCCTCCGCCTGCATGGCCCGAGTATGGCTGGGGCTAGGTTTACGTGCCATCGATCCGCCAGAATACCATGGCGTCAGCGCCTCTTGCGGCGCCGTGGTACTGCCGATACTGCCGCAGCCGGCGCAGCCTCGCTGGCCAGGATCAGGCCGCGAAGTTCCGCATCGAGCGATAGTGCGACCAGCACTGGACCCAAATACGGCACCACACCCGTAGCAAAGTACATGGCGGAGTCCATCAGGAATCCGGGAAAGCCATCCGTCGTCAAGTGAAAGTATCCGCCGACGAGCCGGATGGCGTAAACCCCGATGGATAGGAGCGCGAAGGCCGCCAGCACTGCCGTCCCGGATGCCATCCGCAACAGCCGCCGGCGTCCCGGGGCGGCCAGCAGGATCGCCCAATAGAGCGGCAGCGAGACCGTAAACAGGATCGGGTATCGGCCGGCGCCTTCCACCTTCATCGACCGGATCTTGATGCGCCCGGAACCCGCAGTCGCGGCCCCCAACATCTGCTGCGTTCTCTCCTGGTTCACCACGGCCGCGGGTGCCGGCACCTGGAAAGTCCAATTCCGGTCGGGGCCGATGGTGACGTGCGAGACCGAGCTCCCGCCGGGCAGCAGCCGCAGCGTCAACTCCGCGGAAAGGCGCAAGCCGGCCAGGAGCGGATTGAGGAGGGCCAGCCACCACAGCGCCAGCATGAGCGCCAGAAAAACCAGCGCGCGCAGAAAGAACCGCAGCGGATCGGACAGTTTGCGATCGTGCTCGCTCACACCATCAGGTTCGCACAGGGGAAGCGGCGCGGAGTCGGAAGTTTTGGCTGGGACGCAGGGATTCGAACCCCGATACGCGGCTCCAGAGGCCGCAGTCTTACCGTTAGACGACGTCCCAACGCAACTTCATTTTAGCAAAAGCGCGGCGTCGGAATCCAGATGCCTGTGCCGGCGCGTAGTACACTGAAACTTCAACATGCGCAAATGGTTGCGGCTGGGCCTCCTGCTGGGCTCGTGCGCCTGCGCCGGTAGGGCGGTCGACTGGAAAGCGCTTCAGCCGCAAGGGTATGTCAGCGATTTCGCGGGCGTGATGGATCCTGCCAGCAAGGCCCAGTTGGAGGCTTACGGCGGGATTGTGGAGCAGTCGACCGGCGCGCAAATGGCGCTGGTGACCATCGCGTCTCTCGAGGGCGAACCCATCGAAGACGTGGCCAATACCATCTTCCGCGCCTGGGGCGTGGGCCAGAAGGGCAAGAATGAAGGCATCCTGCTGCTGCTCTCCATCGGCGACCGCCGCAGCCGGCTCGAAGTGGGGTACGGGTTGGAGCCGATTCTGCCGGACGGTCTGGCCGGCAGCATCCTGCGCGAGATGCGGACGGCGCTGCGCCAGGGGGACTACGGCGATGCCATGATGGCGGCGGCGCAAACCATGGGGAGCGCCATCGCCAAGGCCAAGAACGTGGAACTGGCGGCGCGCCTGCCGCGGCGCACGCGGCCGGCGGTTTCCGATTCGTTCCCGTTTCCGGTGCTGATCGGCGGGCTATTTCTGCTGCTGTTCCTGATGCGCAGGGGCGGTCAGGGAGGCCGTGGCGGAGGCGGGGGCTTCGGCATCCTGCCGTGGCTGATTCTCGGCAACATGATGGGCGGCTCAATGGGGGGTGGCCGCGGCGGCGGCGGATTCGGCGGATTCGATTCCGGCGGCGGATTCGGCGGGTTTGGCGGCGGCGACTCGGGTGGAGGCGGCGCTTCCGGCAACTGGTGAGGACCATTTCAATGGACAAGGTGCTGAACCAACTGGTGGAGAAATTGCAGAAGGCCTACGGCGACCGTCTGGTCTCGGTGGTGCTCTACGGCTCGGCGGCCGCCGGCGACCACCACGCCAAGTTCTCCGATCTCAATATTCTCTGCGTTCTGAGCGAGATTACGCCGCGCGAGCTGGGCGCCGGCCGGGACATGTTCCGCTGGTGGCGCGAGAAGGGCAACCCCTCGCCGCTGCTGCTCACCGAGCACGAATTGGCCACTTCCACGGACTGCTTCGCCATCGAGTTCAACGACATGAAGCGGCACCATCGGTTGTTGCTCGGCAAGGACGTAATTACGCCGCTGGTGGTGGACCATTCGTTTTACCGCGCGCAGGTGGAGCACGATCTGCGGGCCAAGCTGCTGCGGCTGCGCCAGAAGGCTTCGGGGGTGCTCTCCGATTCCAACCTGCTGCGCCGGCTGATGCTCGATTCCGTTTCCACGTTCTGCGTGCTGTTCCGCCACGCCCTGGTTTTGCACGGGGTGGAGGGGCCCGCCAGGAAGCGCGAGGTCATCGAGCACGCGCGGGAACATTTCGGGATCGACCCCGCGCCGTTCCAGAAGCTGCTCGACATTCGGGAGGAGCGTCTCAAGCCGCGCGACGTGGAACCGGCCGCTCTGCTGGCCGCGTATATGCAAGGGATATCGGTGGTCATCGACGCCGTGGACCGGCTCGAGAAATAGGAGACTACACGTGAAAACTGCTCTGATCGTGGTTCTGGTAGTGGTTGTGGTGGCGGCCCTGGTTGCCGTGAGCCAGTATTACAGCATCCGCAACGACCTGGTGACCCAGCGCAATGGCATGGACGCCGCGTGGTCGGATGTCGAGGTTGTCTTGCAGCGGCGCGCCGACCTCATTCCCAACCTGGTGGAGACCGTTAAGGGCTTCGCCAAGCATGAGACGGAGGTCTTTAAAGACATCGCCGACGCCCGCGCGGCCCTGATCGGCGGCCGCACGCCGCAAGAGAAGATTCAGGCCAACGACCAGCTCTCCGGCGCGCTCTCGCGGCTGCTGGTGATCGCGGAGAATTATCCGCAGTTGCGCTCGAACGAGAACTTCCTGCGGTTGCAGGACGAGATTGCGGGGACGGAGAACCGCATCGCCGTGGAGCGCCGGAAATACAACGAGGTGCTGCAGCGGTACAACACGTCGATCGAGCTGTTCCCCAACAACATTGTGGCGTCGATGGCGGGATTCACGCGCAACGACGCATATTTCAAGACGGAGCCAGGGGCACGGACGGCGCCGAAAGTGCAGTTCTGACCTCGGCATGCCGGACATCGAGCGATTGACGCGGATTGCCACTGGCCTGGGCATCCCGGGCATTCGGCGGCACATCTTTCTGTGTTGCGACCAGACCACGCCGAAGTGCTGCTCGAAGGAGGCCGGGCTGGAGTCGTGGGACTATTTGAAGAGGCGGCTGGCGGAACTGGGGTTGCTGGACCGCGTCTACCGCACCAAAGCCAATTGCCTGCGCGTGTGCGAGCAAGGCCCCATTGCGGTGGTCTATCCCGAGGGCGTCTGGTACCACTCGGCGGCGCCCGAGGTGTTGGAGCGAATCATCCAGGAGCACCTCATGGGCGGCCGCGTGGTGGAAGAGCTGGCGTTCGCGCGCAGCCCGCTTTGCGGCTAACTTCCGGCGGCGCTCAGAAAGAGTTCCCGCTCCGCCTCGCGCCGCCGGGGTGAGCCCGACCTCTTCGATATCGAGGCCGAGCAGTTCTTCGGCGTGTTGTTCGGTGATTCGCATTCCCGGTTCGACGCCGGCGGTGTGTCCCCACCCGATGGTCCATGCGCCCGCGGGACAAAGGTAGGCTTCGAGTTCGAGCGACTCGAAGCGCTTGATGAGGTCAATGGCCGTGCAGCCGACGCCACCAGCGCGGCCGTGCCTCCCGTCAACAGATTGAACACGCAGGGCTGCCTGAGACTACGTCTTCAGACCAATGCGGCTTGGTGAGGCGATTCAGGTTGCCGGCCGTGCCGGATACGTCGGCGCCGATCTGTTGCCACATCAGCAGCATCTTGGGGAGCGCGTCGCGCTGATCTTGCGTCATGTGACTTCCTCAAGCGCGGCATCCAGACGGATTCGGAAGTCCTGCTCGACTCGGTGGGCATGGTGGTCTGCGAGATTCTGCATGTTCTCTTCCACCTGGAACCGCGCTTTCTCCAGGTTGCGGAAATCCAGGATGGCCAGGGATAAACAGGTTCCGACTGATAACAGCGTTAGACCGATGCAGGCGTGGAGAAATGAGGGCAACTTCATGAATGCTTTTCTTGGGACAATCCTCAGATGGGGCGGTCAGGCCCAGAGAATCCAAGGTTGTGCGGCTGACTCCGCGCTGGTGTGGATGGCGACTGATGAGAGATTCGTGCTCTGAAACGCCATCTCCCTGGATTGGTCAAATCCAAGGGATTTAGGCAGCCGGAGGCAATTCTCGATCTGAAGCTGCAAGGAACAATGCCGCCGTCTCTTGGTTCCTTTTCTCGGATGTGCCCTGGCGCGAACATTCCGCGGCGGCGCCCTCCCAGTCTTCATTTCTTACGGCTTGGCTGAACTTTGGCCAAGTCTTCGGGAACCTGCCGCCTAACTGGAACGCCATATCTGCCAGAGCTTCCTGAACCGAATCCGGGTACTCTCTGTACCGCGGGAACTGCCCCCTCAGAATTCTCACCTGGCGGTCGATGTCCTGCTCGAGCAGCTCGCGGACGAAGATCTCGGTCAGCCTCGCAGTGCTGAACGGCTCGTACCAGCCGGCCCGGTATCCCGGTGGTTTGCCGGCGATGGTCTGGTAATCCTGGCGCACTATGATTTCCGGCCGGTCCCAGGGGAGCGCCAGGCAGTCCTCGATAGTGAAGAGGGCGTGACCTATCCCGCAGGTCACCACCGGAGGATTGGCGGTATCCAAGTACATCCAGGTGGTCAGAGATTCCTCGGAGAGGATGCGGTCGGCCAGCATTCAGGCTTTGGAATCCGCGGAGAAGAGCAGGCCACCGGATACGAGTAGGACGGTCCACCATTGTGCGGTTGAAAGCAGAGCCGTGTTATGTAGGGCCGCCGTCAGCGATCCGATGATGCCGGCCAATCCAGCGGCCGTGGTCTTGGGGCTGCTGCTGGCGTTAGCAAGGAAGCGTTTGAAATAGTTCATGAAATACTCCTCTTGGTTTGAAATTGTCAGGAAACAGCGTTTATGACCCAAAGGTCATCGGCGAAATTTGGGTTCGTGACGTAGCCGTAGGGGATAGCGAAGAATCCTTTCAGGCCCCAACCGACGCCCCAACTGTTCATCCCGATGAAGTGACCAGCGGGGATGTCCGGGTAGCCGTGGTCGGTGAACCCGACCAGGCGGACGCAGTGGCCTCCTAGCACTTGCTCATTCTGCCCAGGCAGTGGCACGATTCCAGTCTTCGCTACTTCATCCGACTCGAAGCTCTCGTAGACCGAGATGCCGAACACGATGCCGCGCGCAGTGGAAAGTGCGGACTTGATGGTGGCGAGGGTCTGTGGAACGCTCCGGTACCTGAGCGCCCGGAACTTGAGCGCGTCGGTGTAGCACTGCTTGGGCGGCTTGACAGCGAACTTGCCGATCTTGTATGGCCACGCCGATTCTGGGCAAACGCCCTGGGTGGCGACGGACTTGATGCCATCGCGGATCTCCGCACCCGCATCCTCGGAAACGGTGCCCTCCATCGCGCGCTCGTTGTAGTAGATGAACAAGCGTGAGAGAGTGGACATCGGCTCTCCCTGCATGAGCGCCTGCGCTTCGAGTTCTCCCGCGATGCCGTTGCCGGTGCAGCTCCCGAGTTGCCCCTGGTCGAAGATCGGAGGCTGCTCGGGGCGCAGGTCCAGGTCGGCAGGCACCGGAAGGGACGGTATGGCGCGGTACAGGAAGTCTCGCTGGTCCGGGGTGTCGGGTCGCCAGCCGTAGAAGTGTTTCATTTGGTTTTCTCCAGCACGAAGTGCGCTTTGTTCTGTCCGTTGGAATCGAAGATGCGTTCCATCACGCGGATGAAGGCGGACATGGATTCGCTCGCGGCGAAGAGTTCGAAGTCGGTTTGGACGGCCTTCACGGACGCGGCCAGCAGATCGAACGATCCGTCCGGCTGCTGCGCGTAGGCGTTGAAGCCATCCGTTCCGAGCTCGATCACGAACCGCTTAGGGCGCGTGAGTTTCCGCTCTGGAATGGTCAGCCGCATCGGTTACTTCTTCAACATTTGAAGGCGCACGTCCGAGTCGGCAAGCAAACCCAGGGCCTTCGCCCGGAGCGCGATCAGCCGCTGGCGGTCGTGCGTTCCAAAGTGGATCTCCTTGCCGCCAAGAGGCGACGGGGAAAGCCGGGATGCCGTCGTGCTCAAGGTGCTTGCGCCGTAGGTGGTCAAGATGTCTTGCACGTCGGTGGCAAGAGCTTGTACCACGGAGGCGATGGCAACTGGCAAGCCCTGAAGGTTGGGCGTGGCCGCGACAACTCCCGACAGATCCGCCGTGATCTTTGCGGCCACGGTACCCGCCGGGCCACCCGTGAGCAAATCGTCCGATACGGCGGACAGCCCCTTGAGTGCCGACTGAATCCAGGTAACGATTTCGGCCACGACGGCGGGTGGCAGGCCCACGGCGCTGGCGACGATGGGGAGGGCGATGGACGCGGCGGTAAGGGCCACATCGATGCTGTTGATGATCTGGCTCTGCGTGCAGGCCGCCAGGACCAGGCACAGCAAAACCGCTACGACAGAAACCAAAGCTCGTTTCATGTTCAATCCTCTTCCCGCCCGTTTCCGCCGGGCGCGCGGCTATTCAACTTCTCCCTTGGCGCGCAAGTCTTTGAAGGCCGTGCGCACTTCTTCCGCGGTGTAGAAAGGCCCCCAGCATTGGGGTGCCATGACGACGAATGCTTTCGGCGGTGTTTCTCCACTGGGATCTTCAATGCTCCAGACCGAGGCGATCGGCGAGTCGATCGTGTAGGGCTGGGGTCCAGGCTTGATCGGTTCGGGAGCCGGCATTGGGACGGATGCCATGAGATCACTGTTCCTTGTGTCTGGTAAAGAGTCCGCAAATCCCCTGCGCCACGTTGTATCCCGGGTTGAGGTCTCGATAGGCGGCGCCGGCGCTCAGTCCATACCCGATCAGGCGGTCATACCACCGGGGCGTCGTCAGCTTCTTCACGTTGCCGGTAATGCCGTGCATGTCGTCTCCGATACCTCCCCAAGTCGTGAGAGCGTCTGGGAGGGACCCGCGAAAATCCATGGACATCTGGCCGAAATTGAGCGCCGCCCGCTCAATGCCTCTGAAAGCTCCGACGTACCGGTTGAAGACGCAATCGGCGTTGTGGTCGCAGTCGAGAAAGAGGGGGAGCGAAGCATTCACCTGCGCGGTGATGGCGGCGGAATTGTCGAGGACCGGCTGGAGGTCCCGCCGCAGCGCTTCCACCGTGCCAAGGGCGGTGTCCGCGCGCGCGAGGGTGTCGCCGAGGCGCCGGTCCGCCATCTTTCGGATCTCGGCAACCTCGGTCATTACGTCCGTGCGAAGCGCCGCCGACTGCCGCTCCGAGCGCGTCAGCACATCCTGGCGGGCGGATTCCACCTGCGCGGCGAGATCCTTACGGGCCGCCTCGACCACGCCGATGAGTTCCCGGCGAGTGGCTTCGACCTCGCCGGGGATGGCCGCCACCGTGGCCGTGGCGGCGCGCAGCAGGAAGATGGCACACACCACCAGAGCCGTCAGGGCCGCCAGGAAGGCACAAACGAGAATCTGCTGAAATGTTTTCATCGGATGAATCAAGAAACCCAGTGAGGACCCCCACCCTGTCCGGGAGACCCGGCGGCCGCCCAAGCCCCGGGCCGCCCAGACAAGTGGAAGCCATGGCAACAGGAGTTGCTCGCAACAACTCCTCTGATTCGAGCTTAGCAGGCGCCTAGTGCAAGCAAATCCCGCTAAGTTATTGAATCTGAATGAAAAAAAAGTTGTGATCGAGTTTTCTGGGGAGTCATAATAGCGGGCAGGAGATGCGGCTCTGGTATGACCGTCAGAGAGCGAATCGAGGACTTCTTGGGCCAGAAGCGCTTGGCCATCGTGGGCGTTTCGCGCCGGCCAAGGGATTTCTCAAGAGCGGTTCTTCGCGAGTTTCGCGAAAGAGGCTATGATGTTGTGCCGGTGAATCCGGAAGCGCGCGAGATGGATGGGCAGCCGTGCTTTGCGCGCCTGCAAGAGATCGAACCGCCGGTCGGCGGCGCTCTATGCATGACGCCGCCGGCGCGTACGGACAAGGTAGTCCGGGACTGCGCCGAAGCGGGCATCAGGCAGGTATGGATGCACCGCGCCACCGGCCAGGGAGCCGTGAGCGCCGATGCCGTGAAGTTCTGTGAAGCGAACGGTATCTCGGTTATTGCGGGCGAGTGCCCGATGATGTTTCTGCCCGGCGGGGCGTGGTTTCATGGTCTTCACGGATTGGTGAAGAAGATCGCCGGCTCCTACCCCCGTTGATCTCCGCGCCGGTGGCCGGCGCGGGCACCCGGCCGCGGGTCACAAATAAATGGCAATTGGATTTCTTTTAGATTCAGTGGCTTGGCTCGTCCGATTTCTTATTTGGGCAAACGCGCAAGGTAATCTGGAATTGAGAAGGACCGCCGTTTTTCTGACGGTCGCTTACAGCTAAAGATGCCAGGCGATCCGATTATTATCATCGTTTCCGGATTGTGGTAAAAAGCTGTTTCTGAAGTAACCAAATCGCGCTACCCACAGGCGCGTCACGTGAATAACCCCCATTTGGGGTAGCCTATTCTAGGCCAGTAGCTGGTATAATTCTTTGGGGGTATTACCGAAAGGTAGTATTCCCAAAGAATTACCAGATTTGGTTTGAATTCCGACAAACAGGTCCGAGGCTGGTCATTTGAAAACAGCCAAAATTGCGGCTTGTTGCCTGCTCGTGTTTTCGTTGGCCGGCACGGCGCGGAAACCGGTTCCGAGACGCGGCGCGAAGTCTCTGGTCGTCACGGAGGACAGATCCGCGCGCCGTGCGGCCATGCTGGCACGACTGCGCCCGGGCGCCGACCTATTCGGGGCCGGCCAAATTGGCGATGCCGAAAGTTATTTTGAATCGCTTCGGCGGGAAGCGCTCACGGTAGGGGAAGACGATGTAGCCGCGCGCGCCACCGGCAACGTGGGCGGTTGCCAATTCGCTCTCCACCAGTATCAACCCGCGCTACGGACCTTCCGGGAGGCGCATCGCCTGGCCGATCAGGCCGGCGACGCCAGCTACGCCGCGGTATTGGATGTCAACATCGCATCGCTCTACTCCGAAATGGGAGAACTGGAAGCCGCGGCGCAATGGATCGAAGGCGCCCTGGAGCGCGTGTCCGGCAAGGACCGGCGGGACCACCTTCCCAAGCTGCTGATCCAATTGGCCACCGTGCGCGCGCGGCAGGACCGCATGCCAGAAGCAGCCGAGTTGTTCCGCCAGGGCACCGACGCCGCCGATCACGCCGGCGACCTCGAGTTTTACGCCCTTGGCTGGAACCGGTTGGGCGAAGAGTTTTTGAAGCGCGGCGACCTTTCGAAAGCGGAAGCACCCCTTCTGGAGGCCTACCG
Source organism: Bryobacteraceae bacterium (assembly GCA_049516835.1). Lineage (GTDB taxonomy): Bacteria > Acidobacteriota > Terriglobia > Bryobacterales > Bryobacteraceae > Fen-178. Next base: position 4,460 of record JBEKSR010000011.1, on the reverse strand, counting down.
CGTCCGAAAACTGCACAAGCTGGCTTTGGACAGCTCGTATCGCAACCTGGGACGTCTGCGCCTGGCGCAGGGCGACCTGGCGTCCGCTTCCGCGCTGCTGGATCGCGCCGTGGAACTTGCGGCGCGGCCCCAGGGTCCCGTACCTTCGTGGGAAGTCTATTATTTCCGCGGCCGGGTCCGGCTGGAACAGGGCCGCCTCCGGGTAGCGCTCGACGACTTGCGAATCGCGGCGCGCTTGGCGCGCGCCTGGCGCTGGTCCGCGCCGCCCTATGACGCCGCCCGCACTGGAGCCGAAGGCCTGCTCGATCAGGTCTATTCCGCTCTGGTGGAAGCCGGCAACCGGCTGTATCTCGAGACTGGCGACCCGGCCCTCATCCGCGAGACGTTCGAAGCCGCGGAGGAGAACCGGGCGGGCAGTCTGCGGGAGATTCTCTTCGGACGCCGGTCTGCCGCCGTGGACGTGGCAGCTTCCTGGAAGGCGCTCGACCGGCTGCAGCGCGAGGAGGCCGAGGCTCTGCGGACTCAAGACCCGCACGCCCAGGATGTGGTTCGGGCCACACGCGCCGAAATCATCCGCCTGCAAGCAGTGCCGGACGGCGTTGCCCAACCCGCAACCACCCGCCTGTTGGAGCGTACGCGGGCTACCCTCGATTCCCATACGGCTCTGCTCAGCTTCGACCTGGGCGATTCCGTCTCCTGGCTGTGGGCGCTGGACCGGGGCGGGCTGGCGCTCTACGCTTTGCCACCGCGCAAGGAGATCGAAACTCAGATCCAAGCCGTGGTGCGCGCCATCCGCGGAGATTCGACAGATGCCGGACCGGCTGGCGCCCATCTATACCGCACTCTTTTCGGGCCGCTGGCTTCCCGGTTTCGACACAGGACGCGCTGGCTGCTGGCGTTGGACGAGGGGCTTTTCGACGTTCCGGTAGCCGCACTTCTCGAAAGCACCGGGCCGCAGCCCGTCTATGTAGCCGAGCGGCGCACCACGGTAGTCATTCCGGGCGCCGGCTATTGGCTGGAGGCCGCCACGCGACAAACGGCCGGGCAGCCCTCTGCTGTGTTCCTGGGAGTTGGCGATCCCATCTACAATGCGGCGGACCCGCGGCTGCCGCACGGCCGGGGAAATGCCGGAACGGGATGGATGTGGCCGCTGCGACTCTTCACCGCTTCCGTCCCGAGCGCCGCCGCCGGTCTGGTGCTGCCCCGTTTGGTGGCCAGCGGCGCGGAACTGGATAATTGCGCGCGAGCCTGGGATGGCGAAAGCATCCTGCTCCGGGGGGCCGGCGCGACGCGACGCAACCTGGCGGAGCAGATGCGCCGCAACCCAGCGGTGGTGCACTTCGCGACTCACGTTCTGGAATCCTCCGAGCGCCCGGCTTGCGGCTTGATCGCTCTCAGCCTGACGGAGGGGAAGGAGGCGGAACTTCTGACGCCGTTTGAGATCGCCCACTGGAGAATCGACGCAGGCCTCATTGTGCTGAGCGGGTGCTACTCCGCCCAGGGTGCGGCTCTGCCTGGAACCGGGCTGATGGGATTGACTCGCGCCTGGCTGACGGCCGGGGCGCGCGCCGTGGTGAGCAGCCGCTGGCCCACGCCCGATGAGGATGGGCCGCTGTTCAAGGTTCTGTACCGGAACCTGCGAACCGAGCGCCGCGCGGACCCGGGACGGGCGCTGCGCACCGCGCAGCTTGACATGATTCGTTCCGGGGGCCGGCATGCCCAGCCGCGCTATTGGGGAGCTTACTTCGTGATTGGAGGCGAATGAACTCCAAAACCGATAGCGCCATGGAACCGGTCGCGAACTTCGCGGACCCGCCCTGGTCCGGACTGGTGGAACAGATTCGTAACGGAGATCCGTCCGCCCTGGAGCAGATGTATCGCATCTTTTCGACGGGCGTTCGCTTTTATCTCTGCCGCCAGCTTGGACCGCAGGATCTCGACGACAGAGTGCACGATGTGTTCCTGATCATCGTCCAATCCATTCAAAAGGGCGAGCTGCGCGAGCCCGAGCGCTTGATGGGTTACGTGCGCACCATCGTCCGCCGGCAGGTAGCCGCGCAGATCGACGATAACGTGAAGGCACGCCGCAACCAGGCCGATCTGGATTTCGGAATGACTCTCTCCGACCACCATCCCAATCCAGAACGAAGCGCCATCGAGCACGAAAACGGAGAGTTGGCCATGCGCATCCTGAACAGCCTTCCCAAGCGCGACCGCGAGGTTCTGGCCCGTTTCTATCTGGAAGAGCAGCCGCCCGATCGGATCTGCCGGGAGATGGGCCTCACGGAAACGCAGTTCCGCCTTGTCAAATCCCGAGCCAAGGCGCGATTCGGCGAACTCGGCAGGACCCGGTTCTCACGCCGCATGGGTTTCCGCTCGTGACCGAACTAAGGTCGTCTCCGGTATTTCTGAGAATTCCACCGCCTCCGAAATACCTTTATTTCAGAGAGAAATTGATGCACAATGGGGATGCTGGTTGTGTACGCTAACTGTCACATAGACGAGGAGGAGATTGAGCGATACTCCATGGGGGCGATGCCCGAAGGGTCCATCGCCCCCTTTGAAGAGCATCTCTTGATCTGCGAATCCTGCCAGCTCCGGCTGGCGCAGACCGACGTCTACGTTTCCGCCATGCGACAGGCCTCCGCGCGTCTGCGCACGAGGCCTCTCAAACGCGGACTCCCCTGGCTGCGTTTTCCCCGCCTGGTCCCTGCCTTGGCTGGCATGGCGGTGGTGATTGTGGCGGCCGGTTTGTGGCTCAGCCGTCTGGATATGGGCGAGGCTCACCCCTTTGCAGTCGACCTGGCAGCCACGCGCGGGGCCGCTATCGAAGCCAAAGCGCCGGCAGGCAGATGGCTCCTCCTGCGGTTAGACCTGGCGAATTTGCCGGCCTCGTCAGGGTACCGGCTGGAAATGGTGGATCGCTCCGGCAATCGCGTCTGGCAGGCCACTGTGCCCGCACGGGGATCGAAGGCCGATTTCAAAGTTCCGAGGACGCAGCCGGGGGTCTACTTCGTGCGCGTCTACGGGCCATCCGGAGAACTGCTTCGGGAGTACGGCTTCGAAGCCGAAAGCCGGAGGTAATCAAGCCCCCGCTGATAGAATGGGGTGATGGTGCGTTCGGATGCGAGCGCCTGGCCCCGAGGGCAACCCTCCGTCGAGCGTTTTTTCCAGTTCTCGCTACTGGGCCTGGTGGCCAGCGGATATCTCGCCGTGGCCGGCTCGGGGTATCTGGATACCCCGACCATGGCGCTCACCGCCGCCGGCCTTGTGCTTCGCGGCCTGCTGATCTGCGGCCTGGTACGGTTGGACGTTTCCGATCGCACCGTAACGCTCATCACTCTCGGCTATACCGGCTTCTTCCCGCTCGATTACTACTTTCTCTCGCGCGAGTTTCTCTCCGCCACCGTCCACCTGGTGTTTTTCCTGGCGGTGATGAAGATCCTCACGGCGAAAACCAATCGGGATTATCTTTACACCGCCGCCATTGCCTTCGTGGAACTCTTGGCTGCGGCCCTCCTGTCCATCGGTTTCAACTTCTTTCTGTTTCTGGCGCTGTACTTGCTGTTTGCCGTGGCGGCGCTCGCCAGCGGAGAGATTCGCCGCTCGACGCGCCAGGCCGCAGCCACGGCGCGCAGCGGGCTGAAGCGCTTCTATTTCCGCCTGGCGCTGCATTCGGTATTGGTAACTCTGGGAATCCTGTCGCTCACCGCCGGGCTGTTCTTTCTCTTGCCGCGCACCGCCGAAGCGGCGTTCTCCCGCCTGATCTCGCATCGTTTCTATCTTCCAGGTTTCTCGAGCCAGGTGACGCTGGGCGAGATCGGCGAAATCAAGACCGCCTCCCGGCCGGTCATGCACATCCGCATCTTCAGCAGCGAAACGCTTGGCGGCCTGAAATGGCGTGGCGGAGCGCTGGCCGAATTCGATGGGAAGCGGTGGTCCGAGCCCGGGCGGGCGAACCAGACGATCCCGGTGGAGAACGGCCACGCCGACCTGGAGCCGTCCGTCTACCGGCGGCCGGGGCGGCACATCAACTACCACGTCGATCTGGACGCTTTCGGCACCGATGCGCTCTTTTTCGCCGGGGTGCCCGAGATGGTGGATCTGCGCTACTCATTTCTCCTGCGGACGGCGACCGGAAGCTACCGGATCGGACATCAGTCACCCCGGGGCCTCCACTACGACGCCTACAGCCGGCTCGAGGATCCGCCGGAGACTTCGCCGGCGCCCTACCCCGCGCCGATTCTGCCGCTGCGAGCGCGAAGCGAGCATCTGCAACTGCCGCCGCTCGACCCGCGAATCCCCGAACTGGCGCGCGCCATGACGGCGGGCGCGGCGACGGACCTGGAGCGGGCGCGCGCCATCGAGCGCCGGCTGCGCACCGATTACGGCTACACGCTCGAACTTCCGGACCACGAAGTGGCCGATCCGCTGGCTTACTTCCTCTTCACGCGCAAGAA